>JAPLNX010000354.1 GCA_026400935.1 Planctomycetia bacterium | reverse complement strand
GCAGGATTTCCAGTTGCCGCTCCGTCGCCTCAATCCGCACTGCCTTCCTTGGCATCGCACCACCCTCCGTTAAAGGTGATGCAGTAATGACACAAACTCGCTTTTTATGGAGGATCAATTCTCGGTCGTGGTACTAGCGCTAAAGACAAGAGGCGGCAGCAATCACACATCCAATCGGAGTCAAAGGACTCTCGCTTCCGATTTTGTTGGACTAATCACGCGAAGAGTTCCATACGAGCTCGGCCCTTGCCATCTTGGGTGACATAGAACGGGCGTTGTTCGACGTTGACGTGGTAGTCGGGCGGGATACCAAGTGCATGTAGCATGGTAGCGTGGAGATCGGTCACGTTGATCGGGTTTTCGATCGTCGTGCAAGGCCGCTCAAGGGCGGTTTTGCCGTAAAGGAAGCCTCGTTTTATTCCGCCTCCGAAAGTGAGCACACTCGACGCGCCTGTGAAGTGGCGATGCATGCCGTAGTGTTTTTGTTCTTTGAGAATTGCCGGTTGATCGACTTGATTGCCGACTGGTTTTTCCGGTTTGCCTTCGAGCAGGCAATCGCGGCTGAATTCGCTGGCCAAAACGATTAGCGTGCGGTCGAGCAGCCCGCGTTGCTCAAGGTCAATCACGAGCTGTGCGATCGGTGCGTCGATTTCAGACTTCAGTTTAGCCAAGCGAGTGTGCCCATTTTCGTGAGTGTCCCACTGCAAGAAGGGGCCGTACTCAGTCGTCACTTCAATGTATCGAGCGCCTTCTTCCGTCAGTCGCCGTGCCAGCAAACAGCCGAGGCCGAACTTGCAAGTGTTGTAGATATCGAACGATTCCTTGGGTTCGAGCGACAAGTCGAACGCTTTTGCTGCCGAAGACTCCATGAGCCGATGAGCCTGCTCAATAGATCGGAGCAACGCCCCTCGTTGCGCGTCGGTCTGATTCTTCGATCCACTACCGTCGGCGATCATTTTGCGAAACGTGTCGTAGCGGCGGCGAAATCGCTCGGCACTCATGCCAGCCGGTGGTCGCACAATGTTGATCGCTTGCCGAGGATCGGGGACACGGAAAGGATTGAACTCGGCACCGAGACACCCGCCGGTTTGAAACGCCTTGAGTTCTTCCGATTCACCGTTTCCATCGTAGCCTTGGCCAATGTCGATGAACGCTGGAACGGCGGGATTCCTCGGCCCCAGCGCGTGAGCGACCCACGCACCGATGTGTGGAGCAGTCACGTTCTGCGGTGGCTCGTAGCCTGTGTGCCAATGATATTGATGCCGCGAATGCAGAATGACTCCAAGGTCAGCGAGTACGTGCGATCGGATCAACGTCCCGCGATCGAGGATGCTGGCGACTTTCTCAAAGCCTTCGCTGATCTCGATACCGTCTACGGCGGTCTTGATCGACGGAAAGGTGCTGAGAACATCATCCGCTTTCATTCCTGGCTCGAATGGCGCATATCGTTTCGGATCGAACGTTTCTGTATGTGCCATGCCTCCCGCCATCCAGAGGACAATGACCGTATCTGCGGTCGGTGGGAATGCGGGTAACTTCGGCTTCTGGCCAATGGCAAATGTTGAGTCGGCTCGCGCCTTCAATAAGGCCGAACTAGCCGTGGATGCGGCGATCGCACCGCTGGCGGCTACCGAGAGAAAACCACGTCGCGAAGTCGGAGCGTTAACACTCATGTCGTCCTCAGTCTGTCTGTCGTGAAATCAACTCGGCGATGTTGATGCTGCCGGGAGAGTGATGATGATTTCCGTTCCTTCAGAACGCGAGTCGCAGACAGTGATCGTGCCGTCATGTTCGGTGATAATGCGCTGGCTGATTGCCATTCCGAGTCCTGTGCCGGTTGGCTTCGTCGTAAAGAACGGTTCAAAGATTTTTGCTCGTTGTTCCGGTGACAGTCCAGGGCCATTGTCCACGAAATTGAGTTGCCAGGCGGGGCTGCCATTGAGTGTGGTTCGGGTCCATGTCACTTCAATGCACACGGGATCGGCGCAAGCGGCAAGCGAGTTTTCAAAGATGTTACGAAAGACTTGTTCGAGTCGGCTAGCATCGACGGAACAGCGTGCTGATGCGCCTGACTTCGGAAGGACAAACGAAATCTTGCGGTTTTGTCGCGACCAGACGAGGTTGTCCCAGGTCTCTTCGAGTATCTCGCGGAGATCGTGTTCGGTTCTTTGCAGTTTGATCGGAGCGGCGTAATTGCGAACTTCTTCAAACAATTCATGAAGTTTCTTTTGAGCCTTCTGAACGCGAGCCACTAATTCCAACGAGTCTTGTTGTCCTTGAAGATTGAGGCTGAGCATTTCCAAACAGGCTTCGCTACGTTGCAGTGCGTTACGACTTTCGTGGACAAGCCCGGTCATCATTTGCCCAATGGCGGCAAGTCGTTCGGCCTGCAGCATGCGAGCGTTCGCTGCTTTCAGTTCCAATTCTGCCCGTCGTTTTTCTGCTAGTTGTCGCAGTCGTGCTCGCAGTGTGTCAGCATCGACCGGCTTGATGAGGTAATCGGAGGCACCGTTCCGAAGAGCGGCGATGGCACCGCTGAGTTCTTCATAGCCAGTAACGATGACGACCGCTGCTTGTGGAGCGAGCTGTTTCAATTGTGGCAGGAACGTTTCTGAATTGCCGTCAGGGAGCTTGCGATCGAGCACGATCGCGAAGTAGGCCAACCAGTTCGCTTCTCGCTGAGCGGCTGTGAATGACGGAACGGCAAGCACTTCAAAGCCATCAAGCTGCAAGATGTCGATCAGGTTGCAGCGTGTGTCGGCATCATCTTCGATGACAAGAATGTGCGTCGGCAGGTTTGGCTGCACTTGGTTGTTCGGCATAGGAGTCGCTTTGAGGGATCGCGTCGAATTCGTCCGCATTCTGAGTGAAGGCCGAGCGGGGAACAACTCGCGGGGAATGGGGCGGGAAATTCGGGACGATTTGACAACGAGTGACATTGCCAGATTTGGCAGTTTCAAGGTGAGCAGCCACTTGAATGCGAAGCTCGTGCCACACCAGTGGGAGCCATTGAGCGCGCATTATGTGCGTCTTCGCGCGATCGGCATCTATTGTGAAGTGTTTTTCGTTTCGGCGCAATCTTCGCTGTTTATGACAAGCGCCATGTGCTTCGTCCTCAAGTTTGGAGGCGCGAGGCTTCTGGTCAATGGTGTCAACGTCTTCGCCGATCACTAACAACGAAGGAGCGCAGAAATGTTAGTCTTGTCCCGCAAGCTGAATCAAGAAATCCTCATTGGTGACAACATTGTCGTGCGAGTCATCAGCATCAGAGGGAACCAAGTCCGACTGGGAATTGTGGCTCCACGTGATGTGCCAGTGCTAAGAGATGAGCTTTTGACAAAGATTCCAGCAACACCGCGCCAGCCTTGTCTGGGAACAAGACCATTAAAATGTGCGCGGTGTTGATTCTGTGGTTGAGGTTGGGCACCCTTGCCTGGCATTTGAAGGCATGAGGAAACAGATTGTGGCGTTTGAACTGCGAGTCGATGAACTCTTTGAGCGATACCAGGACATCCAACGTTATGTCGCTTGGACTACGGAGGATGCGGAGCGTGTGCGCGTTGCCGGCGCGATCGTTGAGCTGTCGTTCGACGAACTTGCGGATGACTTTTATCGCGAAATCGCCGAGCACGAAGCGACTCGCAAAGTGATCACCGGCGGAGGTGCTCAAGTGGCACGCTTGAAGGTCTCATTGAGAACTTGGCTCCACGAACTCGTCACTGGCCCGTATGACTTGGCGTACGCCGAGCGGCGTTTTCGAGTCGGTTATCGGCATGTCAAAATCGGCTTAAAGCAAATCTATGTCGAAGCGGCCGTGTCCCGATTGCGGAACGGTTTGCTCCGATCGCTCAGAAAACATTGGCCGATGGAACGTGGCATTGACGAACTTGCCGCCACGATGCGGTCAATGAACACGCTTCTCGATCTCGACCTCGCGATCATTCAAGATGCTTACGAAGCGGCGTCCAACGATCGTTTGATGCAAGTCGAACGACTCGCCGCATTGGGGCGAGTTGCGGGCGGAGTCGCACATGAACTGCGTAATCCGCTCAATGTGATGCGGACGTCGGTGTACTTTCTGCGTAATGCGAAAAACGCAGCGCCGGAAAAGATCGCCGAACATTTGGAACGAATTGAGCGGCAAGTCGCCTTGTCCGATTCCGTGATTACCGCGCTCTCCGAGTTTGCGAAGCTCGCTTCACCCAACTTGCAGCCGATGTCAGTCCCAGACTGCCTCAAGAATTCGGCTGCGCTCGAATCAAGACCAGAGAACGTCGAACTGATCAATCAGGTTCCTTTGGACTTACCTCACGCACTCGCCGACGACAAGCAATTGTCGATCGTCTTCGACAACCTGATCCGCAATGCCTGTGAAGCGATGCCCACGGGCGGAAGACTGACGCTCTCCGCTCAGCTTGTTCAACACCGCGTTGAAGTCTCGGTGAACGACACCGGATGCGGTATCGCACCTGAGAACTTGCCACACATCCGCGAGCCATTTCGATCCACTAAACCCCGCGGCATCGGCTTGGGACTCGCGCTGTCACAGGCAATCCTCGAAAAGAACCGCAGCACACTCAACGTCACCAGCGAGCTTGGCAGAGGCAGCACGTTTACCGTCGTGTTGGAATGCGTGGTGCGGAAGTGCGATGACTGATTGCCTAGTGCCACGACCAAGAAATAACCTGCCATTAGATTTGGAGTGCGGCTTGTTGGATTTTTGTGGTGCGGGTGATGCGCCGGTGCGGTGGGCAGAACCGAGCTACGGGCTGCGATTGTGTCGGTTTGCCGGTGTAGGT
>JAPLNX010000353.1 GCA_026400935.1 Planctomycetia bacterium | reverse complement strand
TGAAGCTCGGTGCTGACTTGAAGGTCAGCGCACCATCAGTCGTGATGTCAAACAAATCTTTGTCCGCTCCACCGATGATCGAATAGATCACGGTTTGAGTTGGCAGATCGGCATCCGTAGCCAACACGGTTCCGACAGCCGTGTTGCCTTCTGTGACATCAATCGTTGGAGACGAAATAAACGTCGGGCTGTTGTCGTTGGCCGCTGTCACAGTGACGTTGATGTCTTGAGTTGTCGAAACACCAGCGCCGTCATTGGCGCTCACTTGGACGGCGTAGACGTTGTTGGTGCCTGCGTCGGTCGGAGCTTCAAAATTCGGTGCCGATTTGAAGGTCAGCACGCCGCCGCTGGTGATATCAAACAAGTCCTTATCCGCTCCATCCGAAATCGAATAGGTCACGGTTTGGGCCGGAAGGTCAGCGTCGGTCGCGACCACGGTGAGTACAGTAGTCGCGTTCTCGTTGACCTCGACCGCTGCGGCCGATGTAAAGACCGGACTATTATCGCTGACCGCAGTCACCGTCACGTTGATGTTCTGCGTGGTCGTACCACCGTTGCCGTCGTCGGCTTTGACTTGGACTGCATAGACATTGTCGGTGTTGGCATCGGTCGGAAGTTCAAAGTTCGGTGCCGAATTGAAGGTCAAAACGCCGCCAGTCGTGATGTTGAACTTCGTTTTGTCGGCTCCACCGGAGATCGAGTAAGTCACGGTCTGAGCAGGAACGTCAGCATCCGTCGCGACAACCGTCTGCACGGCTGTCGTGTTTTCAGCAACATTGACGGCAGTTGCCGACGTGAAGACCGGCTTCGCACTCACCGACACATGGAAGGTGGCATCTGGGTTTCCATCGGTGCCGGTCGAGACTCCGTGTTTGTCAGTGGCTCGAACGACAATCGTTGCCGTGCCGACTTGGTCCGCCGCCGTTGTCAGCGTCAACCGATTGTCTTTGATGAGATGGGTGGGATCGCTAAAGAGCGTCGGGTTGCTGTTCGAGACAACCGTGTAAGTCAGCACTTCATCTCGCACCACCGTATCGACCCCCAGTATCCGCAAGAAGTTGGCCGCAGTGGTGTCTGTGGCGAAGTTACTTCCGGTCTTGTCGTTGGAGTTCCCTGAAGAAGTAATCTCCGCAGATGTTTTGGCAACTCCATTCTTGTAGTCATCAAGTGGAATATCGTTGAGCGTTCCACGAACCGAAGCATTAACTCCGGTCGCATTCGCGGCGTCGAACTTCTTGATCTTGGAGGTCGTCGACGTTGTGGACGTATTGGTCGTCCCCGTCACCTTCGACAAGTTATCGACGACGGCAATGTCAGCCGCACCAACCAATCGACCAAAGACCGTGAAGCCACCATTTTGGTTATCGAGGTTCGATGAATTGTTCGCCAGATTGAAGAAGAACTGGTTGGTCGCACTGTTGGGATCGCTCCCTAACTTCGCCATCGCAACCGTGCCAGCCAAATTGGACCGATTCACTCCATCGAACTCATTCTCCACAGCAGGGTTCGTCGGAATCGCCGTGATCAATGCAGGAGACGCAGTCACTGGCGGCGTCGCGGTCGGGTCCGCCGTGACCGCTGGATTGAATTTGAACCCACCACCTTGCAACACGAAACCGCTCGCCAGGCGATGGAAGATCGAGTTGTCGTAGGTATCCGCATTCACATAGTGGTAGAAGTTCTCGACAGTTCGCGGAGCGTCTTTATCAAGCAGGTCCACATTCACGTCACCCTTGCTCGTCCGGATCTTCACTTGGCTGTTAACGATGTTTGGGTCATCAAAGAGTCCCGTGAGGTCAACCGTCGTCGAGGAACCACCCTTAAAGAGACTGATATCGTCAGGCTGACCGTCACGCAGCGTCGGTGCTTCGTTAATGCCCGTAGACTGTCCGGTGCCAGCGGTCGGAAGTGGAAGCGCAGCGAGAGTCGTGTCGACAAAAGTTTTGACGTCATCGCTCGTGTTGAGCAGTATGTCACCAGTTGCCGCAACACCGTCGATCGGCACATCTTTGGTGACGGCCGTGGTCCCCACAACGACGGTCACGCCGTCTCTCAGTGTTCCAGAAATGACCGAGTTAGAATCGGCCTTGATCGTATAAGTCCCGGCTGGC
>JAPLNX010000075.1 GCA_026400935.1 Planctomycetia bacterium | reverse complement strand
TCGCAAACAACGACGGAAGGTGAGTCTCTGCTCGACAGTATCCTGAGCACAGGCTTTAAGGCTCGAAACGATGAATCCCGCGATATCGGCAAGGGACTGCTAAAGGAGTTCGTCGGTCAATTGCTCGATCCGAAGATGGTCGTCGGCAAGGACACGTTGAAGACGATCAACCTTCGCATCGCCGAAATCGACCGAATGCTCTCCGCCCAACTCAACGAGATCATGCACCACGAAGATTTCCAGAAACTGGAAGCATCCTGGCGCGGGTTACACTATCTCGTCAGCCAGTCGGAAACCGGTGTCTCTCTCAAGATTCGTGTCCTGAACGCGTCAAAGAAGGACTTGCTGAATGATCTGGAACGAGCAAGTGAGTTCGACCAAAGCGCGCTGTTCAAAAAGGTCTATGAAGATGAATACGGCGTCTTCGGCGGTGCGCCGTATGGCACACTGATCGGCGACTACCAATTCGGCATCAATCAACAGGACATGGCCCTCATTGAACGCATCTCGAACGTCGCTGCGGCTGCTCACGCCCCGTTCATCGCGGCTGCCGATCCAACGTTGTTTGGCTTGGATAGCTTCAGCCAGTTGGGCGAACCACGTGACTTGGCCAGCATCTTTGAACGCAAAGAAGCCGGTTATGTGAAATGGCGTTCGTTCCGAGACTCACCGGACTCACGCTATGTGGGACTCGTATTGCCCCACACACTGGGACGCTTGCCGTACGACCCGGCTGACAATCCCGTCGAAGAGTTCCACTATGAAGAAGATGTCGATGGCACGGACCACAACAAGTATCTGTGGTCCAACGCGGCCTACTCGTTCGGCACACGCATCACCAGTTCATTTTCTCAGTGCGGTTGGCTCGCCACCATTCGTGGTGTCGAGGGGGGCGGATTGGTTGAAGGACTTCCGACTCACACTTTCAAAACGGACGATGGCGATGTCGCTTTGAAGTGTCCCACGGAAGTCGCGATTACCGATCGTCGCGAAAAAGAGCTGGCCGACTTGGGCTTCATCTCGCTGGTGCATTGCAAGGGGACCGACTATGCCGCCTTCTTCGCTGCTCAGTCGGCTCAGAAAGCACAGAAGTACTCGACCGACGAGGCCAACGCGAATGCCCGGCTTTCAACCATGCTGCAATACATCCTCTGCGTGTCCCGATTCGCGCACTATTTGAAAGCGATGGCCCGCGACAAAATCGGCTCGTTCATGGAACGGAGTAAATGCGAAGCGTGGCTCAACGGCTGGATCAACGAGTACACGATCGCCAACCCCGAAAGCGCGGGAGCGGAAATGAAGGCCAAGCATCCTCTGCGGGAGGCGAAAGTCGTTGTGCAAGAGGTCAAAGGTAAACCCGGCTGTTACGAGGCCGTGGCACATCTGCGACCACATTTCCAACTCGACGAGCTGAGCGTCTCGCTACGACTGGTCGCTGAGTTGCCGGAAGCGAAAGGAAAATAATTTCAGAAATGATCTGAGAATGTTCGCAACTCGCGAGAGAATAAATCGAAAACTTTGCTCAGACAGTTCCCGCGGAATTGATCAAAACACTGAGTTCCCAAACCGAATCACGGTTTCTTTCATCAAGTCACAAGGAGCACGATCATGGCAGTTGACATGTTTTTGAAAATCGACGGCATCAAGGGCGAGTCCAAGGACAAGAAGCACAAAGACGAAATTGACCTTATGTCTTGGAGTTGGGGCGAATCAAACGCTGGCTCACACGCTGCTGGTGGCGGCGGCGGTGCTGGCAAGGTTTCGATGCAAGATTTTCATTTCACGATGCAGATGAACAAGGCCACGCCCGAGCTAATGTTGGCTTGCGCGTCCGGCAAACACATCGCGTCAGCCGTCCTTGTTTGTCGAAAAGCGGGCGGTGAGCAAGAAGAATATTTGGAAATCAAGTTCAGCGATTTGCTGGTCTCGTCTTTCCAAACCGGCAATGGCGGGAGTGAAACACCGGTGGAGCAGATTAGTCTGAACTTCAGCAAGATCGAGTACGCGTATAAGCCTCAGGATGACAAGGGTAAGCTCGGCGCAGCCGTCAAAGCTGGCTGGGACTTGAAGACGAACGTTAAGGTTTGAATTGACCTTGGCAGGTATAGTTCGTTGCTGGAGATGGCACAGGGACAGGACAGTTGCTTC
>JAPLNX010000393.1:1174-2112 GCA_026400935.1 Planctomycetia bacterium | reverse complement strand
GACCTACACCGGCAAACCGACACAATCGCAGCCCGTAGCTCGGTTCTGCCCACCGCACCGGCGCATCACCCGCACCACAAAAATCCAACAAGCCGCACTCCAAATCTAATGGCAGGTTATTTCTTGGTCGTGGCACTAGACTGCCAGTGGATTCAGCGCTTGCACAGCTTCGGATTGCTGCGCGGATCATTTCGTCCGGCGGACGTGATCGTGGTCTTGCGATCGTATTTGCGGCAGCGCGAGATGCTGGTGCAAGGAGCGGCTGCTCACGTTCAGCACATGCAGAAGGCTCTGGAGTTGATGAACGTCAAGCTGACGGAAGTGCTCGACGACATCACGGGGCTGGCCGGTCGTCAGATCATCGAGTCGATTTTGGAAGGGAAGCGTGATCCCGTCGAGTTGGCCAAACTTCGCGATCCGCGGTGCCAGCGCCGTGAAGAAACGATCGCCTTAGCGCTGCAAGGCAATTGGCGCGACGAGCATCTCTTCGCACTCCGTCAGGGCTTGGAGTTGTACCGTGTGTATCAGCAGAAGCTGCACGAATTGGATCAGCAGATTGAAACGCATCTGAAGAGCATCTCCGCGTCGTGCGTGCTGCCGCCCGAACCGCTGCGCCCTCGCCCCGTCGGCAGTCGCAAGAAATCCCGCAACGAACCTGCGTTCGACTTGCGGACCTTGTTGCACCGACTCAGCGCGGTGGACCTGACGACGATCAACGGCATCGGCCCTCACGCGGCATTGCAATTGATCTCGGAAATCGGCACTGAC
Organism: Planctomycetia bacterium; assembly: GCA_026400935.1. Lineage (GTDB taxonomy): Bacteria > Planctomycetota > Planctomycetia > Planctomycetales > Planctomycetaceae > SXKJ01. The sequence goes on along the minus strand of JAPLNX010000393.1, from coordinate 1,344 downwards.
ATGACCGCGTTTCCGTCGGTCAAACATTTTTGCAGTTGGCTGTGCCTCTGCCCCGGCACGAACAAAACCGGCGGCCGAACACGGAGCCGGACTGGAAAAACACGCCCCAGCGCCAACCGAGCTGCCCGAGTTCTGCGTCTGTGTGCTCAATCGGTCATCCGCGCCGACTG
>JAPLNX010000393.1:0-1105 GCA_026400935.1 Planctomycetia bacterium | reverse complement strand
CGGACTACTCTCCACCGGACGTCCCTACACAGACCAAGGCGCCGACGCCTACGAACAACGGTTCCGCGAACACCAACTCCAACGCCTCACAAAGCAAGCCCTCAAAATCGGTTACACCCTGCAACCCTCAGCCTGACTTTCAGAGTTCTTGGGGATGTTATGTGACGTCTTGGTTGCGCTCAGAGTTGCCAAAGTCCTGCTTCGATCCCACCAAGGAAGTAAATGGCGCATTGCCCATGACCTTCGATCTTCATTGGCGGAACAGCGATCAAGGCACCCGCCTTGGCGGCAGTCGCCACAGTTGCCTCGATGTCCGCGACGAGAACGTACGCTCTCGTGACTGGTTTCTCGCCATCGTGCATTGGAGCGCGAACGCCCATCATTCCGCCGTTTGTGACGTTTGCCGTACGAGCGCCGCCCAAGTCTTGAACGGCAGCGCCGAAGGTTACGCCATGGATCTGCGAGTAGAGCTTGCAGGCCGCATCTACATCAGTCGTCACAATTTCAAGGTAATGCACGTTCATAGATTCTCCGTGTTTTGTGTCAGTTTTGTTTTTGATTGGAGCATCATCAGCCAGTGCGCCTCCAACTTGCGGCGCAAGGGCTTGCTCGCGAGTACATCCGAGATGAATGGCTGTCACGGAGACCGCGACCAATGACAGTGCCCGTCGGCGTGTGATTGAATGATCGGTTGTGGTCATTGGAGGTAGTCACATAACGACCAAGGTAACTGGGCCGCCGCCAGAAACCTTCAATTGAAAACCATGGTTGGACGGCGGCTCCAGTTCACCGGTACGCCCAACATGGGCGTGAACTTATGGGGTGGAAGTCCCCTGTATGAAAACGGGAACTCTTGGGAGGGCAGGATACCAACTGTCAAATCAAGATGGGAAGTACGAGGCGAGGGCCACTGCGGTTTGGGTGACCGACCGTGGGGAGGAAGCCTGCGAATGCGTGCGTTACTACCGACAACAAATTGTCGCCGTCGGTCGCATTCTCGCCGAAGCTGCGAGGCTACGAACAGAAACGTCATAGAGGCTCAGCGAGATTCTGAGGTGAGTGACCCGGAAATCACGAAACCGTTCCCGACAGACTCCAGAGTAGA
>JAPLNX010000474.1 GCA_026400935.1 Planctomycetia bacterium | reverse complement strand
GCTACTCCTTCAGCAGCCGCGACGCCGGAGTCCACGTCTTCAGCTACAAGTTCGGCACCGTTGGAAGTCAAACGCTGACGCTCACCGACTCGGTCAACGCCATCAGCGTGAAGACCACGATCAACGTCACCGCGAAGTAACTACCAGTAGCCACGTTCCCCAGAATGTGCGAACGACAACAAACCCAAGCGACCGTCGACAACGACGGTCGCTTTTTTTGTTGAGCTGATGCGAAATCGTATCGACATCGTCCAGACGCCTCGGCTCAATCACGCTGTCGGGGCTATGAGTGAATCGCGTCAGGATTCACGGGCAAGTCCCGATGCCGTTGTCGTGGGACTTAGAGAAACGATCGCAGTGTTCAGATTTGTTGGCGGTCAGCGAGATCGGTTTCTGCTGGTCCTAACGTGCGACGTTTCAGTTGATTGTGCGAGTTGACCATCAAACCATTGTTTGATTCTCGTTGTCTCGACTCGAACGTCATGAGTTCCGCGTCTCGGTTCGATCGAAAAGGTATTGCATCATGCGTTTTTCTTGGCTTCAGAGTTTGCGAAATCTGCGTCTGCGTCCGTCGACCGTTCGCCGCCGCAATCGCAACAACAATGTCCAAGTGGAACTCTTGGAGCAGCGGCAAGTGCTGACAATGCTCGCCCCCGTGACATACGAAATTGGCGCGACGGCCTATGGTGTTGAAGTGGGTGACTTCAATAACGACGGGGTCAACGACATCGCCGAATTGAGTTCAAACAACACGGCGTGAATCGCCGTGCTCTTGGGGAACGGTGACGGGACATTTCAAGCACCGATAAATTCGGTGACGGAAGGTTCCGGAAAAGCGATGACACTATCGGACTTTGACCATGACGGAAAACTCGACATTGCGATGGATCAAGGGAACAACATCCAATTGCTGAAAGGAAACGGAGACGGATCGTTCCAGGCTCCGGTTATGTTTTTGACACCGTCGTACGTCAACGCCTACACCAATGACATTGAGTCGGGAGACTTCAATAACGACGGCTTCGATGATCTGATCACGGCCAGTTCACCCTACGGCGGATCGCCAATCATCGGCGGAACGGCTCAACTCTATTTGAACGATGGGCACGGATCGTTTCGCCTTCCGGCTAATTTGGGGCTGGGGCTCGCAACTTATGACGTCGAGATCAGCGATTTGAATGGCGACGGCAATCTCGATGTCGTGTCATCGACTGGTGGAGGCTCTGTCCGGATTCAAATCGGTCACGGAGGAGGTGCGTTCGATCCAGCGACCTTCGTCAGTCTTGGCATTTCGATTTCCGACATTGAACTCGGCGACTTCAATCAAGATGGCCGGACGGATCTCGTCGCCATCGGCAGTAACACGATTAAGGTTCTCGATGGAAACGGGCTTGGTGATTTCCAGTCTCCCACAGCATTCTCAGTGAATGGTGCGACTCGCGTGCGTCTGGCGGACATGAATGGGGACAGCAAAGAAGACATTGTTTCAAACAATGGTGTGACGATCTTCGGTCGAGGAAATGGTGAATTCTATGTCCCGATGAATTACGGCACGGCAGCCGGAACAGAACTCGCGTTAGCGGATCTTAATGGGGATGGAAGCATTGATGCTGTTGCTGTTATGAGTTCAGTCATTACGGGCGGCGGTGTGAAAGTCACTTTGAATGCGAACAACGATTCCCAATTGCTCGCGGGCGCGACTCATTTTGAAGTCCACTCCGTTGGTTCCGTCACCTCAGGAAGCTCGTTTGATGTGAGCGTCACGGCACTCGATGCCAACGACAATGTTGTGACTGGCTTCCAAGGGACCGTTGGCATCAGCGCGGTTTTGGAACACGACGCAAATGGCAACGTCATCACTGGGTTCCGAGGCACTCCCGGCGTCAGTGGTAATCCCGCGACGTTGCCCGTCTCGTACACCTTCAGTGCGAGCGACGGTGGCGTGCATACGATTGCAAACGCTGCGAGCCTCTTCACTGCTGGATCTGGCACCTTCACCGTCACAACACCCTTGATGCTGGACGCAGTGAACACGGTCAATGTCGTTGCCGCGAACGCGGCGATGCTTGATGTCGTTTCAACGCATCCTGTGGCTCAACAAGCGACAAACGTTGCTGGCGAGATGTTCGATGTCACGGTCTCAGCGAGGGATGTTTACGGAAACCTCGTCACCGACTATTCCGGAACCGTGCTCTTCTTGATTGATTCAGTCGGTTCGCAAGTTGTCGACGGACTTTATCAGCCATTCATCAACGATTTACCGGGCAATTACACGTTCAACGCCGGCGACGCCGGAACTCACACGTTCTCCGTTGCACTCAAGCAAGTTGGAACGTGGGCCGTGGTTGTGATCGACAATCTCACCACACCCCTGACCGTCAATCTTGGCCCGTCTCGTAGCCCATTGATTTATGGCTGGGAATGGCACGACGTGACACCGGCTGCGGCGGCCTCATTCAGCATGACAGGCGGAAGTGGATTCGTCGGGACTGCGAACGTCGTTCAGGTCACCGCTCGTGATGCGTTTGGGAACCTTGCAGCGACCTTCAACGGCATCGCACACCTGGCAAGCTCGGACTCAGCGTCACTGACCTCGGCCGATACCGCTCTAGTGAATGGCATCGGAACTTTTACGGTGACGCCGATGACCGTCGGTTCGCAAACATTGACCGTCACCGCCCCGACGAATCCGATGATTGCTGGCAGTGAAGTCATCAACGCCACGCCCGGCTGGGGGGCACGCTTCGTAGCGACTCCAGTGTTGGCGACTATCGCGGGACAAACACAAAACACCACAGTCACCGCATACGACTCGCTAGGCAATGTATCGACTGTCTTCACGGGTTGGGTCTCGGTCGTGACAACCGATCCGAAAGTTCCGGCGGTCAACGTCTACTTTTCTGTGGCTGATGCGGGAGTGAAAACGATACCGCTGACGTTCTACACCGCTGGATCGCAAGCAGTGACAATCTCGGATACTTCCAACTCAAAAATGACCGTAATTCAAGCGGGGATTGCAGTAACTCCGGGGGCTGCGACATCCGTTGCCATGACAGCGCTACAAAGTGGGACAGCCGGTGTGGCCCAGAGTTTCACGGTCGCCGTCCGCGATGCCTTTGGAAACGCGATCACGAATTACCGAGGCACACTGAAGTTCAGCAGCAGTGATTCGCAAGCAGTCTTACCGTTGGCTTACACGTTCACTGCTGCAGACTCAGGAACGCACGCTTTTTCAGTAACCTTTAAGTCATCTGGCGGGCAAAGCTTGACCGTATCAGATTCTCTGAATCCGTTGCTGTCGAATACTCAACAAGACATTCATATCAATCCGGCTGCCATTGCAGGGTTCAATCTTCGAGCACCTTCGAGTGTGACTGCCGGAGTGGCGTTCTCGGTGACCGTCCAGGCTATTGATGCCTTCGGAAACATCGTCACCGGATACACCGGTAAGATTCACTTTACTGGTGCATCAGGTGGTGGGAATCTGTTGCCAACCGACTACATCTTTACCGCCGCTGACGCTGGCTCGCATGTCTTCTCGATCACATTCACATCGACTGGAACTCAATCGATCGGCATTCAAGACACGGTCATCGGCAGCTTGAAGGCTCAAACCAACGTCAAGGTGCTCGCACCCGTGACATCCGGTGGCGGTGGAACTTCTGGTGGTGGCGGCGGTGGCAAGAAAGTCGTTTGATCCAACAACTCAGTCAGCACGCGATTTCTCAGTCTCAAGCAAGCGACCGTTGATGCCAACGGTCGCTTTTTTCGTGGAAGTCCCGATGTATTCACGTGACGTTGATCGATTCTGGTTGTTCGAGTTGCCATCGCAAGTTGATGAGCATGAACGGCTGCAGCGACTTCAGCGAGAGGGTGAGTCCCTACACCCACGTCATGGAACACCGCGAACTGCCAGCCAGCTTCGATGTCGTTCTCGCAGCTTCACATCCCGGTTTCTCCAGATGTGCTCAGCACGTTCGCGATCAAGGGAGCTTCATCCAGCAACACGACCGCAGGATCGACGATTGACCTAGTCGTCACCGCATCGGACGCATACGGCAACACGATCGAAGACTACGCTGGCACCGTTCGCATCAGCACGACAGACACGCAAGCAAACGTGCCGTCGAGCTACACGTTCAACTACGCCGATCTTGGAACTCACACCTTCAGCGTCACGTTGAAGACCGCTGGCACGCAGTCGATCACGTTCACCGACAGCGCGAACTCGGCGATTACTGGCGGCCAATCGGCGATCACCGTGAAGGCGGCTGCTGCGAGCAAGTTCTCGATCGTCACTCCGGCGAGCGTGAATGCGGGCAACGCTCAAACGGTCGCTGTTGCTGTGAGTGACGCTTACGGCAACGCGATCACGAACTACATCGGCACCGTGAATGTCACGAGCAGCGACGCTCAAGCTGTTCTGACTGCGAACTACACTTTCACGAACAAGGACTCGGGAGCTCACACCTTCAGCGTCACGTTGAAGACCGTCGGCACGCAGTCGATCACAGTAACCGACACGACGAACGCCGCGATCACCGCGACTCAAAGTGGCATCGCGGTCAAACAAGTGATCGCTCAAGTCGCGTCGTTCACGGTCAGTGGCTTCGCCGCGACGACCGCCGGAACCGCGAAGAGCTTTACCGTCACCGCGAAGGACGCGAGCGGCAGTGTGATCTCCGGTTACACCGGCACCGTCAACTTCAGCAGCAGCGATGTGAAAGCCGGCCTCCCCGCCAGCTACACATTTACCGCGGCTGACGCTGGTTCGCACACGTTCTCGGCCACGCTGAAGACTGCGGGAGCTCAGTCCACCACGGTGAAGGACGCCGCCATCGGCACTGCGATTGGTACTCAGTCAGGTATCACTATGACTGCCGGAGTCGCGACTCAGTTCGTGCTCTCCGCTCCATCAACCGCCGCTGCTAGCTCCAGCGTCAACGTGAAGCTGACCGTCTACGACGCCTACGGCAACATTGCGACGGGCTACACCGGCAAGGTCACGCTGACCAGCACCGATTCGAAGGGCGGCTCACCGAGCTGCTACTCCTTCAGCAGCCGCGACGCCGGAGTCCACGTCTTCAGCTACAAGTTCGGCACCGTTGGAAGTCAAACGCTGACGCTCACCGACTCGGTCAACGCCATCAGCGTGAAGACCACGATCAACGTCACCGCGAAGTAACCACCGCTAGCCATGTTCTGGCGAACATGGCGACGACAACAAACCCAAGCGATCATCGACAACGATGGTCGCTTTTTTTGTTGATGTGGACATTCTCAATTGGCGAAATACTGCGGTAAGAACGGTCACTGAGGCAAGACAGAAGTGCATTTCAGCGGTTCGGATTCATCTTCCAAGAATGTCGTTGATGAGTTAATCATCTCTTGGCAGATAACGTTGACTTACCCTCGCAGTCGGCAACGAATGTGGTTGTAAGAGACTTGCCATGATTGTGGACAAGGTCAAACAATACTCGACATGGCGACAAACATGGATTTCGCAGACGAGGCGATTGAGTGGCTCAGTCGAGTAGCGTCGGGTGTTCGTGGACGCAAGATGTTTGGTGGTGTTGGCATTTATTCGGGCGAGACATTCTTCGCGTTGGTTGCCTATGACCGGTTGTGGTTCAAAGTCGATGACTCGAATCGAATCGATTTTGAAGTTCGGGGGATGAAGCCGTTTCAGCCGTTTCTTGATCGGCCAATGACGATGTCCTACTACGAATTGCCACCGGAACTGCTCGACGATCCGGAGGCACTTCGAGTTTGGACCGCACGTTCGATCGCAATTGCACGGAGTGCGAAGAAAGCGAAGAGGCCAAAAGTCAGCACGAGGCGCAAGCGAGTGGCAAAGCAATAAGATCACGCTGAATTGCGTCAGCGAATCGACCGTTCAATCACCGATTTCGATTCGGCAGAATTTTTTCTTGCCAACGAATAGCAGCAAGCCTCCGACGATCGAAAGTGCTTGGTCGTGTGTTTCGATCCGAGTTTTCGCGTCACCGTAGTACGCGCCTCCTTGCGCAATCGCTCGCCGCGCGTCGCTGGTTGTTGGACAGAGGCCAGCATCAACGAGTAGTCGAGCGGCTTGTATGGCACCATCTGTCAATTTGCTACTCGACACCTTCACGATAGGGATTTCCGTCGGTAACGCCCCTTCGCCGACTTCCATCTGCCAACGATTGGCCGCGGCTTCGGCATCACTTAATGAGTGATATTGTCCGATGACCATTTTGCCCAACGATATCTTCGCAACTTTCGGATGTCCGGCGAGCAAAGCGTCGATCTCGGTGAGAGAAATGTCGGTCAGTAACTCAAAATACATTCGCATGACTGTGTCGGGTACCTGCATGAATTTCTTCATCATGTCATACGGCGTTTCGGAGATGCCGATGTAGTTGCCCAAACTTTTGCCCATGCGACGCACACCATCGAGGCCAACCAGGATTGGTGACATCACGCCGATTTGCTGCGGCAACTTTTGGTCCGCTTGCAAGTCGCGAGCCAGCATAAAGCTGTAAAGTTGCTCAGTTCCACCGAGTTCGATGTCTGACTTAATGACGACCGAGTCCCACGCCTGCATGATTGGATAAAGGCATTCGTGCAAAAAGATCGGTGTCTCCGCAGTCATTCGCTTGGCGAAGTCATCTCGCGTTAGCAATTGTGCAATCGTGACTTTGCCGCAGAGTTGCAAGATTTCCGAGAATGACATCAGTCCAAACCAGTCACCGTTGCGATGCACTTCCGCCTTGGACAAGTCGATCACCTTGCCGACTTGATTGAGGTAATCGACTGCATTCGCTTCGACCTCCTCCGCCGTCAACCGTTTGGCTCGGGCTTGATCGCGTCCGCTGGGGTCACCGACCAGTGCCGTGTAATTGCCGATGATGATGACTGCTTGATGGCCGAGTTCTTGAAACTGCCGAATCTTTCGCAGCGGCACCGTGTGCCCCAAATGGACGTCGATGCCCGTCGGGTCGATGCCGTATTTCACTCGCAGCGGAGTATTTGTTTCGCGGCTCTTAGCCAACTTTGTGGCCAGTTCGTTCTCCGGAACGATCTTCTCAACACCACGACGGATGATGGCGAGTTGCTCTTCAACAGGGATAAATGACATTGATCAAACCGAACAATAAATGAGTTTCAATGCGAGTGACGAGGCACCATTGGGGCGTCGATACAACGAGGTCGTAAACTAACAGCGGTTGAGAACGCTCGCTAGCAACGAACTCGCGATCAATCCCACCACCAGCGATTGGCGTCGAGATTCATCGGCGGCGTTTCTTTTGCGCGACGACCGCTGACCTCGGCGGACGTCTGAGTGCTCGCAGAGGTCTTCTGCAAAATCTGTTGGCTGTCGATGACCACTCCGCCGCTGAGGAGCGCCATCGCGATGCCTCGATTGGACATCTTCATGTTGAGCACCGTCTTTGTGTGCTTCGGAACGGGGCCGCGCAAGACCGGTGCTCGTTGATCGTCGAGGAACAGGTTCGGTTGCCAGTTCGCTTTTTGACTGAGTCCTTCCCGCTTGATCAATGCCGTCAGCACAGCGAGGTCAAACAGATTTTGCAGTTCAGAGAAGACGGGCATTTGCTTCACCAATTCGGGAAATTTTTCTGTGAACTGCTTGGCGAAGATTTGAGTGCTCTTCCGCGTGAATGCCGCATCGGTGCGTCGCCCTGCCGCGTCAGTTTGTTCGCCTTGAGTCAGTAATTGGCAACGTTGCCCGGTGAACTCAAATGCCAGCCCATCGCCGCTTGTCCGAAATGCGTCGTACAACGGAGTGAACCACCAACGTTCGAGCGTGTTGCCGCCCGGTTGAATCAAAGCAAAATGGCTTTTCAAGCCGGGCACATGCGAATCTTCGAGTCCAATCGCGATGAGCTTCATGTGATAGTCCGCCTCGACCAAGACCTGTGCGAAGTGCGTGTCGTCAGGAATGCCGGTCACGGTCACGTCGTGATTACCCAAGATTTTTTGCATCTGCTGAAATTTTTGGTGAGCGGCATTCGCCGTCCCCACACCTGAGTTTTGCTTCAAGAACTTTTGCAGATCGGCCAAGCGCTCCGGGACGACGTCAATCGAACAAGTCCATTGCGAAGTCTTCTCCGCAGTCCGCATCGCGATCAACAAGTCATCGAGTCGCAGTACCGCCCGCCCGCTGTTCAAGGCGATGGCTCGCCCCGTTGAATCTGGTGCGTATGGTCCTGCGGGCCCAGCAATCACAAGATCGTGCGTTTCTGGAAAGACGAAGACGAAGTCGATCCGTTGGAGTCCCGCAAGATACTGCATCTCCTCCGATGGGCTTTCCTTTTTCTCCAAGCTTTCGGCAATCGCTCGCTCCAATCGCACGAGCGAAACCTTTCGCAGCAGGCTGCTACGACTGACGTCTGCAGGCAAGAATTCCTTCGCGAGCGCCTGCATTCGTTTGCGAGCCACGTCCGGCGAGACGACTTTCGCTTTCGGAGCCGAGAGCACTCCCTCGCCATCAATCGTGATCCCGCCAGCAGCCTGAATCCCACCACCTTGGCCACCTTGTCCCCCGCCCTGCCCTCCTTGGCCTCCGCCACCTCCGCCGAAGCCACCACCACCAATACCACCTTGTTGAGCCACAGATGCTTGTGTTGGCAGCAACGTCAACACGACGACAATGGTCATGCCAAATTGAATGGCTCGAAGTCGCGAGATCATGACGAAAACCCTCGAACAATGTTTTGGTTGAATCGCAATGAGCCCGCACTATAGCAACGTCGAACGCTCGCCTGATCCGCGAATATTCAAGGACTTCGGGTTACATGCGGCTTCGCCGCCTTATGCTTTTGTGGCTTCAGTTCGCAATCTAGACCTCAAACAAGCAACTGCGATCGCGAATTTGTCGCTTTTGCGAGCGCACACTCCGAGCGTGTCCGACATCGTCGGCGATGAGTGTTGGGCGGTGGAGTTGTCAGTGAGCGAGGCTTTCGGTTCGCAGAACCAGTGAGGCGG
>JAPLNX010000172.1 GCA_026400935.1 Planctomycetia bacterium | reverse complement strand
GGCATGTTTCGTTTGAAATTGAGTCGGTGTTTCCACGGCGTTCTGCTCCAGCCAGAGGTCAAGACAACTCTCTGTATCTGACAGCAGGACGCCGTTTTCAACTCACTGCAGGTTGCGGCGAGCGAAGCGAGCCGCGTTAAGCTGATTGCTGAGCGAGCCAAGTTCACCGCGAAGATCGAGAATTCCTTCGGCGGTTTCGAGCGGGACTTCTTCTAGCTTTTCGAGCCAAGCTTCTTGATCCTCTTCGGAAGCTTCCGGCAATTTGGTAGCGATCAGCTTCTTGAGAAACTCACGACGAGCAGTCGAATCAGTATTAGTCGCTTTGGCTGGTTCATTACGGCGAGTCGGCTTGAGGTCGAACAAGTCCGCATCGTCGTCCGCTTTAATGTCAGTTGCCGACGTTTGCGAAACCATTCCAGCGTCCGCCTCGCGCGAAGTCGTGTTGCCGAGCATCCAGCGATGGAGCGCAAAGTTTCCGCCCACGATCCCAACAATCAAACTCAGTGCGACGATCCCATGAAAAACCACGTCTCGTCGATTCATACTTTTCATGTTTGCCTCCTTGCAGATAACGATTTGAAAAATGCGTTTTGTGAGCGGCCAGGCGCTAGCCGCCGGTGACTTTCGCCTTTACCGGCGGCTAGCGCCTGGCCGCTCACTTTGCTATCCAACACTTATGGCGGAGAGCCCGATTTGAAAGCTCGAACGACATCCTGTCAGTCGAGCGATTGTGCGAACTCTTCAATGCGGCGGAACGGTAGCTGGGCTTACGAATGTGGACAAGACCCCTTCCGGCGTGCGTGTTGTTTGCCTCACTTCGCATCCGGCTTCATCGGTGGCACTAACCGTATGTAGTCAACGCCGACCATGAAGCCCGGCACCGCATCGGGGTGTTTGCCGATGATCTCGAACGCGATCATGTGATTGCCTTTGCCGAGTGCCCGCGGCTCAAACGTGATGACTCCCGTGGTCACGACGTCGGGAACGTTGAAGCAGTCGATCTGGCCGCCGAGCCGTTCGCCGTCGATCCAGATTTGAACGATGCCGTAATCGCGAGCTTTCGTCAGCACGCACTCGATGGCGAAAGTCCCATCCGCCGCGACCGGGAGTTCCAGTTCTAAACGAGCTCCAGGCTTTGCACCGGTCCACCAGAGATGGTTGTCGCCGCTCCACTTGTCAGCGGCAAAGCCACTCATTCCTTGGTTGGCCGCACCACCGGCAGTCACTTTCAGAATCTTGAGCGACTCTCCTTCAAACGCGTTCGGAACTTTGTGGGTCTTCGCGTCGATCGGACCCTTCGGCCCGCGCAGTGCGACCTGCGATGGGCTGCCGAGATACGCGATTAAGTCGCGGACTTCGTCTGGTGTCAGCGTGTTGAGCTGCCCTTCGGGCATGATCGACAAGTCAGAAAGTTTGCGTTCTTCGATGTCGCTCTTCGCGACAACGACAGTGTCGTTGATCGTTCGCAACGTCACGGCGGAGTCGGTCTCTTTCATCAGCAGACCGGTGACGACTCGACCATCTTTGGTCTCGATGATCGTCGAGCGATAGTCCTTGCCGACAATTGCCGACGGATCGAGCAGGTTTTCCAGGATGTAATCGAGGTTCGCTCGGTTCGAGCCGGTGATGTCCGGGCCGATCTTCTGCCCCTCGCCGAACAGCGTGTGACACGACTGACACGTCTTCGCGTACAGCCGCCGCCCGTTGCTGAGATCCGCCGTCTTCAACCGCGCGGGAGTGAGCTTCGTTTTGTGCTTCGCGATCAGTTCGAGCTTGTCCTTCGCCGTCGAGCGGAACTCACCCCAGACCGACTTGATCCGTGCTTGCAGCTTCTCATCATTGAATCGCAGCAGCGCTTGCACGTTGTAGGCGTGCAGATCAGTGCGCGGCAGTTTTTCTTTCTCGATCGCATCGAGCAGCGCCGCCGCGTAGGTCGGCCGCGTGCAGAGCGTGTTGATTGCATCGCGCTTCTCGGCTTCGGTCAGCTTGCCGTAATGAGCCAGCACGACGCTCGGCGTCTTCGCATCATCGAAGCCGGAGAGCGCTCGCAACGCCGCTCCGCGCAACGCGGTGTCGGACACCGCCGCTTGGAACGCCGGAGCCGCGTCTTTGTCTCGGCCGCGCACCAGAATGTCGAGCGCTTGCTGTCGCTTGGCTTCCGGAGCCTTCGCGTCCGACAGCAACGCTCGCAGCCGAGGCAGAATGCGTTGATCGCCGAAGATCACGGCGATCTGATCCGCCTTGTCGCGAGTCGCGGCGTCGTCGCTCTTCGACAACGCCTCGTAAGCCGCCGTCCAAGCCTCCGGCTGCGGAATGTTCACTCGCCCTTCAAACGCCGCGAGCATTTCGTCGAGCACCAGGTGCCGAGGCAACGTTTCGTTGGCGAGCGCTTCGACGGCAGCATGGAGGGTGCGGTCCTCCGAAGCGAGACGACGCGCGATGAAGCGTGTCACTTTCTCGATCTTCGACTCACTTGCGAGAGCCAATGCCGCAGCAGGATCGCTCGCGACGAGTGGTTCGATGCCGTACCAATACATCAGCGGCAAGTTGTGGTCGTCGGCGTCTTCGGCGTGACTCAACAAAACTCCCGCGACCGGCCCGCAGCATTCGAGCGGAAATCGTTGCAGAGCACTGGCCCATGCCAAGCGAACAAGAGGAGTCGAGTCCTTCTTCGCGAGTTCTGCAAAATGGGCGCACGCCGTGGGCAACAACCTGACGGGTTTTTCGGCCGCCATTTGAATCGCCCACGCGCGGATCGACTCATCGGGAAACTCGAACCAAGCGTCTAACGCAAAAGTTGCATCGAATTTGGAAATATCTCGGTTCGATGTCATGGCGTGCATGACCCACATAGATCGCAGCATCTGACGCTTAAGTTCCGAGTCGAACGGCTTGTTCTTGTTTGTGAAGACAAAATTGTAAGCCATCATCCATAACTTGCTGACACCCTCGTCATCGAGCTTCGCGGCTCGCTCTTGGAGTAACCGCCGCGCCATTCGCGATTGCCATTCGTTCCGATGCCGCACAAGGTCCACCAAATCTTGATCGCTGAGCTTCGCGAGATCCGTTGAATTCTTCTGGCCTCTGACTTCTGACTCCTGACCGCTCCCCACATACCGCACGTTGTAAATCCGCCCGTTCGTGCGGTCCCAAATTTCCGAGTTCGTGCGGTGGCAGGCGTTTTTGTCGTACCAGTCGATGACGTAGACGCTGCCGTCGGGGCCGGTCTTCAGGTTGATGCCTCGGAACCAGCGGTCGTTGGCGATCAGCAAATCCTTGCCGTGCTTGCCGACGTAGCCGGAGCCTTTGCGAACCAGCAGATCCTGATTCACGCGGTTGCCGTGGATGTTGCTCATGAAGAGCGTGTTGCGGTACTGCGGCGGAAAGTTGTCGCCGAGATAAATCATCGCTCCCGCGTGAGCGTGTCCGCCGCCCGCCGCCAGCGTGTCGGTCGGAGCGTGCGGTTCGTGGCCCCACCAGGCGTGGTCGCGCAAGTTGCCGACGTAATGCTGATGGTCGGCGATTGTCTTGATGTCTTCAAACGTGTACGGGTTGAAGTGCTGACCGCCCTGCCGCTGATACTTTCCCCCTTGGATGATGTGGTACAGGTGCGGAATCACGCAGGCCGTGATGAAGGCGTGACCGTGCTCGTTGAAATCGACGCCCCACGGATTGCTGCTGCCGTGAGCGAAGACCTCGAAGACATGTTTTGTGGGGTGATACCGCCACACCCCCGCGTTCAAGCCTTGCCGTTGCTCGGCCGGCGTGCCGGGTTTGCCGACCTTCGAGTGCGTGAAGACTCCGTGACAACCGTAGAGCCAACCGTCCGGCCCCCAGATGAAAGCGTTGAGCGTCTCATGCGTGTCCTGCCAGCCGAAGCCGTCGAGCAGCACCGTCGCGCCGGCCGGAACGTCCTTTGGGAATTGAAGTGGAGGATGGGCACTCTTGCCCGTCTCTTCATCCTTCGACGTTGTTTGCGTATCGGGTCGGGCAGGAGTGCCCAACCTCCGATCGGTTTCATCCGGCACGTCATCGCCGTCGCGATCCGGGATGAACATCAAATACGGAGCCGCTCCCACCCACACGCCGCCGAAGCCAAGTTCCAGGCCGCTGACGAGATTCAGTCCTTCGATGAAGACCTTGCGAGTCTCGTGATATCCGTCGCCGTCCTTGTCTTCGAGAATGACGATCTTGTCCTGCCCTTTGCCGTCGGGTGCTCGATTCGGATAGGTGTAAGCCTCCGCGACCCAAATCCGGCCGCGCGAATCGAAAGTGAACGCGACCGGTTGATGCACCAGCGGCTCGCCTGCCACGAGCGACGCCTTGAAGCCCGGCGGTACGGTCATCTGCTTCGCGGCTTCCTGCGGTGAGAGTCCGTCCGCCATGACGACCGGCTTTTTCTTCAATGGCTGCGCTTCGAGCCACTCGTCCTTCGAGACCTTCTTCGTTCGATGTCGCAAAACGTGTGAGCCAACCATGCCGCCAGCAATGATCTCCGGCAGTTTGTCGCCATCGACATCGGCGATGTTGAGCTGCCGGCCGATGCCCGACTCGCCGTCGGCGAGATACGGAATCCAGTCGATGCCTTCCTTCGTGCGGCTGAGCTTGAACCAATACACGACCGCGCCCGCGTCCCACATCGGCGACTGGCGGTGATGCGACCAATACGTCTTGCCAGTGACGATGTCTTTCAGTCCGTCACCGTCCATGTCGTGCAGTTCGACCGCGTGCGGTTCGGTGAAAAGCACGCCGTAAGCGTTGTCTTCCGGCTTGTCCCCCATGATGAGGTGCTTCTTGAAGGTGATCTCGTCGCCCTCTTTCACCTGTTCGAACCACGCCAAGCCAAACGTGTGAGCGGCCAAGCTGGTGATGACATCGTTGTCGCCGTCGCCATCCACGTCGTAGGCGAACATGTCCGCTCCGCCCGGCCCGGCGAATTGGTATTTGTGAGCAGCCCACAGCGGATCGCCGTCGAGCGACTTCGGCTGCTCGTACCAGCCACCCTTCCAGATCACATCAGCTCGGCCATCGCCATTGATGTCACCAACACCGAGGCCGTGTCCGAACGGATACTCGCCGACGGCCTCCGAAACCGGATGCCACGTCCACACTTCGGTCGGCTTCTTCA
Organism: Planctomycetia bacterium; assembly: GCA_026400935.1. Classification (GTDB taxonomy): domain Bacteria; phylum Planctomycetota; class Planctomycetia; order Planctomycetales; family Planctomycetaceae; genus SXKJ01. The sequence goes on along the minus strand of JAPLNX010000172.1, from coordinate 13,250 downwards.
CGTCGAACGTCGCGTAGCCGAATTTTCCGTTGTGATTGCAAACCAACTCCGGCTGTTTGTCGCCCACGAGGTTCACAAACTGTGGCGACTCATTGCCGATGCCGTCATGCACCTTCTGAGTCTGCCAGTGGTTCGCTTCTTCGAGCACCTTGCCTTCACCCGGATTCACATAGAGCACCGCCGCCGATCCGGGCAGTCCAACGCTGACGAGGTCATTCCAACCGTCGCCCGTGAAGTCATAGACCCAAGTAAAAAAGTTGGTCGAGTAGCCGTCACGATTCTGCGGCTTCGGAGCAAAGATTTCGCGACGGACTTTGAACTCCGGTCCTTGCCACCAATACGGCCCATGAATCGCATCGAGCTTGCCGTCGTGATTGATGTCCCCGAAGTTCGCCCCCTCGGAGAAATAGACGTCGGTGAGTTGTTGCCGCTCGAACGTATGTACCACATGGTCTTGAGCGGCACAGGATTCAAGGACGAGTTCAAAGACAAATAACGACAGGCCGAGCGTGAACCATTTCATCGAGAGTCTCCCGGAGGGCAGAGGAGGGCAAACAATTTGCAGCATTCTGTGAACGGGGAAGTTGCGTGCCAAGCAAGTGGCCAGATATTGGCTGTTACTATTGGCGGCAATTCTTGCAGCGATACATTTCTCGGTAGCACGAAGTTGTTCAGTTTGTGGTCGTCCTGTTTTGGTCGTGGTCCCGAAACGGACAACGGAAATCCTGAACGGTTCCGGTTACCTGCACTGCCGCCCCTCGAGAACCTTGCGGAGCGAATTGTTAGTCGTGTTTCGCCCCGCGATCCGATGTTGATTCGCGTAGCGAAAGGCAACTAAACGAGTCCGCGCCCCACAGCCGTGAACGGAGTCAGGTCATCGTTCATCGAAACCTATGCTGGAATGAGTTCCGCAGCCAACGTTTGCCAACGTCTTGCGACGTCATCAAGCCATTCGGGCGGCGGTGGACCATACGGGCGGAACTTTTCGTTAGATCCTTGATCGACCATGTGCAGGATCGCCCGATTCGTTCCGAGTCGCCCCGCAACCGGACTGTCGATGAGATTGCTCGAATCCGAAGCACTCATTTGGAAGACGATCCGCAGTTCAAATTCGCGGAGTGTTTGCGAACTGAACCAGCGGCTGACGTTGTTGTACGTGTCGCTCCAAATTAGCCAATGAATGCCCAATCCCGGCCCGTTCTTCAGCAGATCCAGAAACATTTTGCTGGGGCTGACCTTTTTTTCGCCGCCGCTGCTCATGCTGAATCCGAAATCATCGTCTGACTTGCGCAGATCGCGGAAGCGACCGACGTTGAATACGACGACGAAGATTGGGGCATGATCGCGCGAAGCAGACTTTTCGCGACGCGACATCTCGGCAGCGAGTCCCGTGAGAATTTCAGGAACGTCGCGCGGATCGCCGATTCGCATTTCGTGCGGCAACACTTGTTGCAACTGCAACCAAGTCTGCGATGACACCGCGTTGCCGATACTGCCATCAAGAATAATAAACTGAGCACAGCCGGCTTGATTCCTCTCTCTTGTTTGCTGTTCCCTGCCCTCCGTCCCCGGTCCTTCTTCGTGCCTCCGTGTCTCAGTGGTGAAATCTTCTTCTTCCACCTCCCCTTCAATCGCTCGCTCGGTTGAACTCACTTGCTCGTGCGTCGTGTGAGAAACCACTGGCGGTAACTGACACGCCAAGCTCACGATGCCTGCGGCCAACATGCCGACCGCTGCTGGTTCCGCCTGTCCGACGATGAGCAGATTCTGGCCTCCTTGTTGATGGAAGCTGACGGTCGTCGGATCTTTGATCGCGACCGCTTCGCCGAGCCACGCGATCTGTTGCTGCTGCGGAGCGTCCCACAACGGTGTGTCGACCAACGCTTCCAGATCGTTATTGCGTCGCGGATCGGCGGGGATGTTTCCTTCAAAAATGATCGCTGACGGCATACGAATTTCGCGACGAGCGGTGAGTTCCTGAATTCTGTTGAGATGCACGTCACGGCGAGAATCAGGCAGCCAAGCAATTTGAAATGGATGATTGCCTTCAACCAGACCATTCGCATCGTTGTAGATCGCTTCGCCGGGGCGAGTCAGCAATCGGGCGGCCGTGTTGTCTTCGCTGAGGATCAAGTGGGCGTCGCTCTCGCTGCATTGCAACGCGATGCGCACCGCCATTTGACCGAGCGTGCTGCGAGCCAGCGAATACGCTCCGCCGAGCGTTTGCGATCCGAGCAACACATGAATGCCAAACGCGCGACCTTGTCGCACGAGCCGATCGAGCATTAGCGCGGCCGTCTGCGAGTGCTTGTCATCCTCGACGAAGAACTCTTGAAACTCGTCAACGACTAGCAGGATGCGCGGCATCCGTTCTTGTGGTCGAGCGTCGCGATATCCGGCCAAATCTTGCACGCCGGTATCACGAAACAAATCGCCGCGTTCTTTAAGAATCGCGTCCAAACGTTCGAGCACGCTGACGCCGAACTCGCGATCGCTTTCGATCGCGATGACACGCGCGTGCGGCAGTCCATGAGTCGCATAGGTTTTGAATTCGACACCCTTCTTAAAGTCGATCAAGTAAAACTCAAGCTGATCCGGTCCGTAATGCAACGCCGCGTTCGTGATGAGAATGTGCAGGAAGGTCGATTTGCCTGACCCGGTCTTTCCGGCGATGAGCACGTGCTGAGACGTCCCTTTGCCCAAACGGAGGTTCTGCAACTTCGTGGCACCGGCTCGACCGAGTGGCACATCCAGCCCGCTGCGGCTGTCGCTCGTCCAAAGATTGACGTCCTTGGGCGCGATTCGTTCAAACGCGACTTCCACGCGGCGAGCGTCTTTCGATTCATGACCTGCAGCCCGCACGAGCTTCGTAAACAACTCCGGTTCCGGCGGACGATCGAGCGTTAGCGGTAGCAGCTTGAGTTCATCGTCCCGCGCGACGAATTGAGCCTCGCGATCAGAAGTCGCTTTCACCCAGTCAAACACTGTCGCGTTGTCTTCCAAATCTTTCAGATCAAAGTTCAACGGCAATCGCAGCTTGCCATCGACGCTCATCAACGCAAACACGCCGCAACGCGGCCCGCTCGTCGCAATGCTGACCAGTCGCCGCGCCGCTTGCTCGCTGAAGTTCGCCGGGAAGTTCGCGACCACGAGGATGTGATACGGTTCGGCTACTTCACCAGCATGAATGTTGTATTCCTGAATTGATCGGAATTCGTTGCGGAGATACTTCTGGAAGACGTTCTCCATGTGCTCGGTCAGATCTGCCAGACGTTGCTCGATCTGAGCCTGCTCAGTCCAGATGCGGCCGGTGATCATCAATTCGTCGAAGTCCGCGAGATGCATGAACGCCGCGAAGTTATCCCCTAGTCCGACCGGATCGAGGATTGTGAAACGCACCTTTCCACCGGGAACGGTCGTCAGCAATCTCAGCATTGAGTTCTGCAACACTTCGACCGCTGCCGCACGACCTTCGTCCGCAACCTTTAGTAACAACGACGGTCGCTCCGGAAACGGCAAGCAAGCTGGCAACGTGAACGAAGTCTGAGGGGGAATCAACTGCGGTTCGTGCGGAACACCGTCTGGGATCATCGCGAGGTCGATCGCAAAATCACCAAGCCGAATCGCGGGCGGAATTTGCATCGGCAATTTGAGCGGCGCACCACCGAGTGTTTGCCAATCGCAAAACCATTCGTTGCAGAGCTGATTTGCACTCTCCGCGTCCGAGACCAATAACTGCCAACCTTCCAACCAAGCGGCGGCCATTTCTAACCACCTCTTTTGGAACCGCTCGGTGCAGGCGGCGACATCCTCGTCGTGTTGTGTGCTGCGTTTAGCGAGTTCCCAGTCGAAGCGCTGCTTAAGTTTTTCCAATCGCTGCGGATAGTCGGTTTCTGCCGCAGTCATGCGTTGATCGCGTTGCTGGGTGATCGCTTCGAGGAGCGCCGGATACTTCCCGTTTGCCTTCGCAAACTCAGCTCGACGTCGCTCCTCGATTGCTTGCAGCGATACCGCTAATGCGTCGTCGGCACGCTTCATGCCTGAAGCACGTTTCGACGTCACCACTCGTTGCCAATCGAGGAACACTTCTTCCTTCTGCTTGAGTTCTGCATCGGACAACTTTTGCCAGCGCTGCCGTGCTCGTTGCGCGGTGATGTATCTCTCAAACAGCGGCTCATAAATGGCGATCGACTGATTCCGGCCGATGTTCAACAAGACCCACATCGTGATCGAGATCGGGAACAGTAAGACCACTCCGCTGAAGACGAGCCATTCGACGCGATCCAATTTGGTTTCGATCGGCAGCACCGCCGGATCAATCAACGACATGATTCCGAACAACACCGACCACGACAGAAACGCCAAGCCCTGCGGACGCCACCCCGAAAACAACGCCGGGATGCGCAGCTTTTGCAACGCGACCAAATGCGTCCGCAAGCCTTCACACGCTTCACGAAACTGAGCAGATGCCGCTTCGAGATCATTCGAGGCTGGCTTTTCTGGCTTCGGCGCATCGACTTCCAAACCTTGTCGCCGCTTGAGCATGGTTAAGTCAGCAGATCGCTTTTGCGATTCGAGTTCGTCTGCTTCGAGCTTCAATTGTTCGCGTGTTTTTTCCAGATTCGTGCGAAACACGTCGTACTGTTGCTTCGGGCTCCCTTCCGCCTCTTCGTCGAAATACGAAACGACGACCCATTGATCCTCTTCGTGTTTTGTCTTCGCTGCGGCAACATCATCGGATGCTCGCTGTTGTAATTCGGTAATGACCTCTTCGAACTCTTCGGTCGCAACCGAGTGATCTTCGCTGTAAGTCGTCCCCGCAAAGATGACCGCCTTGTCATACTCCGCTTGCAGAATGACACGATCACGTTCGTAATCCTCCGCGCGAGTTCGTTGATCATTCTCAAAAAGACGCTCAATGCCAGCGGACTCAGAGCGATATTGCTCGGCAGCCTCGCGTTCGGTTGCGATCCGCCGCTCCACGAGTTCCTGCAAACGCCGCCACCAGCCGCGCTGAAACTCGGACGTCAATGGATTGGCGGCATCATCGCCAACAGGAACGACTGGACTTGCATCAGACGTTGTCATGGTCACTTTGCCGAATCTTCAAAGGGGTTCGTCGCGAGCATATCGGCGGCGTCAAACGTCTGCCACTTGTTGAGGATTGCCGTCAGTCGAGAGTGATGACTGAGGTTGTGGCCGGTCTCATGACCGAGCCACATCATGGAACGCACAGTGCCTTCTCTGCACAACTTGGTTCTGCGATTCCGTAGCCCGGTTTTCCAAACCAGGCGAAAAGAATCACCCGGATTGAGAACAGTGACACGAAAAATCATCCCATCCGACACCACGTCCAGCGGAATCTTCCATTGGCCGACGACGAAGATTGATCCCTGCGTCAGATGCCATTAGCTTGCCCATCGAATTTGGCCGATGTGTACGTGGACTGCTTGCCAACGCAGAGAGAAGTGATCGGCTACATACTTACGACCTCGCCAATATCCACCGTCTGCCGATTCAGCCTGAAATGGCTGCCCCACCTTTTCCGGAGTTCTCACCATGGCCATATCTCAGTTTTGTCCTGGTCCGATTTCTCGTCGTGGGTTTCTGGAAATCGGATCGACTGCGTTTGCGGCACTCGGTCTCAGCAACATGCTGCGTCTACGAGCCGAAGCGGCCGCTTCTGTCGGAGCGGATTCGGACACGTCAGTCATCTTCGTTTGGCTGCCGGGTGGCCCGCCGCATCAAGAGACCTTCGATATGAAGCCGGAAGCTCCTCTGGACTATCGCGGCGAGTTCCGTCCGATCCCAACGACGGTTCCCGGCCTCGACATCTGCGAGCACTTGCCGTTACTGGCGAAGGTCGCCCACAAGTATTCGATCATCCGCTCGGTGGCCCACACTTATGCCGATCACGGCGGAGGTCACAAGAAGTTTTTGACCGGACGCAATCCGAATTCCCCTGTCGATTTCGTCAACGATCATCCGATGGTCGGCTCCGTCGTCGCCAAGATGCGCGAGTCCAAAAGTGTCGGGATGCCGAATTACATTTGCGGGACTGATGGCGGTCGGCAGAACATCGACACTTTCAGCTTCGGGAGCGCGTACCTGCCACAGACAACGCACCCCTTCACGTTTTGGGGCGATCCGAACGATGCGAAGTTTGAGGTTCAAAACTTGTCGGTGTCGAAGTCGATCGAAACACGACTCGATGACCGAGTTGCGTTGCTCGGAGGGATCGACAAGCTTCGCAAAGACACCGACCGCTTCGGTGCAATGGCCTCGCTGGATGAGTTCAACAAGAAGGCACTCGACTTGTTGACGAGCAACAAGTGCCGCGATGCCTTCGATATCACACAAGAATCTGCAGAGACTCGTGACCGCTACGGTCGCCACGTTTACGGCCAGCGAGCACTCCTTGCTCGTCGACTCGCCGAAGCGGGCGCGAGCTTTGTCACTGTGACGATGGAAAACCCATGCCCCGGCAAAGAGTTCCCGTTTGGCGTGACCTACAACTGGGACTCACACGCCGTGAACTGCCACATGTTTACCGACCTCTTGATGAAGCTTCCAATGCTCGATCAATCGGTCGCGGCTCTGGTCCATGACATCTACGACCGTGGTCTCGATAAGAAAATCATGCTCATCGTTACCGGCGAGTTCGGTCGCACTCCGCGCATCAATTCGACGATCGGCTCTCAAACGAAGGTCATGCAACCGGGCCGCGACCACTGGCCGCAAGCGATGTCGATTCTCGTCAGCGGTGGTGGTTTAAAGACCGGCGTTGTCGTCGGCTCGACCAACAGCAAAGCCGAGCATCCGAAAGATCGCCCGCTCGAACCGAACGACCTCTGGGCGACAATGTTCCGCCACCTCAACATCGACACCAACCACGCCTTCCCCGATCACCAAGGCCGCCCCATGCCAATCCTGGCAACCGGGGCACCGATCAGTGAATTAATCTGAATCGGTTCAATGTGTCGCATCAAAGGACGAGTCTGCGATGAGCTTTCCCGCAACACGGCATTCTTTGATTCAACGCTTGACGGTGAGTGGTGCCGAAGAGGATTGGCGACAATTCCTCGAAGATTATTGGCAACCCGTTTGTCGGTTTGCGGCACGATGGGGTCGTCTGCCATTTGAGGACGCAGAGGATGTTGGATCGGCGACGTTCCAAGTGGTGCTTTCCGGGAATCTATTACAGCGCTGGCTGCAGCAGCCGACAGCAAAGCTGAGAACGTTGCTCTGTTCGGTGGTGCGCAAGGTGCTCGCCAACCGCGAGCGAATAGACATCGGCCGCCAACGGTTGCTCCGCGAGAACCGCGAACTGCTGCAAGAGTTGATGGCCATCTCGTTCGATGGAGACGAACCGACTTCCTCCGAACCGCAAGATGCGTTCTATGCCGCGTGGGCCGAGGAATTGATCACCGGCACGCTCCGCACGTTGCACGCGGAGTTATTGGAATCAGGACGTGCCGATCAATTCCGCGTCCTGTTCGGTCGCGTCTGCGAGGGCCTGACGACTGCGGACGTCGCCGACTGTCTGGGCTTGCCCGTCACGACGGTCGAGAACCATTTCAAACGAACCAAACAGCGCTTGGCCGACCAGTTGGAGCAAGCGACTCGGCGTCACGTCACGCGGTACTGTCCCGTGGAAGACGTTGAAGCTGAGTTCCAAAACGAATGGCACCGCTTGAGTGAGTTTCTCGCTCGACAAGGGGGCCTCGATGGAATGCTCCGCCAAACATTCGATCGCGATGAGGGCATCAGCCTGCGCCCGCGAGGCTCCGCGATCATGCAGTCGGTGATCAAGACGTTGGCCGACGACCACGGGCGATGATCTTGCAGAAGCCGGGCTTTATGTAGGGCGGGGCCTCTTCTGTCACGGCGAATTCTTCCACAGTCGGATCACGCCGTCTGTGTTCGCCGTGGCGACCCACTTGCCGTTGGACGAATGAGTCACATGCGTGATCGCGACATCGTCGGTTTTCCATTTGAGTTGGTTGCTACCGTCGGAGATATTCCACACAGTGACTGCGTCGCTGTCCGGTGCAGTCGTGGCAACCGTTTCGCCGTCTGCGGACAGCGAGACATTCAACAGCGAGGTCATCGGCGGTGGCGTGTACCATAAGGTCGGATCAGTTTTCGGCTCGATCGTCTTCGATAGGAGTTCGGTCCATGTGCCGGTATCCCAAACTTTGAGAATTCCACGTCCACAAATCGCGGCCAGACGGCGACCGTTTGGATGGAAAGCGAGTTGGACCGGATTCTTTTCTTGACCCTGGTAGTCCACAGGGAATTCTCCGAGCGGCAACTCGCGAAAGAGATTCGCAAGATCGTCAGGCCAGAGTTGAACCGAAGCCGTGCTGAAGAGCCTTTGGTTCTCACCGAGCTTCGCCAAGTGAGACATTCCGGCGGCGAACATTTTTGTCGACGGAAGACAGACGAGAGAGTGGACTTCACGGTAGAGCTTGAGGGGATGCTCGGTCGTCTGGCCAGTGCTCAGATCACGTTTCACAAACTGCGGCTCCGGTTCAAACGAGTTCCGTGCGACAGTAACCAATTGAGAGGTTATTGCGAGGAATTGATCTGGCTGCGATCCGAATGCGGCGACTTTCAACCGTCGATTAGCAGACGTGAACCCCTCCCAACTTGGAGCAGTTTCGCGCGTGTCAAGATTCCAGCGAAGCACCGAGCGAAAGGCCGGGTCAAAAGCCAGCAGAGTTTGACTCTCGCTGTCCAGGATGACCGAATCGGCCTGCGAGTAGAACAGGTTGATCTGCCCTTCAAATTGTTGAGACTCCACGTCCCAGATGCGAACTCGCCCATAGACATCGACGCTGACGAGCCGTCTACTGTCCGGAGTCATCAGGAGCCGCGACAGTTTTTGTTCGTGCCAGCCCAACACATAGCAGCCTTCCTGAACTGCGGGAGCCGGCACATCCACACCCAAAAGTTTGCCGCACGACCACGGCTGGTTGGCGTGAATTCTCCGAAAGTCAGCATCATCACCGGTGTCGTCGTGCGGTACGGCAGTCAGCGTGAAATAGACCGGGCCGGGAACCGAGCTTTGATTTTCCGTCTCACGAAACCAAATTGCGATTTCCTGTCCAGGTTCCAACACGCCGCTGGCTTCGGAAAAAAGTGTCAGCCGCTTCGGAGGCTGCGGAAGTGGTGCCGCCAATTCGACCTCACCTAGTTTGCGAGAAAAGGGATACGGTCCGTATGGCACATCCCATCCGAACTGACCGGGATTTGTGCATAGGACGGCTCCATAAAGGTCGGCCTTCCCGCGAATCGAGTCGGGGATTCGAAATCGAACGGCCGTGCAGGGGCCATGTGGGAAATCAAGTTTCTGCCACACGACGTGTCCGGGGGCCGTGCTGACGGACAACTCGGGGAGCGCTTGAATCACGGGCCGCAAAATACGCCGAAAACTGGCAGGGCCGATGATCTGGCTCTTGAGGCCCTGGTCAATCGCCGTGACCGCGTCGCGTACTCCTGCGGACGTGGAAGCATATCTGGGAATGTTGGTTCGCAGTCCGATGTAGTCGCTGACCTCGTTGGCTCCCAAACGCAACTGAGTTTTCCCGGACTCACTGCAAAACATCACCGTATTCAATTCAAAGTCTTGACCCTCGTCATAAACTCCCAAATAGAACCAAAGGATGAAGTTTTTCTCCGGCCAACGATCCTTCAGAGAAATGGAACCAAACAGTGCTTTGTCCAGAGTTTCGACTCCATCGGCTTCGACGTTCGGGACCAAATCGACGCTCCGAGAATTCATCACCTCTTGGTACTCGGCCCCTTTCCCACCATGAACTTGACTCACGGAGATAATTCCTGCGTATCGAGCAAAAATCATCCTGCGTACAAAATCCAACTCCACCGGTTCCGCCTGCGGAACCGTGAAACGAAATGCGAGCAACTGCCGTCCACGTTGTGGGAACCGAAATGAATTCCAAATCGGTTTTCCACGGATTGTGCTGAGTTTGATTTCCGGCAGTCCGTTGAATACTTCGCACAGTGATTCACTAAACTCAGCGGTCGAATCTCTCGACGTGTAAAAAATCTTTTCGGCGCGTGCCAAAGCCGCATCGACTTCGGCTGCGGATATTGGCTTCGACTTTGAAGCAGGTATTGCGTCCTGTTGTGGAGTGTTGGTCTCCACAAGGAGTGAATCTTCGACTTCGGAAACCTCGCCATTCACTTGAGACTCCACACGGAGGTGGAAGTGATGAATGATCCCCCGCCATGTGTAGTAGTCGATGAACGAACTTGGTCCTGACTCCGATCGCTTGCGGGGAGAACCGGTAAGAAATTGCTCCACGTCACTCCGGGGTAACGACAGTTGCAAGTTGCGGCGACGTTGCACTTCGACTTGCAAGCGAGCCAATGACGACCGGTGAAAATTCAGAATCCGGTACTCCCAGCTTAATAGACTCAATACGACGAACATAAATACGAGCAAAACTTTCGTGCGCCGGCGCATCGTCGAACGAGCAGGCACCGTAATTTCTGGAGCGATGTTTTCTGGAGAGTTCATGCTCATTTTCGTCCTCGTTTCTGCCAATCGGCCGATTCTTTTCCCAACTGCTGATGCAGGTACAAATTCCAAAAGGCGAGGCGGTCGCGACTCTTGCCATCGGTCACGACCATGCGTCCGTCGTATGTGACCTCCAGACGAGAGGACGAAAAGAACTGCCGATCCGCGACAGACTGGTTGGAATCACTTGGATCAGAACCGAATTGAAGTCGTTGTTGATGAGTCTCCACATCAATCAACCGCACCACGGAGGACCGAACTTCCAGAAAGTGCCGTCGATCGGGCAGAAAAGCCAGCCGCTGCGAAGCGCCGGAGTCGTTGGGGCCGACGCGAAAACGGCTCAGCAACTTGCGCCGCTCGAAATCCCAGTGCAGTAGCTCGCCAACGACACTGCTCCCAAGCAACCGGCGGCCATCCTGAGTGAACGCCAAGCTTTGCACAGCTTGGTGAAACTCTTCACCAAGCGGGATTGGTTGCCGCGACGATATCTCCCACGCCAACATCCGAGGTTGCTTGGTCACTGCGACTGCGATCTGCCCGTCCGGTGACAACGAAGTGACCTGGGTTCCGTTCGGCCATTCGATCCAAGGTTCCGGTGCCGACTTGCCTACGTCGAGCTTCCACAACTGAGCTGCGGTCGCGACCCACAGGCTGTCGGAATCCGTCGAGAAGGTGAGTTGTCGCTGCGGTTCTTCCGCACGTCCGGATGCTTCTGGAATTCGCGCATGACTGACTCGATCGCCGGAAACCACGTCCCATACTTGTAGCAATCCGTTGACATCGAATACCGCTGCGCGGCGAGCACCCGGCGAGAACGCTGCCACCGACTGGCTGACTTCGGGAGGTGAGTCAGTCTTCAAGCTCATCAATGGTGAGCGAGTTTCATGGTTCCAAACCCCGATGGCCTTGCCGACATTGACGAGACACAAGGGCTTATCACGCGCTGTTGCCAGCAATGGTCCGGCGACGATTTCTTGCGACGGACCACGTCCCACTAACGAAGGAGAGTTGAGATCCCAACGAATAACATACGGTGCCCCACCACCCGTGAAGAGACGGTCGCCCTGAGGTGACATCGCCACGACATTGGTCTGATGGCCGGGCAAAAGTGTTCGCGCGAGGCCCGTTTGAGAGTCCACCACAGCGGTCCATTCGCCACTCGCCATAGCCAAAAAGCGTCCGTCGTTCGACAGCGCACCGCTCTTCGTCCTTTGCAGAAGGCCCCCCATTTGCGAAAGCCGTTCGCCGGTTCGCGCATTCCAAAGCTTGTGGTTGACGAACAGCCCCGATCCATCCGGCTGAAACAAAGGACCGTATCGTCCATCTAAGCCAGACGAATTGGCGAACCACGTCTTTAAGAGTTTCCGTTCCTTGATATCCCATATGAATGTCTCGGAACGATCTGAAGTGGCGGCGAGCAAAGTGCCATCACTGTTGAAGGTCAACCCGTCAACACTTTCGCTGAACGGAATCGACCATACTTCGGCGCGCGTTTGGCTGTCCCACACGGTGATGTTTTGGCCCGACTTACCGAAATAGCCGCACGCCAAAAGTGATCCATTCGGAGAAAACGAGATACGGCTTACAAAGCTTTTTTCATTCGACAGTCCCCCCAAGCGTGTTCCCGTTTGTGGATCCCAGAACTTCACTGACGACTCGGCGGCATTGAACGCCTCGCCCGTGACCAAGAGTCGTCCGTCGGGGCTGAATGCGAGCGTGTTGACTTCACTCAAGTTGTCACTCAACCGGTGTAGCAGCTTTCCCGATTCCGCGTCCCAGACAAAGACCGTCGATCCACCGGTCGCGGCAGCGACGTGTGTGCCCGTGGGACTGACCGCGAGAGAGATCACATTCTTGTCACACCCTAAGAAGGGGAGGCCGAATGCTTTCGGGGGATTGAAATAAAGCGTCTCCAACGTGTTTGCCGTATCCAACTCTTCGTTGGTATGCACTTCGATTGTTGCAGACGCAAATCCGGGCGTTGAGGTCCGCGATGCTAATTCGATAAGCAACTTTGTCGAGCCACCTACAACGAGCAACACGCAGGCCAGCATTCCGACGTTTCGCCAACGGACCTGCGACAGCCAAGGCGTACTGCGAGTAGCCTGGGCTTTACCGCCCGCCATGCGAATCTGAGCGCGCGCCACCTTCAGCCGAGCGTTGAGCACGTCCCGCTGACTGCTTAGCCGTTCCAACGTCGCCGTGATCTGCGACTGCTTGCGGCTCATCTCGTCGAGTTGCGTCTGCTGCGACTCGTATTGCTCGGATAGTTCGCCCAGCACTCGTTCGCCGCGCAGTTTTTCTCCCAACGCCGCACGAGCTGCGTCGTCGTCGGATGCGTGGGTCGCCCGCTGTTCCGCGTCGGCGTTCGAGCGTCGCCAAATGTCTTGCTGAGATTTCAACTCGTCCACGACGGAGTTCGCGTCTCGAATCGCGTCGGCCAGCGCGGAGTGTCGCTGCTCGTAGTTCGCGATGGCCGCGTCAACATGCTGCTCCGTGTTTTGAATCTCTTGGACGAATTCCTCGGTTTGCAGCAGCAGAAAATCGCGAATCGCCTGACGGTATGGCGGTCATGAATCTCAAACGCAAGATCGAATCGAGGCTTGTTCGAGGAAAACTTCTCTTGGGGTTTTGTAGCCGAGGCAGCGGCGCGGGCGGTCGTTCATAAGAATTTCGACACGCCGCATGTTTTGAGGGGTGACCG
>JAPLNX010000608.1 GCA_026400935.1 Planctomycetia bacterium | reverse complement strand
GACCTACACCGGCAAACCGACACAATCGCAGCCCGTAGCTCGGTTCTGCCCACCGCACCGGCGCATCACCCGCACCACAAAAATCCAACAAGCCGCACTCCAAATCTAATGGCAGGTTATTTCTTGGTCGTGGCACTACCATCAAGGCCCGCTGCTCGCTCCGGCTGACAACCCCGATGTTCCGGACTACGACAACCTCGCCAAGTTTGAAACCGGAGTTTCCAAAAACGGTGCCCCGCCGGGAGTCATGCGCGGTTGCACCGCCATCGCGGCAGGCACCTATCACAAAGGCCGAGTCATCTGCTTCAGCCCACATCCGGAACTCACGAAAGGCCAAGAACATCTCTTGGAACGTGCCATCCAATGGGCATTAGAAAAGCCCCGCAATGACTAACGTCAAATCGAACGAGCCACCAGTTCTGTCATGGACGCAGAACCGGATGCTTTCGCGATTCGTTGAGTCTATGTCCGAATCATGCGATTTTTGCACACATCATTTTGGCGAGCGGGGTGGCGTCCCGCTCGCCAAAGAGTTTGGTTCTAAAACTGAGTGTGATGACGGCATCAAGCATTCAGTCGCGTTACATCGTTATCGCCGCAGTTGACGTTTTCGCCGCGAGATGTTGTGGTCGAGTTGCTCCGCAACTCGTGGCCGAGTCGCGCAGCGATTCAGCCACATTGCCGCTCGATCGCGTTACTTCTTCTCCGCCAGATCCTTGATTCGGATGTTGCGGAACTCGATGCGAGCGCCGTGGCCGAGAAATCCGATGTAACCCTTTTCTCGCTTGAGACCGGGGTGATTCTGGCCATCGACCGTCTTCGGTGTGCTTTCCTTGTCGATGTCGGCATCGACAATCGTTTCGCCATTGAGGATCACTTTGACTTGGCGACCCTTCACGACGACTTCTTGGACGTTCCATTCGCCCACCTTCTTTTGATGTCCCCGTTTGCAAGCGACAACTCCGTAGATTGAGCCGTGGTATTGGTAGGGCTTCAGGTTCTTGTAGACCTCGGCTGAGTCATCGAGGATCTGCAGTTCCATGCCGCAATAGGCCGCGTCGCAACCTTGCGGGGCACGAATTCCCAAGCCGTTGTTCGCCCCAGGTTCGAGTTTAAATTCAAAGCGATAGATGAAATCCGAGTACTCGTCCTTGGTGTAGAGGTTGCCTCCCTTTTCCTTGAGGCACACGAGATTCCCGCCTTCGGCAACATAACCAGTGGTTGCACCGACCCAACCGGTCAGATCTTTTCCGTTGAACAAACTGACGAATCCATCCTTCTTTTCTTCTTCGGTCAACTCAGCAGACAACACGCTGCGAGCAGACGCGAGCACCACCAACGACAGAATCGCACTCCAACCAACCAACGTAAGCATTCGACGCATCACAACCTCCCATTCCCAGGTGTTTGTCACAGATCGCCTCCGCCCGGCTTGAACCGTTTGTGTCCGTTGAGCCAAGCGTCTCGAACAATCGTCCGATGCGATCCGTATCAACGAACCGCAGCGTGAAGATATCTCCGCACGTTGCGGTAAAGCCAGCGAGCACTTCAGGAGTGCGAAACACCAATTGAAGTGCATCCCAATGCTGATACCTTCTTCTCGCATCTGCCTTGAGCGAAATCGCTGTCCGCCCGAATGTGCGAATCACGATTTGCATACGAAGGCTGAGATCGCTTCGGTCCTTCGACAAAATCACATCACCGCAACAAAATCCCTACGAGTTGAACCATGAAAACAAATCTCCCATACAAAACCAGGACGTGATGTGATGAAATTTCGATCGACGTTGTTCGTACTATTGGCATTCCTTACTGCTCCACTTTGGGCCGACGACAAATCGCCGAGTGTGAGATGGGAAAGGGACATTCAGGGCTTTGAAGCGGCGGACAAGGAAAATCCGCCGCCGAAACAGGCCGCGCTCTTCGTCGGAGCTTCCGGCATTCGACTCTGGACTTCGCTGGAGAAAGATTTTCCCAAACACCACGTGATCAATCGAGGCTTCGGCGGTTCACAGATTGCGGACGTGACTCATTTCGCCGACCGCATTGTATTGCCATACAAACCGAAGTTGATCGTGCTGCAATCGGGAGGTAACGACCTCAATGCGGGAAAAACTCCCGAACAAGTTGCCGAGGACTTCCAAGCGTTCGTTGTCAAAACAAGAACCACATTGCCTGAAACTCAAATCGTCTTTTTTTCGCTACAACCCAGCATGGCGCGCTGGTCGCAAGCAGACAAACAAAAACGAGCCAACCAACTCATCAAAGAACAAATCAACGCCGGCAAAAACATGGCTTACGTCGATGCCTGGGATGCGTTTGTCGGCCCCAATGGAATGCCTCGCGAAGAACTCTTCGTCGCCGACAAACTGCACCACAACACTGCTGGCTACAAAGTCCGAGCAGAGCTGCTACGACCATATCTCGATCGAGATTAACCGAAGCAGTCAGCGATCAAACCCGCCTCCACCACCGCCTCCACCAGCAAAGAATCCGCCGGGCGGCTCTTGAATGCGTGCCAAGTCACCAAATCGCATCGATTCACCGAGCCAAGAAAGTGTCACTGTTCCAATCGGGCCGTGACGATTTTTTGCCACGATGAGGTCCGCTTCACCGGGTCGATCTTCGGGGTCGTAGGCAGCAGGGCGATGCAGAAACATCACGACGTCGGCGTCTTGTTCGATCGCCCCGCTTTCGCGGAGATCGGCCAACCGCGGTCGTTTGTCTTCACGCAATTCAACACCGCGATTGAGCTGCGCCAGCGCGATGATCGGAATGTTCAATTCCTTTGAAAGGTACTTCAATCGCCGGGTGATCAGTGCGATCTGCTGCTCGCGAGGAGACATCTTGTCTTCCGGCTCAATGAGCTGCAGATAGTCAATGATGATGATGCCCAATCCGTAACGGCGTTGCAGACGTCGTGCGACAGCAGCCATTTGCGGCATCGAGCGGCCCGGTTGATCGTCGATGAACATGGGCATTTCGCTCAACTCGGTGGCGGCCTTCATGAGTTGCTCGTGCTCGACCTCGTCGATCGTACCGGCTCGCAACCGATGACCGTTGACCTTTGCTCGAATACAGAGAAGCCGTTCGGCTAATTCCAGTTTGGACATTTCCAAACTAAACAGCAGGCAACCCTTCTTTGCTTCAGAAACGACGGCTTCCGCGATGTTACAAACCAGCGCCGTCTTTCCCATCGCAGGCCGGGCTGCCAGGATGATGAGTTCCGAGCCTTGAAAACCATTGAGCTGCGAATCGAGATCCGCAAACCCCGAAGGCAACCCACTGATGCTTCCTTCCAACGCCATTCGAGCCGTTATTCGCTCGTAGGCATCGACTAGGATTTCCTTCAGCGTCAGCTTCTCTCCCTGCTCTTGCTGTTCGAGGATGCCAAACACGCGCTGCTCTGCCGTGTGGAGAATGTCCTCTGTCTCTTTCGAGCCAGAATAGCACTCATCCAAAATCTCAGTGCAGGTGTAAACGAGTGACCGCTGAATCCACCGGTCGCGAACAATCTTCGCGTAGTACTTCGCGTGCGCCGCGTTTGGAACGGATTCCAAAATTTTCGAGAGATACTCGACCCCGCCGACTTCTTCAAACTGTTTACGTCGATCGAGTTCCTCAGCCAGCGTTACAGCGTCAATGCCTCGCACCCCGTTTTCATAAAGGCCGAGGATTGCGGCGAAAATCTTCTGATGGCGGTCAGCATAAAAATGATCGACTCGCAACGTATCACTGATGTCGTCGATCGCTTCGTGCATGAGCAGCACGCTACCCAACACTCCCATTTCCGCTTCGAGGTTCTGCGGAGGCAGCTTGCCTTGAAAGCTACGGCCTTCATTCGCAGACATCACCGTCTCCTCTGCCGACGACACTCATATAAAACAACAGCGGAGGGCAAAAGGCCCTCCGCTGTATAAAACATTGTCTGCATAACCGACCTAGTCGTTTACGCCTTCGCCGCCGCAGACGTTGCAGCAGTTGGGACGACCCAGACCTTCACTTCGGTTTCAACTTCTGCTGCCATGTGCAACTTGACCGTGTACATGCCGAGTTCTTTCAGCGGACCTTCCAAGCGAACATGATCACTTTCAACCGGGAAGCCAGCGGCTTTCAAAGCCTTACTGATGTCCGCTGCGAGGATGGAACCATACAAGTGGCCTTCGGGAGTCGCGTTCGCTTCCAAGGTCACACTGTATTTGCTGACGGTGACCGCCAACTCTTGCATCCGCTTGACCTTGTCTGCACGGAGCCCCTCTTGGGCGATGCGATGCTTATCAACGCGGCGCTTGTTCGCCTCCGTCGCAAGCGTCGCCAATCCGTACGGTAATAGATAATTCCGAGCGTACCCCGGTCGCACGCGAACGATCTCGCCTTGTTTACCCAGCGAAGGAACTTCCTCGGCAAGCAACAACTCGATGATCGAGCGAGTTCCAATTTTTGTTTCTGCGTGTTGATGTCGTTTATTGGGCATCTTCGCTGACTCTCAATTTTCGTATTTCGTAGCTCCGGCATCTCGCCAGAGTGTTTGCTGATAAAACTCATCCGACCAACGAGCGGCAATCCATTCGATCAATCAAAACGGAACGTCCCCATCACCGCCTGCAGGCGAAGGCTCAAAACCACCATTACTACCTGAAGACTGATCGTTGTGAGACTCGTAACCACCACCATAATCACTTTGCTGACCCGAAGGGGTACTTGCCCCGCGGCCGCCACTTGCGGCTCCGCCACCGCCCTCCTGGCGGCTCCCGAGCATTGTCAAATTCTCGCAAACGACGCGCAACTTACTTCGTTTTTGACCAGACTCCTTGTCGTCCCATTGATCAAGCTGAAGACGACCCTCAACCAAAACTTGGCGACCCTTGCCGAGGTACTCGCCAGCGATTTCAGCTGTGCGCCCCCACAAAGTGACATCCACAAAGGTAACTTCTTCACGCTTTTGATTCGCGGTTTTATCAAACCAGGAACGATTAACCGCAAGACCGATTTCCGAAACAGCTTGCCCGCCAGGAGTGTACTTCACCTGCGGATCGCGAGTCAGATTGCCAACTAAAATGACTCGATTGAAACTGGCCATGATGAGCCTCCACTAGCGATTTTCTGGCCACATCCTGAATTCAAAACCCGGTAACGATACAGCAGGCAAACCACCGCGAATCAATTGACCCCGTAGTGCCCCTGTAGCGACTATCGTTCGTCTTCCAATTCCTCAATCGCATCAATTGGGATCTCTTCATCTCGACCACGACGAGCCGGACGAGGCGCTTCATCCACGTTCTCGACGTGTCGGAAGGTACCCTCTTTGCCGCTCAACGCGCCTACCATTGCATCGAAAAGCACCTTCGGGTGCTTCAAGACCATATGACGCAGAATGAATTCGCTTAAAGAAACTTGCCGAGTGACTTGCTCCAAGCCAGCAGGAGGCATCGTGAAGTAGGTCAGGAGGTGCAAGCCCTTCTTTTGCCCCTTCACCGGATAAGCCAACTTGCCATCTTGCCAAGAGCGGTGAGCAACGACAGTCGCACCAGCTTTTTGCAGGATCTCAAGCACATGATTCGTGGTGCTCTCTGGGCTAGCAGCAAATTTGCCGCTGTCCAAAAGGAACATGCCTTCGTACGTGTTCTCAGCCAACTCCGATCTCCAATACTCAAAAAATGAACGACGCTCGGCAGGTGCGGGGTGTAGAAAGGTGGACTTTGTAACGTGTTTTCAAAGATTTGCAACGCACGTTGCAACGTTGCGAACTCGAATGTCAAAACCAAAATCACTCACAATGGCTCAGACTTCGATTGTTCGGTCTGCCCCATTTGCTTTTGAGGTTGCTACTCAGTTTTCTTCGACTTCATGTCACCCACCGATACGTTGATTCGATTCATGGCCGCTGCAACTCCTGAACTCGACCACAACTCGACCGCATCGGCTGCCGTAACAACAGCATGGTCAATCGCAACTGCATCAGCCTTAGAAATCTTTGACAGCACAAAATCAGCCGCATCCATCTGGCCCGGTGGTCGACCAATACCAATCCTGAGCCGAGCGTACTCCTCAGTTCCCAACTGCTGCCGAATGTCTCGCAATCCCTTCTGTCCGCCATCCGAGCCCGTTGCCCGCATTCTCAATTGCCCCAGCGATAAGTTCAGGTCATCACAAACCACCAACAAGTCGGACGCTTGAATCTGAAAAAACTCGACGCACTGGCGAACACATCGGCCGCTGTTGTTCATAAAAGTAAGTGGTTTAAGCAGCCAAAGCCGCTCAGAACCGAGATCAAATTCCCATGCTTCAGCCTCAAATTTGATTCGAGGCTTCGACAACAAATGACGCCGCACGAGATCATCAACCACGTCGTAACCGACGTTGTGGCGAGTCCGCGCGTACCGATCTCCGGGATTTCCTAATCCAACGATGACTTTCATGGCATCGCGATGACCTCAATACTGCTGCATTTCTGACACCGAAAAAACAAACACGGGCGGAAGATCCGCCCGTGTTGAATATACCGCGTTAAGCAACCGAGGCTCTAAAAAGCTGATCGTTATTTCTTGCCCGACTTCTCGTCCTCGTCACCAGCCTTCTTTTCTTTCTTGATGACTTCCGGTTCGGCCCCCGTGGCACCATCACTCGCAGCCTCTTCCGAAGCAACATGATGCACAACGCGAACTACGATCGCGTCTGGATTGTTGAGAACTCTCACGCCATCAGGCAGTTCCAAGTCTCTGACATGAACGACTTGGCCAATCTGCAAAGCGCCCAGCTTGACGATGATGCCATCTGGAATCTTGATCGCCAAACAATCGACATGCACCGCATGCAACGGGTGATCGAGCAATCCACCCGCGAGCACGCCAGGGGAAGTCCCCTTCAATACAATATCGACGTCAACACTCACACGCTCGTTGGCATCGACTCGCAGAAAGTCAACGTGTTGCAATTCTCGGTGAAAAGTGTCCCAATGGGTCTCACGAAGAATCGTCGTTTCTACTTTGCCATCTAATTCGATATCCACGACACGATGTGTCGTGTTGACGAATGCAGTGACTTCTTTCACCGGAAACATAACAGCGACATTGTCCTGTTTGTGGCCATAGACGTTTCCGGGCACTAGACCCTTCAAACGCAGCCGACGGCTTTCTGAAGTGCCTAATTTTGATCGTTTCTGTGCGACGAGCTTTATTTCCATGACCCAATTACCTCAAGACAAACGATGCAAACCGATTTTTGAAAACCTCAAAGAAGCCGCGCAAGATAACGGGCGCGCCAGAACGCTGCAACTAACGCCCCAATCAGTCCGTCGCACTCCGCCGCCCAGGCCGATAGCCCTGTCCCGGCTTGTTCCGAGATTGCTTTTTCGGCGTGATGCCCTGGGTGGGTGATGAACCTTTTTGCGAAATCGTGTGAACGTATTCTCCTCGAAACTTTGAGTTTGCATCGGCCCGACGTTTTTCCAGCGCTTCTCGCGGCGGATTCAGCGGAATCAGGCTGTCGCAACCCGCCCCAATCAGATCTTGTCGTCCTGCTTGCTCAAGAGCCTTACGGACCTCGAAATAGTTTTCCGGCTTGAAGAACTGCATCAAGGCGCGTTGCAATTTTCGATCACGGAGGTGCTGAGCGACATAAACCGGCTTTTTCGTGAAGGGGTCGATGCCGGTGTAATACATAGCGGTCGCAACATCGAACGGAGCGGGAATGAAATCTTGCACCTGATCGGGGCGGTAACCATTCCGCTTCAGAAAAATGGCTAGGTCGATCATCGCGTGCAAATCACTGCCGGGGTGACTGGCGATGTAGTACGGGATGATGAACTGCTTCTTGCCTGCTTTCGCCGATTCGCGATCGAAGACTTCCGCGAACTTCTCGAAATCGTCGCTGGCCGGCTTGCGCATCAGGTCGAGAACTCCGGCATCGGAATGCTCTGGGGCAACCTTCAAGTGGCCACCGACGTGATGACGGACCAAGTCCCGCATGTACTCCGGCGACCGGCGAGCCAAATCCATGCGGATGCCGCTGGCCACGAAAACTTTCTTGATCCCTGGAGTTTCGCGAGCGTCTTTCATCAGCTTGACCAGCGGCCCGTGATCGGTGCCGAGCAATTTGCAAATCGTCGGATGCACGCACGATTGCCGGCGGCATTTGGCTTCAACTTCCGGCCGGGAACAACGCATCTCGTACATGTTCGCGGT
>JAPLNX010000071.1 GCA_026400935.1 Planctomycetia bacterium | reverse complement strand
GACCGGACGCTGGCAGCGTCCGCCACGGCACACTCCGCTGGAACGGCGGCAAGTTCGACGAAGCGAAGATCAACGGCTTCTACACTCAAATGGACGCCGACAACCGCCGAGCCTCGACGCTCGCGACCGCCATCGAGATCAACCGCCCGGTCAACCTGCTGAAGTGCCTGCGAGCACTCGAAGTCTGCGACGGCGTTGTGCGTGAGGTCTCGGACGAAGCGATCCTGGAAGCCAAAGCCCAAATCGGAGCCGGCGGCTTCGGTTGCGAACCCGCCAGCGGAGCCAGCGTCGCCGGAGCCAAACTGCTCCGCGAGCAAGGGGTGATCTCCCCCAGCGACCGAGTCGTCTGCATCCTCACCGGCCACCAACTCAAAGACCCGACCGCCACCGTCGCGTACCACTCCGTCGATCCCGCGCGTCTCTCCGCCGCCGCAGCCACCGAGGACGACGCCTACGCCACCATGCTCCGCAAAGCCGGAGTCACCCAAACCCCCGCCGCCAACCGCCCCATCGTCGTCGAAAACAAGTTCGAGTCGATCATGCAGTTGTTGGATCGGATTGGATGTTGAGCGATCGATGGAAGTGATCGTGATTGGAGAGATGGGTTGTCTATGAGACGCAGCAAGCGAATTACGCGGAACAGAAAAGTTGTTTGTGTATCACTGCTGGATTTTGCCAGAACAGGGCAACTCGGACCGCTCCGTTGCGGAATGTCGCGCAATGAGTTGAAGGCCAGACTCGGTCGACCAAAGGATTGGTTTTCCTGTCAGCAGCCTAACGAGCGAGAAACCGCTGATATCTGGTGGTACGGAGATGTCGAATTCCACTTTGACGGGGATGGTCAAGCTGATGGAGATGATCACGTATGGCTAATTTTTTCCGACCACAACAATTTTTCTAAGGGCGGATCTTCACTCCAGATTTCCCCGTGGGTGATTCGCAACGAACTTCCTCGGGCCGTATTTGAAGCCGCGCTCACAGAAGCAAACATCGAATACAAGATCGTGACATTTCCGTATGATCCAAATGGCTGCCATGTCGTGACCGTTGGTGGGGTAGACTTCTTTTTCACAGAACATCGAGATCACGAAGCCGATCCTCTGTTAGGCTTGAACGGGTGGCAAATGTCTTTGAGGACGGGAAAGGCAGGTGAATGATGAGCGCATCGAGTGTCATGATCGAGTTAGAACCTTCCCTGTTGGCCAAGTTGGATGGCTTCGTGGAAGGTCATCTGTTTCGCAGTCGTAGCGACGCGGTTGCGATTGCGGTTCGGGAAAAGATCGAACGCTTGGAGTCGCACGATCAGTTTCTGATGGAGTGTCAAAAGCTTGATCCAGTAGAGGAACAAGCGATCGCTGAAGAATGGCTCGACGGGGAGCGAACCGCATGGACCGCATCCTGAGAGGCGAGATTCGCTGGGCCAACCTTGATCCCGTTCAAGGTTCCGAGCAAGCGGGCCGTCGGCCAGTTCTGGTCTTGAGCCGCGACTTGTTCAACGAGCGATCCGGCACGGTCATCGCCCTCGCGTTGACCAGCCAAGAACCGAAAGCCGGTTTTCCATTCACGCTGGAATTGCTCGACACCGGCTTGCCGAAACGCTCGTGGGTCAAGGTCAGCCAGATTCGCACGCTGTCGGTCCAACGTCTCGGCGCGAAGCTCGGAACGGCCAAGCCCGATGACATTGCCAAAGTTTTAGCTGGTCTCAATCAACTTTTGGATGTGTAGGAACAAGCGAATGGCAGTTCGATCAGATCGAGCGACTTGGCTGCAAGACTACGCGCGGCACAGCAAGCAGACACTTCAAGACATCGCGGCAAAGCAAGTCTTCGATGCCTTGGAGAAGTGTGAGCATCTAATTACGCAATTTGATAAGACAGACGAGCAAAGCCAAGCACTCTTTGTTTTGAAGTCGTCCCCA
The DNA here is from genome assembly GCA_026400935.1 of Planctomycetia bacterium. GTDB lineage: Bacteria > Planctomycetota > Planctomycetia > Planctomycetales > Planctomycetaceae > SXKJ01. The sequence goes on along the minus strand of JAPLNX010000071.1, from coordinate 12,135 downwards.
GCCATTGAATTGATTCGTGTTGTCGTGCGGATTGCAGGGACTGCCAAAGATCAAGTCTTTGTCGCATTACACCACAAAACGCCCAAAGAAGTTCCTCTGGCCCAAAGAGTGGGTGATAGACTTCGAGAAGCGATTTAAGATTCCGCCCAGGATGGGAGCGACGATCGTTGATTGGTGCGTCCAGAAGTACGACCACACCGATCAACTGATCCAGTGGCTTATCTCCAAGGCGAGAGAGAAATCAGGGCTGGTGATACCACAACTTCACGGCCGAAGTGACGTCGAAAAAACCATTGTTCGTGACAACGATGGGTTGAAGCCTCTCGAAAAGCGTGAGGACGATTCCGCAACAGACGCAAAAGTCGAACTGATTACGCCGTGCATTTTCCCGGATGAAGTCCAAGGCGATGACAAGATCTTCGAAGGTGCAAGACAGCAGATTGTCGTCAATGCTTACGAACGGAAGCCTGAGGCTCGCCGACGTTGTATCGAACACTACGGCCTGACTTGTGTGGTTTGTGCCTTTGATTTCGCCCTCGTATATGGTGCCGTTGGCGAGGGCCTCATTCATGTCCATCATCTCCGTGAACTGTCGGAAATTGGCGAGGAATACGAAGTGGACCCCATTCGCGATTTGCGCCCGGTATGCCCGAATTGCCATTTTGTGATTCACCAACGCAGACTGTGCTTCAGTATTGATGAAGTCAGAGCTTTCTTGCGGCGTTGACTCGCGAGAGGGTACTCAGGGTTCACTGCGTTCAGGAATCGCACCTTGCGTCGACGTCTCCGCATTGAGATTCCGAGAGGCGTCGATCACGTCTTGAATCGCGGAGTCGATCGCGCGGACATCGTTCGCGACGACGAAGACCGGCACGAATGGTTTCGGCTCTTCAACCGCGTCGCCGCTCGCGCGCTCGGCGCGGGTCTCCTGACCTCGACGCTTCGTTGGACCGAAGGGAGCTCACCAATTGGCAACCTGGTAGTCCTTCAGGAATTGACCCCACACGTGCTCGCCGGTCAGGAATCCGGTGAAGATCGGGTCGCAGATCCTGGCGGCTGCGTCGACCTGATCGAGCGGCGGACGAAAACCGTGGACTTCGGCTTTGTGTTGAGCAATCGCGGCCGGATCCTCATCGGTAATCCAACCCGTATCGACGCTATTCATGTGGATGCCGTCGCGAGCGTAATCCTGGGCGGACGTTCGCGTCAGCATGTTGAGGGCGGCTTTGGCCATGTTGGTGTGCGGGTGCTTGTCCGTCTTGAACGCTCGGTAAAAAATGCCCTCCATCGCCGACACATTGACGATGTGTTTGTCGCGGGATTCGACTCGTTGCATCAGCGGTTTTAGACGAGCATTGAGAATGAACGGAGCGATCGCGTTGACGAGCTGAACTTCGAGCAGTTCCACCGTCGGGACATCAGCCAGGCGCAACCGCCAACTGTTGATCGTCCGGAGGTCAACCTGCTGCAAATCGCCGTCGAGTTTCCCGGTCGGGAAGAGTTCCTCTCCGTTCTCAGTGTCTCCGGGAACCAATGGAATCTGAGATAACTCAGCCGCTCGCTGGATCCCCGCGAGGCTGCTACCGACCTGAATCGGCAGTGATGAATCGGTTGACTCCAGCAGGCCCCCCTTACGGCGGAGCGCCTCATACGATTCCAGCAATGGCTGGGCTGCAGCAGACAATTCGGACGCAAGCTTCCGCTCGTCGGCCATCAGGTGGCCGTAGAATCCCGGCGGACGTCGGACCGTCTGGCAGGCATTGTTGAGGATGAAGTCGAGCCGCGGCAGTGTCTCACAAAGATGATCCGCAAAGGCTTCCACGCTCGGTGCGTGTCGCAGGTCGAGACCGTGAATCTGAAGTCGTGTCGTCCAGTCGGGACTGTCGCTTTCGGCCGTGAACCGCGTGGCAGCATCTCGCGGAAATCGAGTTGTCACGATGACATGGCAACCAGCTCGCAAAAGCTTCAACGCTGCGTGAAACCCGATTTTGACTCGGCCACCCGTGAGCAACGCAAAGCGACCAGACAGATCGAACGTCCGCTGCCGACGCTCCCAGTTCAGTTCGGCACAGTCCGGACAAAGGGCGTCATAGAAAAAATGGACGCGATCGAAATCCTGTTTGCAGATGTAACAGCACCGAGCAACGCTCAGGCGATCAATGAAGTGTTCGTCTTTCGGATCGACTGCCGTTGGCGGCGGTTTTGTTTCGAAGGGAGCCGGCGGACACGGTTTTTTCAACTGCCGCGTTCCCAGTTGATTTCGGATTCCGGTGCGAGCCAGGCGCTGTTCGTCTTCCGCCTTCTTTCGAGAAATCGCGGCCTGCTCACGCTGTTTGAACGCCCGCATCAATCGTTTTCGAGACTTGCGATCCGGGCTGACGATGCGTTCGGCCGCCTGCGCCAGCCGACAACGGTCGTCCTCCGAAAGCCGAGTGAGTAACCCACGGTCCGCGGCAATCTGCTCGACAATCTCGACAGCGCTCGCGAGAGCCTCGTCCGATGGAGCGGGTCGTTCGATGGAATCAGCAGCAGCATCCACAATAGGTATCCGAGGTCCTGGAAATGCGCCAGGATAGCAGACGATTCGACTTCGTCGATCAACGATAAATTTCTGAGAACGTCGGGCTCAGCATTTTTTTCTGGGAACATCAACCGCCACGCGCTCGCCGGGTTCGCGCTGCACGAATGGTTTCGGTTCTTCAATCGCGTCGCTGAGGGACGATGGTCATTTCTGAGTCGGTACTGAATCGAAGCCAACCAGGAACGGCTCCAGGACTGCGATCAGTTGCGGAGTATGGCTTGTGGCCACATCGCAAATGACGGTGACAACACGTTCGCAGAGTCGTGAGTCACGATGTTTCTCATGCCACGCATCTTTCGGAAGGGAAGTTCGGGGATCGCGATCCGAGTCTCTTCGGTCAGGTGAACCGTGGCTTCGCCGATGATTTCGATTCGGCGAATGATCGCGTCTTGTTTTTCGATCTTCGCACACAACTGCCCGGTTGTAAGTCGAATAGAGTCAACTGAGTATGGCAATCACATTCCGGATCTTGTTCTTTTTTTGATCGAAAGAGCCCCTTCGGTTCTGTAGGCCAATACATTCATCGCACGGCTGATCGAAATACGGGATTGCAAGCACCAGCACAGCAACCAGTTACAGAAGACAGCCAAAACCGACAGGGCCACGGATTTCGTCTCATTTCTCTCCAGAATTGACCAGAATCGACTCAATGTCTGTACCAAGACCGATGCGGCTTCAGCAAGGCCAAGCAGGATTTTGCTGCGCTTGGAGAGCTACTTTGTGCATCAAATCGGGACTGCGATCTGACACCCCCCGTGCTTATGCCAATTGCGCCTAATTGGCTGCCGGTAGTACTGGACGTAATCTTGCCGCCAGCCAAGTTCACGTTGACATCGGCATGTTCCGAGACGGGATCCTGTCCGGTGCCGCCAGCCAGAATGTCCACGCCCGCGCCTCCAGAGAAAACATCATCGCCGTCGCCTCCCAGAATGCTGTCGATGCCTTTGCCACCCAGGAGCGTGTCGTTGGGATGCCCCCGGATTCTGTACCAGGTGTTATGAGAGTGTTTGATGGGGTTGTGGTTGAGTGGTTTGACCGCACGGGCAACGATTGCATCCTACGATATGCTCAGATTGTCGTTCGGACCTCCCGTTGATGGCGTCGAGGACATCGTTGCCGGATTGGAAGAACCAGTCGAGGTCGGTGTTGTTGGGGGCTGTGAGGCTGCCGTTGAGTGTGTCGGCGGCGTTCGAGTCGTTTTGCACGGTTGTGGTATTGAGTTTGGTGGTACCGTTGGCTCCGCCGCCGTTGAGCAAGTTGGCGATGCGTGCGGCGTAGGTGTTGGCATTCGGCCATGATTGCGGTGAGTGCAGCCGTGTTGCCGCTGAGCGAGGTGGTGCCGATGAGGATGTCTTCATCGGCACCACCAGCGAGCGTGTCGACTGCCGCGCCGCCGATGAGCAGATCGCGGCCGGTCCTGCCCACGAGCGAATCCGCATCGGCCTCGCCATCGAGAACGTCGTTGTCTGCTCCGCCTTCGAGTGTGTCTGCGCCGAGTCCACCCAGCAGCGTATCGTTACCAACTCCTCCTTCGAGCCGATTGTTCGCGGCGTTACCCGTCAGCGAATCGTTGCCACTGCCGCTGATGGCTGCTTCGAAGTTGGCCGCTTGACCGGCGAGGACGGTTTTCACGATGCGATTCGTGTAGGTTGCCAAAGCTGTGTCGCTGGTGAGTTTGACCGTCACCGCGGTCGTCAACGTGCTGAAGTTCAGCGTGTCGATACCTTCGTTCGTCAACTCGGTCAGAGTATCCGTGGATGCCACTGTGGCGGTGCTGAATGAAGTACACATCGTCGTTCGCGCCACCCAGCAGCGCGTCGTTCCCTGCGTCACCAAACAGCGTATCGTTCCCCAAACCGCCTTCGAGTCGATATGTTGGCGGCGTCGCCGGTGAAGATATCCTTTCCAGCACCACCGGTGACATCTTCAAAGCTCGCGGATTGACCCGCCAAAGCGGTCTTCACCGTGCGGTTGGTGTGCTTGCCCAATGCCGTGTCACTACCAAGATCGACCGTATCGACGATCGTCGCGGCCAACACACTGAAGTCCAGACGATCGATTCCTTCGCCGGTCAATTCTGCCAGAGTGTCAGTCTCGGTCGCAGCAGCTGCCGCGAACAAGTACAGGTCGTTGCCAGCACCTCCCAGCATGGAATCATTACCCGCTCCGCCAATCAGTGAGTCCTGACCAGCACCGACCGTGAGCGTGTCGTTGCCCGCTCCGGCTCCGCCGTCCAGTCGGTTGCCAGAACCGTTGCCAGTCAACGCTATTTCCCAAGAATAACGTCATCTGTTGGACACAACGGACCTCATCACAGTGAAGTCCATCATGCAGGGCTCCACGAACGATTTTCCTATTTGCATTCTTGCAGCAGCGTGAAATTGTTGCTGCCGGTCATAACAATTCTGGGCACCAGTTCGAAATTAAACTCCCTGGTGATCGGTCAATCGCAACGATCGCGTGCAACGTCCCACTAACGAGCCCGGAGCTTGGTGATGAAGTCTCTAAAACGTAGTTTGCTTTTACTGTGTCTCTTGATGCCTGTTCTTGGAGTTCGAGCCGATGCTCAAGAACATCCTGATCGTGTCGTTCAGGAAGGTGTGCCGCAGGGCAAAGTCACCTCGGGGCAGTTCAATGACAGCACGGTCTTTCCGGGAACGAAGCGCGATTACAGCGTCTATGTCCCGGCTCAATACAAGGAAGGCGAACCAGCAGCGCTGATGGTCTTCATGGACGGCGGCGGGTACTCGAACGTGAAGGGCGGGTTTCGAGTTCCGACCGTGTTCGACAACCTCATTCATCAGAAGAAGATGCCGGTCACGATTGCGGTGTTCGTCAATCCGGGCACCGTCGCGGCGACGGTGAAGGGAGCGAAGGATCGCAGCAATCGCTCGTTCGAGTACGACTCGATGGGCGACCGTCATACGAACTTTTTGGTCGAAGAATTTCTGCCCGTCGCACTGAAGGGGCTCAATGTTTCGAGCGACCCGGCGAAGCGAGCGGTCTGTGGGATTTCTTCCAGCGGCATATGTGCCTTCACCATTGCGTGGGAGAAGCCGGAGCAGTTCGGCAAGGTGCTCAGTCACATTGGCAGCTTCACCAACATTCGCGGCGGCTGGGCTTATCCCGGTCTTGTCCGCAAATCGAAGGACAAGCCGAAGGCCATCAAGGTCTATCTGCAAGACGGTCGCGAAGATCTCAACAACCTGCACGGCAATTGGCCAATCAGCAATCAAGACCTCGCGCAGGCTCTGCAATTCGCGGGCTACAAGTACAAGCTCGACATGACCGACGGCGGACACAGCGGCAAGTTCGGCGGCGAACTGCTGCCGGAAGCTCTCAAGTGGTTGTGGGACGACAACGCTCAAAGCTCGAACAATCCAATCGTCGAGACGAAGCCCGCTTGGGAGCCTCATCCCGATGCCGTTGCGAAGGACGGCGTGCCGAAGGGGACCGTCGAGCAGATGCCCGTCTTCGAATCGCAAGTTTTCGCCAACACGACGCGCGATTGGTCGGTCTATGTGCCCGCTCAATACAGCAAAGACAAACCGGCCGCGCTGATGGTGTTTCAAGACGGCGAAGGCATGAAGAACCCGAATGGCCGCTGGCGCGTGACGACCGTGTTCGACAACTTGATCGCTCGCGGAGACATGCCGCCGACGATCGCCGTCTTCATCAATCCGGGGCACGAGAAGTCAAAGGCGCAAGAGAAGGGCAAGCACTCGAACCGCAGCCTTGAGTACGACAGTCTCGGCGATCGCTACGTCCGCTTCTTGCTCGAAGAGATCGTGCCTGAGGTGCGTAAGAAATACTCCATCTCGGACGATCCTGAGATGCACGCAATCGGCGGTTCGAGTTCCGGCGCGATCTGTGCCTTCACCGCCGCATGGGAACGCACCGACTTCTTCCGCAAGGTCTATTCGAGCGTTGGCAGCTTCACGAATCTGCGAGGCGGCGATGCCTATCCGTCGCTCGTTCGCAAGACGGAACCGAAGCCGATTCGCGTCTACATGGCCGACACGAGCGGCGATGTCGATAACGCCTTCGGAAGCTGGCCGTGGGCCAATCAGCAGATGGCTTCCGCTCTGAAATACTCGGGCTACGACGTGCGTTTCGACTGGGCGGAAGGCTACGCGCACAACGCCGACTTCGGCGGAAAGCTCTTCCCCGAAGCGATGAAGTGGCTGTGGCGAAAAGAAGTTTCCGTCCCGGTGCTCGATACCCGAGGCGATCTCGGCGGCGACCTCACGCTGCTCAACCTCTTGATTCGCGGCGAGTCATGGCAAGTGGCTGCCGACGGACTCGGCTTCGCGGACGCACTCTGCGCGGACAAAGCGGGCAACGTCTACTTCTGCGATATGAAAGCTCCGTCGGTCGTCCGCATCGGAACTGATGGCACAACCAAAGAAATCTGCAAAGAGTCTGTCAGCGGTCTCGAATTCAACCCCGATGGCTCGTTGCTCTATGGCTGTCAGGGTTCGAAGAGCCGAGTGATCTCAATCAACCCGAGCACCGGCGAAGTGAAGGTCGTTGCTGAAGGCGTGAAGCCGAACGATCTCGCGGTGACGACTGATGGCTTCATCCTCATCACCGAAACCGGAGCACAGCAGGTCACGCGGATCAACCCGCAAACTGGAGAAGTGACCGCCGCCGACAAAGGGATCAACAAACCAAACGGCATCGCGCTCTCACCCGATGGCGGCACGCTCGCGGTCTCGGACTATGGAGGAACTCAAACATGGACGTTCCGAGTCAACGCCGGCGGAGTGCTCGATGCGAAGATGCCGACGATGCCGATGCGTTTGCCGATCGACGCGAAGGGCGAGTTCAAATTCAACGAAGCTCCGCCCTACATCCAGAACTCCAAAGGTGACGGCATGGCGGTCGACAAGGTGGGCCGCTTCTACGTGACGAGCGAACTCGGCGTGCAAGTCTTCGACCCGACCGGTCGTCCCTGTGGCGTCCTACCAAAGCCCGACAAAGATCAACCGCTGACAACGTGCATCCTCGCGGGAGCCGATCACAGCACGCTCTACATCGCGAACGGCACAAAGATCTATCGCCGGAAGTTGACGGTGCAGAAGTAGTTCTTGTTTTGGACTGCGGCAGCCTGCTGCCGCTTTCCGTCCAACAGCCTGCTGTTGGACGAGTCTTGTTTGGTATCCCAGTCCCTCAGCAGCAGGCTGCTGAGACCAAAGCGGCAGCAGGCTGCCGCAGTCCATATCATTTTCTCCAATAAGGAATCCGACAAATGCCAGTCTCTCAACAGTCATCGCGTCGTCAGTTTCTACAAGGCATCGCCGCTGCGGGAACGGCCAGCATTCTGCTTCCGTCGTCCCAATGGGCTTTCGGCTATCAGACGCCGAGCGAGCGTCCGGTCTTCGCGACCATCGGCTTGCGCAATCAAGGCTGGTCGATCACCAGCAAGTCGTTCGGCTTCGCCAACTTCGCCGCACTGGCTGATGTCGATTCAAGTGTGCTGGCGGAGAATGTCGCCAAAGTCGAGAAGGCTCAGGGCAAGAAACCCGATGCTTACAAGGACTACCGCAAGATCCTCGATCGGAAAGACATCGACGCGGTGATGATCGCCACTCCCGACCATTGGCACACGAAGATTGCCGTCGAGGCGATGCTCGCGGGCAAAGACGTGTACTGCGAGAAGCCACTCACGTTGACGATCGATGAAGGCAAGCTGATTGAGAAGATCGTCAAGCAGACCGGCCGCGTTTTTCAGGTCGGCACGATGCAGCGAACTGAGATTGACCTGCGATTCCTGAAGGCGATCGCTCTCGTCAAAGAGGGTCGCATCGGCACGGTGAAAAAGGTGACGTGCGGCATCGACCGGATGGAGGCCTCGGCGGTCATTCCGGAAGCGGCTGTGCCCGAGCAGATCGATTGGAACTTGTGGCTCGGTCCAGCTCCCAAGGTCCCGTATCGAGCTCTGCCGGAGATGCGAAAAGGTTACGGCGGCGGCGTGCCGCTCTACAGCAATTGCCACTACTCGTTCCGCAACTGGCACGAGTACTCCGGCGGAAAGCTCACCGACTGGGGAGCCCATCACGTTGATATTGCGTGCTGGGCGCTGGGTGCGACCGAGACCGGACCCAGCAAAATTACGCCGGTCCAATACAAGTTGCCGGTCGAGTACAAGGACGGCAACCCCACGGTCGCCGATCAGTACAACCCGGCGACCCAATTCACCATCCGTGTCGACATGCCCAACGACGTAGAACTGATCATCACCAGCGAAGGGGACAACGGCATTTTGTTCGAGGGGACGGAAGGTCGATTCTTCGTCAACCGCGGCAAGCTCACCGGCAAGCCGGTGGAAGACCTGAAGGACAAACCTCTGCCGGAAGGAGCGATCGAAAAGATCTACGGCGGCAAGGTCAGCACGAATCACACCGCCAACTTCACTGAGAGCATGAAGTCGCGGAAGCAACCAATCTCCGATGTCTGGACGCATAACCGCATGCTTGAGATCTGCCACCTCTCCAACATCGCGATGCGCGTAGGCCGCGAGCTCAAGTGGGATCCCGTCAAACGCGAAATCATCGGAGACGCTCAGGCGAACTCGTTCCTCTCGCGAGAAAACCGCAAAGGGTTCGAAATCAATTTGTAGTGGCATCGGCTTCTTGAAACAGGGAGCGGGGTTCTTGTGAGGAGTGTCTCCGGATGTCGTATCGATCCGATGGAAAGATGACTGGGCTGGTGGCCGCGGCGGGGCTGGTGCTCGGCGTGTTGGTTGAGGTTCATGGATTGCGGGCGGCGGTGGATGCGGCTGAGTTTTCGCCGGCGGTGCAAGCGCTGCTCAAAGCGCAGTGCGTGAAGTGTCACGGGCCCAACAAGCAGAAGGCCGGGCTGGATCTGAGTTCGCCGTCCGGTCTCTCACGCGGCGGTGAGAGTGGGGCGGTGGTGGTTGGTGGGAAGCTGGATCGGAGTTTGTTGTGGCAGCGAGTCGCGGCGGGAGAGATGCCGCCGACGGGGGCATTGAGCGATGCCGAGAAACTTGTGTTGCGGACGTGGATTCTGGAGGGAGCCGCAGGGCTGGAGGCGAGTGGGGCGGTGCATTGGGCATTCATGCCGCTGGTGCGACCGGCTGAGCCAGCGGTGCGTGCAACAGAGCGTGTGCGGAATGCGCTGGATCAGTTCGTGCAGGCGCGATTGGAACGGAAGGGACTTTCGCTAGGACTCGGGCCGGACGCGGATCTACGGACGCTCGTGCGGCGTGTGAGTCTCGATGTGACCGGGCTGCCGCCGACGCCGGCGGATGTCGAGACGTTCCTGGCCGATGCCGCGCCGGGTGCTTATGAGCGGATGGTCGATCGTTACCTCGCGTCTACGGGCTTCGGTGAGCGGTGGGGAAAGCATTGGCTCGACGCCGCTGGCTATGCCGACTCCAACGGCTACTTCAGTGCCGACACCGATCGGCCGCTCGCCTATCGTTACCGCGACTACGTCATCCAGTCGCTCAATGCCGACAAGCCGTTCGATCGGTTCCTCCGCGAACAACTCGCGGGTGATGAGTTAGCACAGTTTCGTCCGGGGACAGCGACGACCTCCGAGGCCATCGAACTGCTGATCGCGACGCACTTCCTGCGCAACGGGCAGGACGGGACTGACATCGGCGTGCAGGAACCGGAGGCGTTCGAGATCGACCGCCGAGCGGCACTCGAAGCGGCAGTGCAGGTGACCGCCTCGTCGTTGCTGGGGCTGACGGCGCACTGCGCGAGGTGTCATGACCACAAGTTCGAGCCGATCACTCAGCACGAATACTACGGACTGCAAGCGGTCCTCTTTCCCGCCTTCAATCCGCAGGACTGGATGAACCCGAAAGATCGCATCGCGTATGCCTACCTCCCGGGTGAGAAAGAGACGTGGGAACAGAACGAGCAACGGATCAAGAACGAGCTGGCTCGGATTCGCACCGAGTTGAATGACTGGCTGGCAAAGCATCGCGAGCCTTCGGAGTTGTTGTTTGAAGACAAATTCGAGGACGACGGCTGGCGGACGCGCTGGAGCAACACGGCTCCGGGAGATGACAAGCCGGGCGGGACGGTCTCGCTGACGAGCGCGACTCCGAACGCCGCTCAAGTGGTGGACGGTGCGTTGCGAGTGATCGTGGGGCCGGCCGAAGCCTGGCTCTCAACGGCATTGGCGATCGACTGGACTCCGGAGAAGACCGGCGACTGGGTGCAGGCCACGTTTGACTTGATCGACAACAAAGTCGGATCAGCGAACCCGTCCGAGCGGATCGGTTACACGATCGCGGCTCACGACTTCGATGACTCGGGAACAACTGCCGGCGGGAACATCCTGGTGGACGGCAACCCGATGACCTCCACTCAGCTTTATCCCGACTATCCCGGCAGCGACAGCAAGCCGAACGGTCTCATCGGCCTTCAAGGCTATGTCCCCGGACGCAACTACGGCGTGCGCGTGACGAATCTCGGCAACGACAAATATCGCTTGGAGCACGTCGTCGACGGGTTGCAGGAAGGGAAGTCGCACGAGGTCACCGCGGCCGATCTTCCCAACGGCGGGTTTGCGTTCTTCTACAGTTCGAATCGTGGCTACGTCGTGGACAACGTCCGCATCGAACGGAGCCTCGCGACACCGACCACGTCAGTCGATGTGGCCGCGTTGCGAAAGGAAGTCGAAGCGCATCGGAAGACGTCTGACGAACAGCGGCAGAAGCTGGAGGCTCAGCGAACGAAAGAGCCGGGCCGAGCGATCGCGTGGGTGACGGACAAGACGACGAAGCCGCCGACCGTCCCGCTGCTGACACGCGGCCTGTACCACCTGCGTGGACCGAGCGTTGAGCCGGGAGCGCTGGCGATGCTGACCGACGCGGGTCATGAGTTTCAGCCGCACGCCTTGCCAAGCGACGCGACGACGACCGGCCGTCGGCTCGGATTCGCGAACTGGTTGCTCCGTTCGGAGGGACGTCCGGCGGCGCTTGTCGCGCGAGTGCATGTGAATCGCATCTGGTGCGAATACTTCGGCCGCGGGATCGTGGCGACAACCGACAACCTCGGCCAAAGCGGCTCGCCCCCGATGGAACCAGAAATCGGTGCATCGTCAGATCCTGCTCTCGACGACATACCGCCAGTCCTCGGCCCCGCGCCCTCAAGCATTGGAAGTGGACTCGGACAACCGGCTCTACTGGCGGTTCCCGGTGCGCCGACTTCAGGCGGAGCTGATTCGCGATGCGATGCTTGCGATCTCGGGGCAACTCGACGCAACACTGTTCGGCCCGTACGTCGCCACGCGGCAGACCTCCGTCGGCGAGGTCGTCGTCAATCCACAAGATGCCGGAGCACGACGCCGCTCGATCTATCTACAACAACGTCGCTCGCAAACCCTGAGCATGCTCAAGGTCTTCGACGCCCCGGCCATCGCGACCGTCTGCACAACGCGACCCTCATCCACCGTGCCGCTGCAATCGCTGTCCCTGCTCAATTCCGATTTCGCGGTCGTCACGGCGGAAGCCTTCGCCAAGCGGCTGCGCACCGAGACGGATGGGACCGATGCCGCCCTCATTCAGCGAGCGT
>JAPLNX010000041.1 GCA_026400935.1 Planctomycetia bacterium | reverse complement strand
GCGCCGAAATATCCGCCACGCCGTCCGCACACGGCGGAAGAAACCTAGCGGATCGCCCCAGGACATCGCGAACAAAACTCAGTTCACTATGTTTGTGTGAACGGAACATACAACTGCATCAGTCGTGCCGAACAGTATTGGCTGCGTCCCCGTTCTACCCAGTCGAATAAAGCGAGATCCGAACGGCATAGCCGCACGATTCAAATCTGACTTAGAATCCGCGACAACTCCGGCGATTCAACAGGTGTCGTCCGTTGTGTTGAATAGGCTGCTTCGGGGAGCACACAGGCCACTTGAAGAGAACGAACCCACTGCATGGAATTCGCCAAATTTCTCGATGAACTCGGCTATTCGGAGTCGCCGCATTTCTTGCGTCGCGGCACTGCTGGGCTGCGCACCGCGCCGGAGTTTGGTCACGTCTTTCGCAAGGCGACGTTGAAGCCCTGCAATCTGGAAGGGGTTTATTCGCTCCGTCGGGATCCTCAGTCAAAGACCGATCCTGTAGTGCCTGTCGTCTACGTCTGTCGCGCGGATTCGGAACAAGCTGCTGACAAGGTGCATGAGCTCGTTTGGAACCAAGACGTCGTTCCGTTCTTGCTCGTGCATTCGCCGCGCGAAGTTCGGCTGTATTCAGGATTTCGATGTCAGCCGCAATCGGACGGTGTCATGCGCGGCGTGTTGCGGACGCTAACGACCTTCAATGAAGTGTCGCAGTTGGCCGAGTCGTTTCATGCCGACGCGATCGACAGCGGCAAAGTGTGGCGAGACTGCGGTCGGGACGTGACTCCCGAAACGCGAGTCGATTGGAAGTTGCTCGGCAGTTTGCAAAAGCTGGATGGTTGGCTTCGCAAACAGGGTGGACTGGAAAAGGATGTCTCGCACGCTTTGATCGGCAAGTACGTCTATCTGCATTACCTGCGCGATCGAAAGATCCTTTCGCCCGATCGGCTCGCCGAGTGGGGCTTGGATGCGGCAACAATCTTCGGTCAAACGGCGACTCGTCGGGGCTTGCAAGCGGTCAACGATCGACTCAACGGCTGGCTCAACGGCAGCGTCTTTCCGCTCAAGTTGCGAGGGCAGGGAGCACCGGATGACAAGCTGATCTCGCGAGTCGCAGCCACCTTTGACGGCGACGAAATGGTCGGCGAGCGCGACTGGCAGTTGCATCTCGATTTTCGCCTCTACGACTTCTCGTACATTCCGATCGAAACGCTGTCGGTGATCTACGAGCAATTTCTGCACGCCCCTGAGGAAGATGGCCGGAAGACGAAGGGGGAAGAGGCTGCCGCGTATTACACGCCGATCCCGGTCGTCAATTTCATGCTCTCCGAAATGGACGAACGCTTGCCACTGAAGCGAGGCATGAAGGTCTTCGACCCAGCCTGCGGTTCCGGAGCGTTTCTGGTGCAGAGCTACCGGCGGCTCATCGAACGTGAATTCCCGGACACGAAGAAGAAGCCCACTCCACAGCAATTGCGCGAGTTGCTGGAGAGCCACATCTACGGCGTTGATAACGACGAGGACGCTTGCAGTGTGACCGAGTTAAGTCTGATTCTGACGTTGCTCGACTACATCGATCCGCCCGACCTTTTGCCCGAATCGGCAACCAACTCCATTCGCGGTTTCAAGCTCCCAACGCTCCGCGATCAGAACGTCTTTCACACCAACTTCTTCAAGTTGAAAAAAACCGCGAAAGACGCGCTGGCGAAAACGAAGTTCGACTGGATCGTCGGCAATCCTCCGTGGAAAGGCATTGATCCGAAGAAGTTGATCGAACAAGACGAGCCGGTTTGGAAATGGATGTCCGATCCGAACCACAAGTCGGCGCGTCCTTGCGGCGGCTATCAAGTTGCTCAGGCTTTTGCCTGGCGTGCTTGCGACTTTTTGGCGGAAGCCGGTGTGGCAACGCTGCTGTTGCCAGCGATGACTCTGTTCGAGGATCCATCAAGGAAGTTTCGATCTCGGTTCTTCATCGCCCAGCGAGTAACTGCCGTCGCCAACTTCTCGAACTTGGCCGAAGTCCTGTTCGCCGGACGCTCGCGAGTTCCAGCCGCAGCATTCTTCTTCGGCCCTCGTAGCGACGAAGCCCGAATTCTCGACGACGAATATATCACCGTTTTCTCGCCACTGGTTGCGAATCAGGAAGTTACCCGTCCCGTCTTGAATGGCGAGCGAAGCACCACTTGGAGCCTGCTCGTTACGGCTAATGAGATCCGCGATTTGCCGACCAATGCTATCGCGTCATCGGGAAAAGGACTTCCATGGAAGCTTGCCTGTTGGGGCACGCCGTCCGACCGAACGATTCTTAATCGCCTCGAAAATTGTCATTCATCGATTGAAGATCTTGAAGAGCTTGGACGTCTGACTGTTTCTGGTGGTCCGGACCTCAGGGCGAAGCATGTCGCGGAAGGTGAAGAAGCGACTGAGCCATGTGACGAAGTAAAGGATCACAATGTCCTTGTTACAAAACTACTCGATCGGCTGCGGCATGTTTTTTGGATCTCTTCCGACTGGACGATTCCGAATAGCAAGTCTTTCCTGCGAAAAAAGGGCGGTCGCAAAGGACTCAAAATCTGTACTGCTCCGCATGTTGTTGTAAGTGCGGCTCGCAATTTCGCCGTATTCAGCGACGAGTATTTGGTCGTACCGTCGCGTCAGATTGGCATCGTGAGTAGCACCAATGACGTCGAATTTCTCAAAGCATTATCACTCTATTTGAGTTCGGACTTTGCGTTCTATCACCAGTTCTTCAGGGCGACCCAATTCGGTGTGCAGCGTGGCGTTGCCACGCTCGATGCGCTACGAGCGATCCCGGTTCCGATTGCGGAAGACTCCCATGACCAGCTCAAGCCTTGGGTTGAACTTCACACTCGGCTGCTGAAAATGTCGCCGGTGAATGTTCAAGAAGCTCACCACAATGGATCGCAAAAACAGAAGAAGCTGTTTGACAACGACGAGGAAAACCTCGACGACTTGCTCATAGAATTGAACGACCTCGTCTACGACGCACTCGGACTCGACGAGCGAGAACGGGCACTGGTCCACGATCTCGTGCATGTGCGATTGGAATTGAATGACGGGAAGATCGGCAAACCGGCCGTTCGCCCACCGAAGACGGACGAGTTGAAAGCCTACGCCAAGCGGTTGAAGAAAGACCTCGATGCCTTCGTTGATCGTGAATTGGAAAAATGGCATCAGGTCGGGATCGTCTACGACAAGGCTTCCGCAGCCGGGATGATTCAGGTCGATCTCATTGCCGACAAAGCGGCCGCGCGGGAGCCCGTCGTCGTGGCTGCCGACAGTCCGACGGCGAAGCAGTTGGAGAAAGCTCGGCAACGACTGCGGAAACAGCACAGCCAGTGGGTCTACTTCGATCGCAACTTGCGCATTTACGAAGGAACCAAGACGTTCGTCTTCAAGCCGCTACAGCGCTTTCATTGGACCGAGAGCCAAGCCATGCAGGACGCCAGCGAGATCATCGCCGAGACATTGCAGCTCGGAGATGACTCGCCGTGATGCACGCTCCAAGATCACAACCGGGCGACATGTCCGACAACTCCGCCGTGCTGCGAGACGTCTTCGTTCGCCGTGTCCATCGACTCATTCAACTCGGCTACGAACGATTGACTCCCGCCGCTTACGCCAAGACGCAGGAACCTGCCATCACCGGCGACTTGGTGGATGCGATCGACGGAGTGCTGAGCGATCGCGCCGAGGATTGGATGATCGCCTTCAGCGTCCATGATGATCCACCCGTCAACGACGGACGCCGCAAAGGGAAGCATCGGAAACGAGTAGACCTCCGCATCGATTCAGGCTCGTTTCGTCCCCGCGCGAGATTCCGCTTTGAGGCCAAGCGGCTGGGCAAAGGACATCCGGTGACGAAGTATCTCGGAAGCGAAGGTTTGGGCTGCTTCCTGCGGGGCGACTACGCCCGCAGAGAAGATCACGCAGGGATGCTCGGTTACGTTCAGTTCGGCGAACTCGACCGTTGGGGCGAAAAGATTGCTGCGGCTCTCAATCAGGCGGATACGGAATACGAAGTCGATCCGTCGCTTCCTTTTGGTCCGACCGCGCTGTCATCAATACATTCATTCCGCAGCTACCGGTCAAAGCACAAACGCTCGACGGTTCGGCGAAGAATCGTCATCGACCACATTCTGATTTGGTTTCAGTAACGCGTGGATGGTCTCTTTGGCACCAACGTGGCGGGAAGGCCCGCATTCTTCAGCACGGCACCGAGACGTTGCGCATGCGCGGTCGTGTCGGAATGCTCGGCGACGCGTAGGGAGGACATGGCGTCGGGCGTTCAAATTTCAAAAATGCCGCGGCAATCTTAAAATTTGAACGCCCGACCCTAGAACCGTTCGAAGCCATTGCTTTGAGATCAGCGGCTGAAGGATGTCAACGGATTTCTCCTGCTCGAATTGGCGATTGATCTGTGTCAGTCCGCCGCGGCGGAGTCGCTGATGTGGGGGATGTCACTGCGATGCTCACGCAGCGGCGGCAAGGTGATCGAGAAGACGGAGAGGCGATCGAAGAGGTCTTCTCGAAACGTCCCGGCCGAGATGGTTTCGTAGAGGTCGCGATCGGTGGCGGCGATCACGCGGAAGCGTTGTATGTGCTTGCCTTCACACTTGCCCCAACCGACAATCGGCCGAGTTGGGACGAGATCGCGTTCCGGACTTTGAAACCAAACTGCGAGCGATTCATGGCCGTCATTACGATTTCCGACGAGTTACTGGAGCGTGTCGAACAGTCTCGACCGAACCTTTCTACGGCCGAGTTTGTGGCGGACGCGGTGCGAGAAAAGCTCGCGTGGCAAGAGCGCAGGTCCGAGTTCTTTCGGCTGTCCGATGAGACGCGCCGTCAGTTGGACAAACAGGGAATCGGCGAAGCCGAAATCCTCAGCGACTTCGACACCTTTCGCGAAAGCCTGACCCGTGGTTGAGACACTGGTGGTCGATGCGAACCCGCTGCTTTCGGCGCTGCTCGGCGGGCAGGCACGCGAGGTGTTGTTTTCAGGGAAGATCGTCTTCTTTTCGTCTCAACATACGCTGTTCGAAGTCGAGAAGTATTTGCCGAGCGTCGCGAAAAGAATTGGGTGTGCCGAGTTGGACTTGTGGCGTGAATTTCAACTGCTGCCGGTCATCGCCGTTCAGCCGCGCGAGTACGATTCGGAACTGCCGCGAGCGATTGAACTGATTGGTCAACGTGACCCAAAAGACGTGCATGTGCTGGCTTTGGCGCTTCGTTTGGACTTGCCGATTTGGACCGATGATCGAGATTTTGAAGGTCTACCACACGTTTCCATCCACAAGACCGCCGACCTCTTGGTGCTGATTGCTTCGTGACTTTGACTGACTGAGCGAGAATGTCGGCCATCGCGGCCTGAGTTCAATGTTCGCGGGGAAGACGAAAAGTGGATGCCTGAATCTTTCCCAGCAACGGGGCCATATCCCGGTCAAAATCACGCTTCGCCGCAGCGAGCACCACCAGCAGCGGGATCGCGACCAGCACCAATCGGAGCGATCCCACGAGCCACGGCTTCCTGTGCCGCAGTTGCGGTATCTCGGTCACCCAGCACAAAAGTGGCGCGAGCAGAATCACCAGCGCATAGCCGGTCGAGAGCCGGCCGAAAAAACGACCGACGAACAACAAGCCGAACAGGCCGACCACTCCGACTCCAACGATCGCCGGCGCGCTCAAGTTGGCCAGTGCAACGGAGCGTTTCGACATCAGTCTGGCCGCGATGGTCGTGGCCACGAGTGTCGCCACCAAAGGGAAAGCCGCGGCTCCTCCCTTGATGTAACCGGCCATAATTACGGTCAGTCCGGCGCACAGGATTGGCAGACATATCGCCAATGGAATCGAGATTCCTGGGGAACGTTGGGACAACCAGGAAAGCAGACTCCACACACCAGCCAACAAGGCTCCGCACACCACCAGTGCCGAGCCGGTCTGCCACCGTGTCCAACCTTCGGCTGAATCGCCCAAGTAGACGGAACCGTGTAGCAGAATTCTCGGGATCGTTGCGGCCA
This sequence comes from Planctomycetia bacterium, assembly GCA_026400935.1. Classification (GTDB taxonomy): domain Bacteria; phylum Planctomycetota; class Planctomycetia; order Planctomycetales; family Planctomycetaceae; genus SXKJ01. The sequence continues at coordinate 11,213 of JAPLNX010000041.1, read as the reverse complement.
GGCTCATCCGCAATAGCCACGCGACCCGACGCGGTACGTTCTGGAATCCCGCGATCAGTTCGATGCCGATGGTCAATGGAACGGTGATCGTTAAGAACCGATCGAGACCGTTCACGGGAGGCCAGGCCAATCGCAACGACACCACGCCGTAGCCGACCACAAGGCCGAGGCCAATCCCCAAGACGCAGGAGAAATTCAGCCACGTCGTGCTGGCGTGCCGTCGCGCCGTCACCATCGCCAGCACGATCATCGCGCTGACGATGGCGGCGGCTCCCATCGCTTTCAGATAAAGCAGTGGCTCAGGCATCGGCTATTTTCGCATGCCTTCGCAGTCAATGATGATCAACGCCTCGTCACCGATCGGTCCGATGGCGTTCTTGTCGAAACCGTAGTCGCTGCGCTTGAGAGCAAGTTCGGTTGAGAAGGCCACGCGCTTCACGTCTTTGAAGGTATGTTCTTTGCCACCCTTCAGGACAAAGGTGACTTTCTTGGTCTTGCCGTGCATCGTGAAGTCGCCGGTCACTTCGTATCCGCCTTCAATGGCTTTGGTGCTCGTGCTTTTGAATTCGATGGTCGGGAACTGCTTCGTATCGAAGTAGTCGGGTTGCCGGAGGTGTTCGTCGCGGGCCTTGTTGGCCGTATCGACGCTGTCGGCTTTGATGGTGAGCTGGAACGTCGACTTAGCGGGGTTCTCCCGGTCGAGCGAAAATTTTCCCTCGACCTCATTGAACCGGCCGTGAATCCAACTGATGTCGAGATGTCGCGCCTTAAAACTGACCGAGGAATGGACCAGATCGTAGGCGTATTCGTCCGCCGCTGAGCCTGATTGGCTGCTCGCGCAGACGACCGTTCCGATGACGAGTGTCATGACCCAAACTGAAAAAACTCGACGCATGAGATTGTTCCTTCCAAAAAGGGTTCGCAAATCATTGGGCTGTGTCACCCGCATGTTCGCCGCGATCCTAGGACCGGTCGAATCGTGAGTAAAGCAGGCCGGCCCCAGGAGTCGGTCTACGCTTCTGGAATCATCCGTTCGGACATCTTTCGGCTGGGATGCTCGTTGAGACGAGAGTGGCAATAGACGGCGGTCCATTCGGCGAGGCGGCGGCCTAGCTTGCGGCAGGCGGCGTGAGTTTCCTCGTCGCGCGGTTCCTTAGCGGCGATCGCGCCGTAGTGCAGCGTCAGGTCGCTGCTCACGTAATCGGTGACGCCAAACACGAGGAAGCCGAAGTTCATCAGCACGGTGAGCAAACTCTGGCATGCCATCTCGGAACCGCCACCCCAGCCGCCAGACGAACTGAACGCACAGGCGATCTTGCCATCTACCTTCGCCCACTGAGGCATCATGGTCTCGTCCCAGAACCGCTTCATCTTCCAACTGAGCAACCCCATGTTCGTCGGACTGCCGACAGCCAGTCCGTCGCACCAAACAACATCGTCGGCGGTGGCCTCGTCCACAGATCGCAGTCGAACTTCGGTGTCAGCAATGCTCCGCGCCCCCTCCGCCACGAGTGTCGCCATGCGCGACGTGTGACCGGATCGTGAATCGAACAGAACCAAAATCTTGTTCATTGCGAGCATGCTCTCGGTGAAGGAAACGGATCGGCGTACAAAGGACCGCAATGACCGGAGCGTAATGAACAAGTCGCGAAGAGTCAGTTCCGATTGATTCCCGAAACAGGCGGCGGAATGCAGCAGTGATTCCGGAATCGTCTGCAATCCATTTTTGATTCATTACCGAAAGAAAGTCGGCTCGATACGTCAGCCGATCAGCTCTGGGATCGGACGGTGGCCGTCGATCAGATAGCGCGGCCGTCCGGAAGGATCGCGAACGGTCGCCGTGTCGATGTCGATACCGAGGTTGTGATACAGAGTGGCCAGGACTTCGCCGTAGTGGACCGGTCGAGTTTGAGCGGCTTCACCGAGGCGGTTGGTGGAGCCGATCACCTGTCCGGTTTTCATGCCGCCTCCCGCAAGCAGAGCACAACTCACCTGAGGCCAATGGTCGCGCCCCGCCGCCGGGTTGATGCGCGGCGTGCGGCCGAACTCACCCCACGCGACGACGCTCACGTCGTCCGAGAGACCTCGGTCGTGGAGATCATCCACCAGCGCGGTGATGGCCTGATCGAAGACGGGCAGCACCTTGCGACCGTGCGCGAAGTTCGCGCCGTGCCAGTCGAAATCGGCGAACGACACGGTAACACACCTGACACCCGCCTCGATCAACCGGCGGGCCACCAGAAACCGAGAGACCAGCGCCCGATAGCCCAGGTACGAGTACGGCAGTATCTTTTCGTCATCTTTGCCATAACTGGCGCGGACCTTTGGGTCTTCGCGGTCCAGATCGAGCGCCTCCATCACGCGGCTCGAAGTGAGCACGTCGAGGGCCTGCTCGACCTGCGTTTCCAACCCGCCGAGCGTTCGCCGTGCATCGGTCTCGCGCCGGAACTGGTCGAACGAGGTGAGCAATGCGCGACGATCGTCCATCCGCTGCGTCAGGCCCTCGTGCAGCAGCATGTTGGCGCGCGTCTCGCCATCGGGTCGGAACGGCTGATGCGCTGACCCAAGGAAGCCCGGCCCGCCAATATTGTACGGTGTGTGCTGCATGATCTCGGACAGATCGGCGACGGCGGGAACGGCGCGGTGCGTCTGCCCCTGCACCGCCGACACATGCGACCCGAAATGAGGGGCACCGCCCTGAACCTTGTTCCCGTACGGCGCGCCCGTCACACACAACGTCGAGGCGTGCGCTCCGTCCGAACCGACCAGCGACCGAATGATCGAGAACCGTTCCATCCGCTGCGCCAGCCGGGGCATCAACTCGCAAATCTCAATCCCCGGCACCGAGGTCGCGATCGGATCGAATTCGCCACGCACGTCGACTGGCGCTTCGGGCTTGAGGTCGTACATGTCCTGGTGAGGAGGCCCGCCCGGCATGTAGATCATGATCACGCCGCGATGACGCGATGCGGACGATCGTCCTTCGCTCGTGCGCGGCGACTGCTCCGCGTGCAGCAACCGAGGCAGCGTCATCCCGCCGAGAAACAGCCCACCGATTTGGAGAAACGATCGCCGTGTCGCGCGATCACAAAACGACGAGAGTCGCGAACCATTCAACGTCAGCATCAGAGACCTCGCACTCGGGGCATGACTTGGCGGGGAGATGATACATCAATAACTGCCAGTGTGAAGCGAAGATTGACACCGCGTCCGGACCATCGCCTTGGGGGAGACGTCCAGGTCTATTTGATCCCGTTCACCTTTTCTCCGGATATTCCGTGAGATGCTTTCGGACGGAGTTGGCAAGGTTGCTGCCGACGGCTCAGTAGTCTTCGGTCGTGCCGTTCGAGTAGTTCCAGATCGAGTGCAGTCAGGGGAGACGAAGCCCGTCAGCCACATCTCGCGGACGATAACGATGCGGAACGGGTCTTTGGTGTCTTTGAATCGCATGGCCAGAGCCTTGCGGCGTAGCTTGCGGGGATGTGCAACGACTTCTTGTCAGAGTTGTTTTCCCACGAGACTGGTTCGTTGTAAAGATTGCGAAATTCCGTGGTCGTCACGAGCTTGGAATCGGTTCCACACTTCCCGCTTCCAAATGAGCCGACTTGTCCGAGACCAACTCCGTCGCCGAGTTATCGTTCTGTGGTTGGTGCTTCTTTGCTGTCTGTCTCCGGCTCCGACGCGGTTGCACCCAAGTTGGCGGGTGTAATTCGATAGTCAGTGGTGGCTTCCGCTGGCCTTGGCTGTTGCGAAAAATGTCGATATCCGTTTCCCGCGACAGAAGAAATCTGAGGAAACTGACTCGTTTGTATTTGCAGGTAAGGTAGACGCTCAGCAGCACCAAATAATCTTTCAGTCCGGACTCCCTGACCATTCCATCGGCATATTCCCGATAGTAGGCGAAATGCTTAACGGCGTGCTCTGCGTTGTTGTTGTTCCAGGGCACGTCGTCGTGATCCACGAACGTGAAGAGCTTGTCCCGATTTTTCAGGAGCCGCGCGCGATAGCCTTCCGCAACCTCTGACTGAAACGGTTGCCTCGCGATGTCATCAAAGAAGCGTCCGATGGACCTCTGGTGTTTGCTGAGGTGCTGTCGTTTCAGGCCGTGTCGGTCGATGGTGGTGACAATCGCACGCAGCAACTTTCCGAAGCTGTCGGCGAGCGATTTCAATTCCTCGTCCCAAGGGTTGCTTCGGATGTCCTGATTGAAATCCCTGATGAGATGGATCAAGCACTTTTGTTGGGGACAATCCAGCGAGTCGTACGCCGCGTAGAAATCGGTCACGAGCACTCCCCGAAAGCTCTTCAGCAGTTCATGCAGAAAGTCTCCCTCGCGAGACGCTCGGTGCATGAGCACGACTTCCTCCAGATTTGTGAAGATCCAGACATAGCCCCGACCTACCTGCTTGATATGGAATTCCGTTTCGTCTGCGTGAATCAGGACTCCGCTCGCGATTTTTTCCACGAGTTTCTCGTACGTCCCCGCGTAATACTTGGCCAACTCCCTTTTGAATTCACAGACATCCGGGGTGGTGATAGGCAAGCCGAAACAATCTCGGATGCTTTCCGCGACGTGCGCAAAGGACTTTCGGTGAGCCACATACTCATAGATGGCCCAGCTCTTCAGTGAATGAAAATGCTCAGCAACTCGATGGTATTCGTCGGGAAGAAACTTCTTTTGGCACCCGCCACAGCGATACCACGCGGATGTGATCCGCGTGACAGACCTCCGAATCCCTGTGCGGTTGACGAGAAGATCGTACGCCAGACGAGCCAAGCGCCCATCGATCCTCTTTGCAAGGTCCGTTCCACCGCAATACGGACATTTCTCCGCCGTGATTTCGACACTGCGGTTAGGTCGAAGGTTTTTCTTGCCCTGTTTTCGACGCTCCTGCCTTCGGCTCTTTCTCAACGTCTTACTCGTCCGGATGAAGACCCTGTCACGCTGATAATCAAAGTACGCACGGTCGTTGACGAACTCGAAATCGGGAATCGCAAAATCTATTCGGCACCATTCCCGACGGCTCGATTGTGGGGCGATTTCCTCCACCCGACAGACCTGATTTCCCTCGTGGTTGATACCAGTCTTCACTGCGGGTTCCGCGCGGCAAGTAGTGAAGAGCACTTCCGTGACCCGTTTGAGAGCGGCACAGTCCTCCAGATTGTAAGTCAAGAGTCTGTCCTTGTAGGTCGAGAGGCCGCCTTCTTCCCACCGCCTGCGCCAGACGATGCTCTGGATTCCCGATGCGTCCAATTCTGTCCATCGGAAGCCAAGATAGCCGGCAATGTCTTTCAGCCCATTCGAGTACGTGGGGAAGTAGAAGTGTGAGTGAATGACGGAGAGAACGTTTACCAGGCGAGCAAGAATCTTCTCGCCAAGTTCTGGCTGGCCGGAAACCTTGCTCATCCGCTTCACGAATGCCGCCTCATAGCTGCCGTATGCGAACAACAAGTACGGTTCGTTGCGATCCAATATCTCGCAAAACTGTTGGAAGATCCGGACCTCATCGACCGAGTTGTCCGCCCAAAACGAATGATGCTCCTGCACTCCGTTCTGCTCGACGATCATCCCTACCAAATACACGAAGTTGCGTTCAGGATCGCCTTCGAGATCGAGATAAATCTGGATGGGGGAGACGGGTAATTCCGGCGAACCGAGAATGTGTATCTTCTTTTCGCGGATGGCAAGTGCCTGCACAGCATGCTGGCGGGCGGAGGGCTTCTGCTTCAATGGCTTGCTGTTTCTCCTGGGGCGGAATGTGCAAGACAATTGAGTGACCGTGAAGATCCCTCTGCGTGCATACTTCTTGATTTCGCTCTCGGACATTGCTCGCAGCAGGCTTAAGTCATCCTTGGATGTCGCCTCTGCATGGCAGCGGCAGCGAAACTCGCAGATTTCGCAGTGTCGATTGAGCATCAACTGCGGCAGCGTATCCGACGCTCGACTTTCTTTGAGTTCCTGGAGGACTCGCTGTGCCTGAACACCGTTCGATCGGAGCCGAACTCGGCGGATCGTGCAATCCTGTCCGTAGACAAGTAGTCCCCAGCGCGGCTCCGCGCCTTGAATCTCCGCCAAAATCAGGCCGAGTACCTCCAGCAACGTCCGCTGCTCCCTGCCCGGCCTTTCGGCTCCGTGAAACAGAACTGGGAGATAGTGGAACGCCCCCAGCTTCGATGGGCCATGAGCACGTTTCAACCCGTCGAAGACCAGCAACATTTGATCGTTGTCCAACACCGCATCGAAGAAGTAAGAAGCCCCGCGCTTCAAGGTAGACGTTGAAAGCGCAACACCCCATTCGATTTCACCCGCAGGCAAGTTGGCAACGATTTTGTCAATCGCCTTGCGCCTCACCCGATCGCGCGCTTCGAGCAGCAGGATCTCATATTCCGACTTGGTGCCTGCCTGCGCCGCGAGTTTGAGATGTGCCTTGAACTTACAGTTCAAGTACGCCTCAACAACTTCCGAAGTGAGCTTTGTGGCCATTGCGAAAACCTGAGAGGACACCGGGTTCCACTGGCGAGGGGCTTCGCCGATTGCCAGGAGGCGATCCAGTCACGCATCTTCAAAGAGCAGCTTCTGTGGTGGCGGACGGCGGCGGACTGGATCGCTGGGGACGATCGCGTGGATGTCATCGTCGATGTGAAGTGCGATTGACTCGAAGTCATCAGGGGCGCGGAGCAAGGTGAGCAGTTGGCCGAGCAGCACGATGCGGCGGTCGTTGAGCGACAGAGTGAAACCTTCCGCGTACAGACGCAGGAGTTTCTTCCTCGCAGAAGCAAGTGCGTCCGACTCAGTGGGACAAGGGACGTGAGTCGCCGCATCACGTTTGCGGCAGACGAGGATGATGTCGAACTGGATTGGTTCCTTGGCCTGCGACTTGGGAGTCGCGACGGACATCTCGGCCTTGACCGGTTGCGAGTTCACGACGAGGAAGCCCGCTCCGAGAATCGCCTTCGCCAAGGATGCCCAACCTTCGTGACGCGAATGGTGATAGCTGAAGACCAACAAGCCGTCATCTCGCAGGACGCGATGGCATTCGCGGAAGACGGCTTGCAGCTTCTCGGCGAACTTGTCGGCGTCGGCGTCTTGAACCTCGGAGAGATGTCGTGTCGTCGAGCCGGAGGAGGGCTTCGTCCGGTTTCCGATCTGCTGCCACGCGAAGAAGAAGTCGGCCAGTTCCGAGTAATGGACGTTGTCGAAGAACGGTGGGTCGGTCACGACGAGGTCAATGCTCTGATCGGCCAAGCCGGTGATCGACGAATCGCCGCACGACAAGTAGATGCCGCGCGAGACTAAGTCGCCGTGGGTCGGCCATTGCGGTTCGATCCGTCCCGTGAAGGCTGGCGAGCACATGCGAGCCGCGCCGCTGTGGCCATTCACTTCGGTTGGTTGTTCGCGGTACTGCACGGCTCGCAGCAATCGCGAGGGGAAGAGCGTTGAGAACGAGCCGGAACTTTTCGGTGTGCCCCACACGTTTGCTTCGATCGGCGTCCGCTCCGGTTTGAGAATGTGGTGCGAGAACATGTGCCGCACCGCGCCGGTCCCTTCGCCTTTGTAAGACGCGAAGAGGTTGTTGAACTCCAGCACTCCGGAGAACAGCGTCAGCATCGCGCGGCGAGCTGGCAGGTCGTCGATCTTCAAGATCTCCGCACGCAGCCAACCGAGCGCGAGCAACTGCCGGTCGTTGAAGAAGTCGTGCCACGACGTGAAGCCGTAGCCCATCGCTTGCCGCGTGTTGTGACCGTACTCCAACGCGAGGTCGGGCAGCGCGAATTCACCCGCCTCGACGGCGCGACGCAACTCGACCGAGCATTGCTCATACGCTGCGAGGTCGTCCGCAGTCGCTCGCAGATACTCCTTGCGCCCGTTGCTCGTCAGGATCAGCTTGCCATACAGCCGAAACGCGGGCCGAGTCTGTTGTTGGGCGATCACGTCGAGGATCTTGAAGTCGCAGTTGCAGCTTCCGCAGTGTCCCTTCGTGCCGCGCGCGGTTCCTGTGCTCGGATCGAACTGATGTCCGCACTCCGCACAGGTTGCAGCGTCGTCACCATGCAAACCGGGAGCGATGTCACCGCAGTTCGGGCAATAGACTTGAACTTCGGGCTTGCGATCCGGGTAGGCGTTGCGTGCGATCACATAAGACGGAAACAGATCGACGGCCCGCGAGCAGTCGGGGCAAGGGGCCTGCATGACCCAGAACGAATACAGCACGTCACACACCCGACCGCGTTTGTCGATCGAGCGGTAGAGCCGACGAATCTTCGGAGCGATATCGGCTTCGAGCTGCGCGAACGCGGCCTGCAAGTCGTGCTCGCTCAATGGTCCCAACGCCGTCGTGACCGCTTCGACGGCGACCGGATTGATATCGCGACCAAGTGCGGTGAAGCCTAGCTTGTGCGCCTCGCCGATCGTCGTCCCCGATCCCATGAAAGGATCGAACACGGACAGCCCGGCGAAGGTGTGCGTGCGATAGAACTCGGTGGCCAAGCTCGCGGAGGTCGGCAGTTGGCAGCCCAACAACATGCCGCGAAAGACCGACCCCAAACGCTTCGCCCACCATTTGTGAACGTGATAGATCGGGCGATGAATCTCTTTCCGCCAACTCTCACGCTCGGCAAGGTGCGAGAGGAACTCGAACGGAAAATCGTCGGACTCAATCAGCCGTGCTTCAGTGGCCGTTGTCATCATCGACCTCCTCGACGGCCATTGCTTCTTGAGCAACGCGCATCGCAACGGGATCAGTCGGTGATCCCTTCAACCGCCATGCCTGAAATGGATGCTCGCGGCCAGCGTGCGGGTTCGGCACTTTTGTCGGACGCAGTTCATTGGTTTGCAGGTCGAACGAGTACGCAATTACCAACTCATCGGCTTCACGACGACACAACTCGCCGACGCGTACGAACTCACGACCAAGCTTCACTCCCGCTGGCAAGATCAGCGTCTGTCGGTGAGCAACTCCGTCCACTAACCGAAACGGAGTCGGCACGACATACATCTTGCGATCTCGAATCAACAAGTCGCCGTAGCTCCCGAAGCCTTTCACGCTCTTGTTGTGATGGATGTAGTCATGATCCGCGTTCAAGAAGTCGCCGTGACAGACTACGAGATCAAGAACCGGATAAGCATTTCCATCAGGCTGCTTGGGATATCGCCCGAAGACGTAGTAGATCGCTCGACCATTGTGCGATCCGGTCGGCACTTGGCTGTTACTGTCGAAGCTCGCATCGCGCCCCGGATAAGCCAGCCCCTTCAGTTCATAGCCGTCAGTCGTGGCCACGATGCGGAAGTCGGGGTAACTGTTTCGACCGCCGATCTCGAAGTTTTGTCCCGCGTGTTCCAGCCGAGCCTTGAACCAGTTCTGAAAGTGGAATTCCTTGTCCGTGCTGCTCACACGATGAATCAATTCGCCAGCGCGAATCGCCTCCACGCATACCTTGAAAACATCCTGAGCAGGCATCGGTCTTGATTCCTTTCGACGTCGATACGGTCGAAGGTTGAAGAAGAGATATAGAAAAAGAAACCGTCACAATGAAAGTGGCATTTGTCGCAGAGCCTTGATGCGTCGCATTCTAACAAAATGCCCGTGCGGATTGCGCTGTGGCGATTCGATCGAAGTGAGCAATGCAATGACCTCGTCGCTGCGGTGCCAGTCGGAATCGTTGAACGGCGGATTGGCCAGCACGTAATCGGCCTTGAGGTCTTTGTGCAGGTCGCGGCGGAACGTGTCGGCGTGCTCGGGGCCGAGATCACCTTCGATGCCGCGAATGGCCAGGTTCATCATCGCCAGCCGCCGCGTCGTCGAGTTGGACTCCTGCCCGTAGACCGCGATGTCGCCGATCCGCCCGCCATGCTCTTCGACAAACTTTTCGCTCTGCACGAACATGCCGGCCGTGCCGCAGCACGGATCGTAGACTCGCCCCTTGTACGGCGCGAGCATCTCGACCAGCACGCGGACCACGCAGCGCGGCGTGTAAAACTGCCCGCTGTTTTTCCCTTCCGCACTGGCGAACTGCGTGAGGAAGTATTCGTAGACGCGGCCCAGGATGTCCTTCGAGCGGTTCTCGGCATCGCCCAGCCCGATCGTGCCAATCACGTCGATCAGCTCGCCCAAGCGGTGCTTGTCGAGCGCCGGCCGGCCCCAGCGAAAAACCTTCGGCGAGATTCCCTTGAGCCGGGGATTGTCCCGCTCGATGGCGACCATCGCCTCGTCGATCAGCTTGCCGATGGTCGGCTGCTTGGCATTGTCTTGCAGCGTCTGCCAGCGAGCCTCCGTCGGCACCCAGAAGACGTTGTCCGCCCGGTACTCGTCCGGATCTTCGGGATCGGCCTCTTCGCCCACTTCGGCGAGCAACTTCTGATGCCGCTCCTCGAAGGCGTCGGAGATCTATTTGAGGAAGATCAGGCCGAGCACGACGTGCTTGTATTCGGCCGCATCCATGTTGTTGCGGAGCTTGTCGGCCGTCAGCCAGAGCTTGGCCTCAAAGCCGAGATTGGCGGCGGTGTCCGCCGAGGTTTCCGCCTTCGCTTTGGCCATTGGTGTCAGTCTGAAGAAGTGAGTTCAAAGCTGTCCGCACAAGATTGTTGGCGTCGAGCATAATCGCTGCCTGTTTGCTCAGCCACCAACGGAGACACGGGACGTCAAAGCAAAACCGACCGCACCATTTGCTCCGGGATCGACGATCAGCACCTCGGACGACTCAGGACACGTCCGCCGGTTGCGACTGTTCAGCCAACCGCTCAATCGCTTGGCCAAGACTCTTGGGCGATGGCCGCTTTTCGCATGACGGGCAAATACTTCCAGACTCGACAAATCCGATTGGCGTTCGTGCTTTCACCCATTCACGCCCACGTCGCAATTTTTGGCAGCTTTCGCAGCGGACCGCGAGCTTGAAGTGCCGGGTCAATCTGTCGCGTTGTGCTCGCTGTATCCGTTCGTCGATCTCGGCTTCGAGTTTTTCACGAATCTCAATGTCGCTTGGTTCTCGCTCGTTCGGGTCGATCAGGTCAGACCAATACGCGGATAGAGTCTTCGATTGTGAATTATGCGCGCTGTGCACGCAACTTTGGAATTGCGGCGTATGAATCGGATGGCGATCAGGCAGCGTGACTGAGGCCTTGGTGGTAGAGCGTGATGATCGTACTCAGAAGACGTTGGCCCTCAATTGTCACTCGCCAACGATAGGTGTGCGGGATTTTCGCGATGAGGCCACGG
>JAPLNX010000307.1 GCA_026400935.1 Planctomycetia bacterium | reverse complement strand
CCTTCAGCAAGATTCCCTTGAGCCGGGGATTGTCCCGCTCGATGGCGACCATCGCCTCGTCGATCGGATTCTGACAATGCTTACTACGTTCCAGGCGCGAGCTTCTTCGTCGGAAACAAGATCATCAGTTTGCACGGACTGCTCAAGCACTAAACGAGGACCAATCTCAACACGGCGATTGGCTTTCAAGGCCAGATGGCGGAATGCATCAATGACCATCGGCTCTATTCGCTCAATGCGGACCTTGGAAAGTTCACGCTCACCTACCAAGGCAATTAGGCACTCGGCAATCTCAGCGTTTCCATCACCGCGGCCCTCGTTGCCTCAAACCTAGCCAGTCGCCATTGAGGAGTATTTCAACAACTGCTGGTGAGTTCGCCCCCTCGCCTTCATCGCATGTTCGATGTCCTTGCAGGCGAGAAACGAAAACGTCTCGGATTATTCTGGGACTTCTTCGTTTCAATTACGGCGCAAATCCTACTTCGGCGATCTGTTAAAGCCTTTCATCGTCTTTCAATCTGCGACCGCATTCGCATTCTGAATGCCGACACCGTAAAACGTCTTCTTATCCAACAACGAAGGTGATCGCCGTGACTGAAAACGATTTTCAAAATGAACCGAACAAAATCTGTCTCGACCAGTTTTTGAAACTGAGTTCGATCGCTGAAACCGGTGGTCATGCCAAGCTCATGATCCAGAATGGCGAAGTAAGCGTGAACGGTGAGCCAGAAACTCGACGTCGGCGAAAAATCATTGCCGGTGATATCGTGGAGGTCGATGGACGCCAATTTCCCGTTGGAGACTTCCTCTCATTTAGTAGCTGATCGCTGAAACTGAGTCGTCAATTGGGGAAGTTTCACCGCAAAGAACGCGAAGTGAAATGTCGCGAATTTTCACTGAATTCAGCACGATCTCGGCATGACTCCTGGGTGGCGTGCGACTCTATTGTCGGGCAATTAAACTCTCGCCCGTAAACTCATGCTTGAAGTAAATCCTGGCGGCTTTCGTCGGGACAAAGAACTTGGAAGGAGCCGCTCATGAACGCGCCGCGCCCGTTTGCTCATCTGCATTGTCACTCGCAGTTCTCGATGCTCGACGGAGCGAACCGTTTACCGGATCTTGTCGCGAAAGTTAAGGCCGAAGGGATGAATTCGGTGGCGATCACCGATCACGGAAATCTTTACGGAGCATTTGAGTTTTACGGGCTGTGCAAGGATGCGGGAATCAAGCCGATCGTCGGCTATGAAGCGTATATCGCGCCGGGCAATCGGCGAGATCGTGGTGCGACGAAGATGAAGGAGGCGAGCTTTCATCTCACATTGCTGGCGATGAATAAGACCGGTTACTTCAACCTCGTGAAACTGGCGTCGCTCGCGTACCTCGAAGGATTTTATTACCGGCCGCGTATCGACAAGGAGACGCTGACTGCTCACAGCGAAGGGTTAATTTGCCTCTCTGGCTGCGCAGCGTCGGAGTTGTCACAGCACATTCTTGGCGGTCGCATGGATGATGCCAAGCGGTTGATCGAATGGTATGTGAAAACCTTCGGCGATCGTTTTTACATGGAGATCCAGAACGCTGGACTGCAGATTCAAAAGGACTGCATGGAAGGAACGGTCGATCTCGCTCGGCAGTTCGGACTGCCGCTAGTCGCGACAAACGACGCGCACTATCTCAATAAGGAAGACGCCGCCGCTCATGATGTGTTGCTCTGTGTGAGCACACACATGACCGTCAATGACGAGAAGCGGATGCGGATGGACTGCGATCAGTTCTATGTCCGCTCGCCCGAGGAAATGTACGCCGCATTTCCCGGTTACGAAGAAGCGGTCACGATGTCGCAGGTTATTGCGGACCGCGTTGACATTCAGTTGGAGAAGAACCCGAAGCATTACCCCAAGTTCGCGCCGCCGGATGGGCTGACCGATACCGACTACCTCCGCAAGCTGTGCGAAGAGCGACTGACGACTCGATACACGCCAGACGAATTGACCAACGCGCATCGAGCACGGCTCGATTTGGAACTCGCGGTAATCGACAAGATGGGCTACTCATCGTACTTCTTGATCGTTTGGGACTTCGTTCGTTTTGCCGAAGAAAACAACATTCCGTGCGGTGCTCGCGGTTCGGCGTGCGGAGCAATCGTGGCGTATCTACTAGGACTCAGCCATGTCTGCCCGCTGAAGTACGACTTGCTCTTCGAACGATTCCTCGACGCTAGCCGTACCGAACCGCCCGACATCGACATCGACTTCTGCCGCGATGGTCGGCAGAAAGTGATCGACTACACGAAGCAAAAATACGGCAGCGCAAACGTCTGTCAGATCGGAACGTTCGGCACACTTAAAGCGAAACTCGCGATTCGTGACGTCGGCCGAGCGCTCGGCATCCCGTTGGCTCGCGTCGATCAAATTGCGAAGTCGGTCCCCGATGAACTCAACATCAAATTGAAGGACGCAATTCAGCAAAGCCAGGAACTCAAAGAGGCATACGACGGTGATCCGGAAATTCACAAGCTGCTCGACATCGCTCAGAAGTTGGAAGGACTGACTCGCAGCGCGGGCACTCACGCCGCTGGTGTCGTGGTGAGCGACGCGCCGATCGACAACTACATTCCGCTGCAAACCATCACCGGCAAAGAAGACGTCATCACACAATGGGACGGACCGCATGTCGAAAAGGCGGGGCTACTGAAGATGGACTTCCTCGGCCTGCGAAATCTCACGATCCTGCACAAAGCGGTGCAGAACGTGAAAAAACATCGCGGCGAAAACATTGATCCGATCAAGCTACCACTCGATGACCAGCCCACTTACGAACTGTTGCAGCGCGGTGAAACCAAAGGTGTCTTCCAGTTTGAATCCGGCGGCATCCGTGATTTGCTGACGAAGATGAAGCCCGACAAGTTCGCTGACATCATCGCGACCTCCGCGCTGTACCGTCCCGGCCCGCTCGAAGGGGGCATGGTGATGGACTACGTCGACGTGAAGCACGGTCGCAAGCCGCCCGCAAAGGTGCATCCGCTGGTCGACGCGGTCCTCGAAGAGACCTACGGCGTAATGGTCTATCAAGAACAAGTCATGCGCATCTTGAACCGCGTCGGCGGCATCGAACTGGCCGACGCGTACAAGTGCATCAAGGCGATCAGCAAGAAAAAAGAAAAGACGATCGCCAGTTACTTTGACGAATACGTCCGAGGGGCCGTCGAACGCGGCGTCAATCAACAAGTCGCTATCGACTTCTTTGAGTTAATCAAGAAGTTCGCGGGGTACGGCTTCAATAAGTCTCACAGTACGGCCTACGGTGCGGTCTCGTATCAGACTGCATACCTCAAGGCTCATTACCCCGCCGAGTTCATGGCCGCGTTACTAACCTGTGGCATGGAAGACTCGGAGCGCATCTCGGAACACACCGACGATGCACGACGCATGAAGATCAAGATCGTTCCGGCTGACATCAACACCTCGGAGGCGGAGTTTGCGGTTGTCGGCGAGAACGAAGTGAGCTTCGGCATGGGTGCGATCAAGGGGCTTGGCGGTCCAGTCGTCGCGGCGATTGCGGCCGAACGTCAGGCGAATGGGCCGTTCAAAGACATCTTCGATCTCACCGAACGCATTGACCCGAAGGTACTACAAAAGGGTGCGTTGGAAATCCTCATCAAGGCGGGAGCACTCGATTCGCTTGGCCCGAACCGAGCACAACACACGGCTGCCGTCGAACGAGCGGTCGCAGGTGCGGCCGCGATGCAGAAAGACAAACAGCGCGGTCAGAAGAGTCTCTTTGGTGGTGACGAAGAGCCAGCGCCCGTCGCCGCTCCCGGCGCGCCGGCAAACAGCGGCCTACTGCCGGAAGCACCGGATTGGACGCACTCGCAAAAACTCACCGCCGAGAAGGAAGTCATCGGCTTCTACCTGACCAATCACCCTCTGACGCAGTTCTCTGACAAACTCGACAAGCACGCCACGCATAACAATAAGCAACTCGGCGATTTGGAAGACGGCACAGAAGTTTTGCTTGGCGGCATGATCGCCAGCATCAAAAAGGCGCAGACAAAAAAGCCGAGCCGCAACGGTCACAGCAAGTACGTTAACTTCGACCTCGAAGATCCGTCAGGCATCGTCCGCTGCATCATGTGGCCCGAAGATTACGCGCGGCTGGGTGAGAAGGTAACTCCCGAAGCGGTCGTCTTCCTCAAAGGGAAAGTCGATCGTCGTAGCCGCGAGCCGAACGTCATCGTCAATCAACTGTTGACCGTCGAAGAGGCGGACAAAAACTTCACGAGCCAGATTGCGATCAACTTCAAACGGGGCCTACATAGCGAACGAGACATGGCTCGCTCGAAGCAGATCCTCGAATCTTTTCCTGGCAAGACCGACGTCATCTTGATCATCGACACACCCGATCCAAACGACGCTCAACAACACTTCCGCTACGTCTTAAGCACACCGAGCCAATTCAAGGTGTGTTGCAGCACCGAAATGCAGTCGCAGTTGCACGACCTGCTCGGCCGCGAACACATTCAATTGATCGTTCCGCCGAAACAGAATCGCATGCGTGAAATGGGTGGAGGACGCGGATAGATCACCGCTCCTCGAATGAGTTAGCAGGATGGGCACTCTTGCCCGTCTCTTTTCGTCGCGACAAATGTGACGGGCAAGAGTGCGCATCCTCCTGAATTATTTCTTACACCAGTTCCGGCAGCGGTTTCTTGCCATCAACGACGTACTGCGGACGCCCCGCCAGATCGTTGAGCTTCGTTTCCAAGTCGATGCCGAGATGCTGATAAAGCGTGGCAATCACTTCCGCAAAGTGAATCGGTCTTTCTGCGATCTCCGCTCCAAGCCGATCCGTTGCACCAATCACTTGGCCCGCGCGAATGCCACCTCCCGCAAGAACTCCACCGCCGACTTGCGGCCAGTGGTCGCGACCGGCATCTGCATTGATACGCGGCGTGCGGCCGAACTCACCCCACGCGCAAACCATCACGTCGTCGGCGAGACCCCGAGCGTGCAAGTCCTCAATCAATGCGGACAAGCCTTGATCGAACGGCGGCAAGTGCGTGTTTTTCATGCCGTTGAAGTTGTCGCTGTGAAAATCCCAACGGCCGAAGTTCAACGTCACGACGCGAGCACCCGCTTCAACCAACCTTCGAGCCATCAAGAATTGTTCGAGGTTGCGAGGTGCTCCGTCGCCGAAGTTCTTTTCATCTCCCTTGCCGTAGCGTTCGCGAGTCGCAGCATCTTCTTTCGTCAGATCAAGTGCATCGACCAGTTTACTCGACGTCAAAATCTCAAACGCCTGCCGAGCAAGTGAGTCCATGCCGCTCATCGTTCCCGATGCGTCAGCCTCACGCCGGATCTGATCGACAGACGCCAGCAATTGTCTGCGGTCCCCTAAGCGAGTCGCATCAATTTTGTTGAGCACCATGTCCGCACGCCCCGGGCCCGATGGGCGGAACGCCGCGTTTGAAATGCCAAGATAGCCCGGCAGTCCTGGTGAGCCATACGGCGGATGACCAGTATCAGGAGACAAGCCCACGAACGGCGGCACCGATTTGCTGCGCGGGCCAAGCACCTTCGACACAGTCGAACCAACCGACGGCCAACCACCCGGAGGCTGCTGTCGCTTCGATCTTCCCGTGTAACAAATGAATGAATCGTGATCCCCGTCAGGCGACCCATAGACCGACCGCAACGGCACGAGCTTGTCCATGATCGCGGCCATGCGCGGCATGTGCTCGCAGATTTCGATGCCGGGAACGTTCGTCGGGACCGGACGGAACTCACCGCGAATTTCTACTGGGGCATTCATCTTCAAGTCGTACATGTCCTGATGCCCTGGAGCACCGCACATGTAAACCATGATGACCGACTTAGCCGACTTCTTGCCGCTGCCCTGTTCCGCTCGCAACAGATCCGTCAGCGTCAGACCGCCGACGGCCAAAGCCCCAACCTTGAGCATGTCGCGACGAGTCACCCCGTCACACAACGTTTTTTTCGATCCGAAGAAATTCAGCATGGTGGGTACTCAGAAGGCGGGAGGATTTGGTTCGAGACTTTCAGCAACCCCTCGGACCGGTTGGATAGGCAGGCATCGTAGTATCGGCCAGTCCGCGATGACAACAACAGAGATCGTGTTGAGTGTGCCTCAATAGGTTCGATTCGCGCGGTCGTATCGATGAGTCCTCTCATTCTCGCCCATACTGATCCGGAAGTGGTTGACCGGCCTTAAGGCAGTCGAACACGCGATCTGGGTCAACTTGGCACCAGTAGCGAAAAAACAATGGCCTGGAACCATCGTTCGTTTGGCAAGCCGCGATACGTGTTTCGGAAGCGATCAAAAATCTTGGAGTCTTCCACTGTTCCGCCATCACTGCCAGCGGTCGATCGGATTCGACAATCCAGGTCGCGCAGCCGCCAGCAATGTGAGCCAAGTACCCCATGCCCTGAATGACCTCCAATACTTGAGCCAGAGTGGACTCGCTATGGACCTGAATCGAAACGCGATGCGGTGCATCGCAATCATCGCCGGCACACACACTGTCTCGTTCGATACTTAGGCTCAATAACTCTACTGCTGAGGTCATGATTGAGAATTCTCCCGTCAAAACAGCGATTTTTCGTCCTTGTCCTGCTTTGTGCTTTCACGCCCGAACTTCATTCCCAATTCGTGCCGAGAAGCGAAGGGAATGCGATAGAGTTCGGGCCTTTTCGGCATCGACAAATTAACGGCAAATAAAATGGCGTGCGACAACTCAATTGTCGCACGCCATTTTTATTTGTAGGCAGAGCTAAATGCAGTTCGGAAACTTCCGCTTCTGACTACTTCACTCTTACCAATTTCATGATGCGGCCGGAGACGTTCCAGTCTTGCACGTAGAGGTTGCCGTCCTTGTCCCAATAGGAACCGTGAGTGCCATTGAAGATTCCTTCAATCCACTTCTCTTGTGGAACCCCATGATTCACTCGCGTCGCTGGATCGGCGTTGTGGCCAAGCACTGCCATGATCGTGTTGCTCTTGTCCAGAATGACTACTCGACCGTGAAGGTCAGGAACCGAAACATAATCGCCTTGCACAGCAACTGAGGTCGGCATCCCGAGGCCAGTCACGACTTCGTCGATGTAATTGCCCTCAAGATCGTAATGCAGCAATCGTCCTTTCGGAGTGTGGTTGCGGTCGCAGATCAGTAGGCGAGGGGGATCGTAGCGCGTATCCAAAGTCATGCCGTGCGCGGTATTGAATTCCTTGAGACCGTTCCCTTTGACACCGAAGTGCTTGATGTACTTGCCGGTCTTGTCGTACTTGAAGATGTGATTGCTGGCGTAGCCATCCGCCAGAATGATGTCGCCATTGGGGGCGACGGTGATTGCCGTTGGCGCCCACTTAGTCAACTCCAATCCCGATTCCGCTTTCGTTGGGATTCCCAACTTCAGCACAATGTCGCCAGTCTCGGCGTGGAACTTAATCCCTTCGCCAGCGGCATTGCGTGCACCGTAAATGAACTCGTCGTTCCCTTCGGAGCGAATCTCGATGTCATGGATGTTGTTGTACTTGTCACCCAGAAACCGACGAATGACTTTCCCCTCGGGTGAGAAGACAAAGACTCCCAAGCTCGAACTCGTGTAAACGCTCCCCGCCTTATCGACCACAACACCGCCGTGCGTCGAACCGATCACGGACTTGCCATCTTCACCGAGTCCCCAGCCGGGAACCGTGTCGAAGGTCATGATCCCGCATCCCATCCGCACCGGCTTAACCGGATCAGCGGCATTGCCCTGCATGGCAAGACCGAACACCACTGCGATCGAAAGCAAACAACTCTTCATCATTTTGGATTCCTGATTGTTCCTGGTTGTTTCCAGCCCGCCATCCAGTTGTCAGATTCGCAATCAAATCCGCAGCGCCAACGGAGACCAGAGTGTGACGACGTGAGACACCTCACAAGCGACACCAGTATCCAGTTCAAGCATCCGCATTTCAACCAGCGACAAGTTACGAGACGTCAACTTCGATTGCTTGAATCCACCGCCGCAGCTTCCGCAAGGAGTTTTTATGCTGCATAAGAATCAATGTTGTAGGCCAACGTCACACAAAAGCGGCGGCGATCGCGTTTGAAAGGCGTTGGAATGGTGCGCCGTTAGGGTCGAGTGGTTGCGACGTAAGGATCATCGCGAACGAGTCGCGTTGCGGATCGATCCAGAGCAGTGTTCCGGTCGCTCCCCAATGGCCGAACGTGGTAGGGCTGACGAGATCGCCAAAGGTGTTGGCGTGATTGGACCACTGTAGACGCCAGCCGAATCCCCAGGATTTGAAGTGGCGGTCTTCGTCGGGGACATCTTTCATGACGGCGAGTTGGTTGCGAGTCGATGCCTCGACGCTTGCCAGCGAAAGGAGTTGGCGATTTCCGGCTCGACCACGATTCAGCATCAGTTGAGCAAACTGACCGAGATCCATCGGTGTCGTCAGCAAGCCGCCCCAAGCGGCTCCGAGCTGACGCCAGTAACGGCTGTTCCAATTCCAATCGGTGGCGTCGGCGAGTTCAGCGGGAACACGAATCTCCGCGATGCGATCGACCGTTGGCGACGAAACAATAAACCATTCGTCCGGCGCACCTAGTCGTGAATCTTTCATACCGAGCGGTTCAAAAAACTCGCGTCGCAAGAATTCATCGCAACTTTGGCCGGTGATTTTTTCCATGATCGCCGCGAGTACGGCGATCCCTTTGCTTTGGTATTGAACGGCTCGTCCTGGCGGGAAGTCGGGAGTGACGTCGCATGTCCCGGCGACAAACGCCGACAGTGGCGAGTGAGTTTTTCGCAATTCAGTGTTGTTCGGCAGCATGTCCGGCAACCCGGAAGTATGTGTCAGCAGATGCCGGATTGTCGTCGCATATTTTCCATTCCTTCCGAACTCCGGAATGTAGTCGGTCACGCGATCATTCAATGCAAGCTGCCCGCGTTCCAACAACAGCATCGCTCCCATGCAGACAATCGGCTTCGTGATCGAAGCGACCAAAAAGATTGCGTCGTCCCGCAGCTTTGGCGAATTCGACGCCAATCGTTGTCGCCCAAAAAACTGCGGACCGGGTGTCAGCCCTTTACGAGCGACCATCACCGCGGCGGCGGGTGCTCGGTCATCTCGTTCACACCAGTTGCGAGCAATCTCCAGCGCCGTATTCCAGCGAGCGCCATCCAGCCCACACTGTTCCGGGGGAGCGATATTCAACAGTGTCACGATTAGACCTCGTGAATTTCAAAGAGTTGATTGAGCTTCGTGATTTCCAAGACTTCGCGAACGTCGTCCGACGGATTGAAGATCTGCACCGTCACACCCAAGTCTCGCAACGAGGCCATCAGGCCGAGCATCCCGCTCGGAATCAATTGCACGCCCGTCAGTTCAAACGCGAGCGTCTTGATGTTGTCCTGCTTCACCAGCGTGGCGATCTGCTCGCGACATGCTGCGATATTGATTTGATCCAGAACTTCGCGACCGCCGAACCCAATGACGGTAACGTCCCCCGACTTATAGATCTCAAGCGTGGCAAATTGACCGGACATGAAAAACTCCTCGCAAACAAGGTGATCACAGCGACAACCGAAAACGCTCAGACGAAACGCCAGGTCCGGATGATAGCGGTGGCGGCAAACGCCTCGAAGTGACGCCTGTCACTTCAACAAGCAGGACGCGCGAGCGAGTGGTTCCGGAAGCTCACCCACATGCTTGTCGAGCGATAGCGAATGCGTGGGTCAGCGGACGCAAACCCCATCGAGTTTGCTTGAGTATTGCGTCATGCCGAACGCTATGTCGCCCTACTTGGACTTCACGCGAGGCGGTCTTGAAGGGCTAAGCAGCGGAGTACGCAAACGATCGCCGGTGGGACCATCAACTCGACGACCACTTGTGGCCGACAACAATTCTGACGTCGCCTCGGACGTCCGCGAAGAGCTCCCTTCAACAGCAATCGGCTCGAAAAACAGGCGGATCAACTGCGGGCTCACGAACGACAGGTTCGCAATGAGCATCGCCAAACCGAAGGTCGGCATCCCTAAGGCGGTGACGATTCCCAAGTGAATGGCAACCGCACCAAGCAACACCAGCGGGCGAGTCCAGCGATTCCAGATCAGCACGCAATACGAGATCTCCCAGGCCACGGTGGCGTGAGTCAGAAAATTGACCAACAACGGCCAATCGGCCAACCACGTCAGGTCGAGCGTTTGATATTCCTGATTCGCCACTCCGCCCCAAACGGCCAGTCCGGTCCACCAAGTCTGCCCTTGCAACTTCGACAAGCCCGCGAAGAGATAGATCACGCAAAGCTGACACTGCATCAACCGCACCGCAATGTTGGCGGTCACCGACGGTCGATCCAGCGATCGCCCTGCCCTCTTTGCTCGCCATGCATCGACGGAGAATCGCGACCCGCTTGGCCCCAGCATCAAGTACAGCGACAGAAAGCCGTTGACTTGATCGAGTCCATACAACGCTCCTGGCGTGCGATAGGCATACGAGATTGTGCAGAGAAACGCCAAAACGGAGACCGCTCGCGTCCATAGCCCAATCGTGAGCAGTGCGAACGTCGTCAGCGTCAGCACGTGCATAGCCCACAATGATGCCGGTGTGCGACACCACGACAAAATACTCCACGTGTAGCCGTCGGCAAACATTTGATTGACGACATCACGAGTCATCCAACTTTGCTCGCCGAAGAACGCTTCGAGGTCCAGAGTCCAAATGGCGTGCGAATAGAACAGCATCACTCCCGCCAATACGCGAATCAGACACAGCGTCGTTGTGTCAGCCGGCAAGAACCAAAGCCGATTCCACTGATCACTCGCCGCCGACGTCGCGTTGCGAACGTAAACGCAGACCAATTCGAAAAGCAGTCTCAGTCGAGCGAACATCGCCTACCGCCTTTCCGACGCGTGCGTTTCGAGCGGTCGTTCGGCAAACAACTCCACCGCATCCAATCGCTTTCCCGACGAGACGTGCTGCGGACTCGGCAAGTAATGTCGTCGCAGATGCAAAATCACACCGACGGCGCGATGTTGGTGTCGCAAGTGCTCCGAGTACGACTGCGTCACTGCGTGGAATAACTCTGGACGACTTTCGTCCATCGCCAAGTTGTTGAGGAACTCGCTCAACATGAAGTGCCGGTGGTACAACAATCGCGGTTTGTGCTGAGCTTTGTTGGGGAAAACCTCTTGCTCGACTCGCCCGTCTTCAAAGCGCAATTCGTACCGCACAAGGTGACTCGGCCCCGGATCGGGAGCGAAGAAGTGATATCCGTGATTGAGGTATAGCACTTCCAAGTACGGACGAAAACCGCTCCACAATTTCTGGCTCAGTTGCGAGCACGGCGCCACGGCCAACGGAGCGATCACAATGGCGAATAGATGAAACACCAACAGGCACGAGATTGATCGCCGCAACCACGACCGCGACCAAACAGTGGCGACCGGCTTAGTAGCGGAATCAGATTGTGTCACCGCAGCATTCATAGCACCGTTGGGATCGGCCAAAGCGAAGCCAGCTCGCCAGGAAGTCACTGGCCGACGTGCGCAATCGAAAAGCCCGGCCTTTTCGGAATGGCCGGGCTGTTTGATATCACACGAGAGAAGCCGCAACTACTTCGCCGTCATCGCTCCGAGTGACGAGCCAGCCGAATCGCAGAGTTTTGGTGAGCAACCAGCTCGTCATGCGGAGCGTGACAGCGACGTCGTGTTTCGCCTGATCCAAACTGCGGTTACGGATATTCCATGAACACCGTTCGTCCGGGAATCAATCGCATCCGACGAAAACCGAGATCGCGAACTTTCTTTTCCACTTCCCATTCGACGATGCGATCCCCTTTGCGTTCCTTCTTCATCTCAGTCTTCACGACTTCAAATCTGGCGTCATAAATCTGTGGGATGCCGGGATACAGCGGCTTCGATTCAAAGTGCCACTTTTCATCGTCGCCGAAATAGCCTTCGAGTTCTTCAAAGTATCCCGCTTCGTCTTCAACGGTGATTTTGATTTCCTCACCTGCCGCGAGGCTGCGGAATGTTTCGTCGCTGACGGTGATCTCGATCTGTCCGATCCGCGGATGTTTGTCGGCGGCATTCCGTCGTGTTGCGCGTTGGTATGTCAGTCCCAGTGTTCCGGGAACGCTGCTGTCAGAACTGATGAGTTGATCGCTCGATTGAGCCGCATTCGCTCCAGCCAGTTGCTGGGGTTGAGTGGGCATCGACGACATCATCATCGACTGTGTCGGCATCGACTGCATCGCAGGCTCCATCACCATCCCTTGACCGCTCATCGGGACGTATCCCTGATAGGCCGCCGTCGGAACCATGTAGGCATCGGCCATCGGAATGCGCGTCCCCATCATTCCGCTCGAACCGCCCGATGATCCGCCGCTCCCGCCGGACGAACCGCCGCTACTACCTCCAGATGATCCGCCGCTGCTCCCGCCAAAGAAGCCTCCGTTGCTCCCGCCGGACGATCCGCCACTGCTGCCATGCCAGCCAATTAAGTGACCTCCTGAACTCCCAAACCCACCGGAAGAACCGCCGCTGCTTCCAAAGCGAAAGCCGCCGCTACTCCCTCCCGATGAACCGCCAGAACTTCCGCCGAACAAAAACGGAAGCCCCGCTTCGCTCGGTGCCGCCTGAGCGAACACCACCAATCCTGCCAAAACAACCGCTAGATTCATTCGACGTGTCATGATCACCCCAATGCACCTTTTCCCAAAAGGTCACGAGCGTTCGGCTCGCATCTCAACAACGGGGCAAACCTATCACGCAACATTGAATGAAGTGGTGACTTTCGGAAACAAATCCCGATTCCAATTCGCCTCACCTCGACACAACTGTCAGACGCCGCACATCAAGCGAAACACGCGCATCAATGATTCGTCGCTCCGACGACGAACAACGGCGGGAATCTGAGGAAATCCATTCGGTCAAAGCGCAAAGTTTCCAACCTCTAACCTGACGTCGCTGGCCGCTGTGTAGAAGACGTCATTGCGACAAACTCAACTGAGGTCTCCCTCATGATCGAATTAACCGATGTGACACATCATTACGGCGTTCGTCCGGTGTTGAAGCAGGTTTCACTACGCATTGAGACCGGGGAACTAGTTGCCGTCGTTGGCCCCAACGGGATGGGCAAATCGACGCTGCTGGGAGTAATGGGTGGCGCTCTATCGCCTGTTGAAGGGAGTGTGGCCATCGACGGGCGGCGACGGAAAGGGTCCGAGGAAGAGGAACTCGAAATCCGTAGACGAACGTTGTACTTGCCTGACCAACCGTGGCTGCCAGGATTCCGCACGGTACGCGAATACTTGCTCTCGGTTGGGCGACTTTACGACATCCCCGACTCGCGTCTGTTTGAGCATGTCGAGCGGTTGCTCGAGCTCTTTGAACTGATGCCACAAGCCGATCAACCGATAAGCGGCCTCTCCGCCGGACAAAAGAAAAAGGTAGCGTTGTCATCCGCGTTACTTACAGACGTCTCAACACTGTTGCTCGACGAGCCATTCTCTGGAGGTCTCGATCCCGCTGGTCTGCTAGCGTTGAAACGGATCTTGCGACATCGCGTCACCAGCCAGAAGGCGACGATCGTCCTGACCAGCCCGGTGCCTGAAATCATCGAAGAGATTGCTGATCGAGTTCTTATTCTTCGTGACGGTCAGATCGTGGCGTTTGATTCGGTGAATGGCCTGCGACAATCAACTGGCCTGAGCGGATCGCTCGGCGATATCCTCGAACGGTTGCTCTATCCGGAGACCGCCGACAAGCTCACGAAATACTTTCAGGAGCCGACACAATGAACCGCTGGCTGCGAGTTGTTCTTCCCAGTTGGCAGACAGTGTTCATGCTCACGATTCTGCTGCAACTGTTGGTGATGTTGCCGGATTTCTATTCGCTTTGGCGATTCTCGCACTTCCGGCGTCTCGGACTTGAGCCGCCGGTTGAGTTCTACAAACTGGCCGCACACATGCCGATGATCGTGGCAGTCATTTACGGAGCCTATCGCGCGGTCGCGTTCAATCCGGCGGTGAGACCCGAGTATCGCAGGTGGTTGGAGCGAACTCCGTGGACCAGCGATCGTCCTTTGCCGCTGGGACCAATCACGCTCGTCGCACAAGACTTCGTCATCTTGGTTGGCCTGATGCTACTTGCCGCCTGTCCGAGCATGGCGTTTCACGATCAGTTGATCATCGAGCGAGTCGTCGAAGGATTCTTTGGCGGTTACCTGCTGTTCGGCGGAGCCGTCTTGGCGTCCAAAAAGGAAACGCACTTTGCCTTTGTCATCGGAATCGGCCTGGGTGCGATCCTAAGAACGAGTCAGTCGCCAATCGTTTGCGGCACAACATGCTTCCTGACGTATGCGGTCATGGCACTTGGCATTCGACAATCGCTGCGCCGATTTCCGTGGACTGATCCTGAATCAGATGAGCCGTGGATGCTCAAGCTGCCAAACGATACCGGAAGCAGTGTTGCCAGTCGCTTCGGTTGGCCCATGTATGCGCTGTCGGCCAAGTGGCGCCCCGCAGAATCGCTTCGGACCGGGTGGGACGGTTTTTATCTCAGTCTCTTACTCGGCTGGTGGTGGTATGCCAGTAATTGGTTGATTACTGAGAACGCTATCAGTTCAGGTAGGCAACTCGATCTCCCGACCCCAATGTTGATGTTGGTAGTTGGTGCGGCCATTTTGATGCGATTGGCAACGTATTGTGTCGAACGCTGGCCCCCCATCAGTTTGTGGGGCCGGATTAGGTCACGTCGCTGGATCATTCCTGGTTACGACAAAGTGTTGATCGCTCCGTTAATCAATCTGGCGTTGGTCGTCGGTTTCGGCATGTGGTTGAAAAACATCACACGCACACATTCTGACCCGAAGCACTGGATTGATCTTTATGTCGGGCCAGTCTTCTTGACGTTGAATTTGCTCATCGCATTTTGCGCTCCGCCGAGCATTCGCAACTTTCACCTGACCGGCAGCTATCGGCTCGTGTATGCCAACAAAGGGCCGACGAGCGTCAAGGTGGGCTGAGCAGCGTAGGCTGCAAGTACGTCGCCGCCATCGCTCCGCGTGACGATCCGATTGCTCACAAATGCCCGTGAAGCGAACGGCTCTTCACGCGGAACGATGACGACTGCATAGAAGTGGTCAATCACTCGCTCTTGCGCAGGCTCGGTTCGATCTCATAAGCGCGTTCGATGTAGTTGGCCGCTTCGGAGGCTTGGCCGTCGGCTCGGAGTTCTTTAGCGCGGTGCACGTAGGCTTTGGCCACTTGAAGGTCAAATCGCTTCGCCTTGTTGTAGTCGGCGATGGCGGCAGCGAAGTCACCTTTATGGTAGTGGGCATCGCCGCGGATCGAGTACGCCTCAAAGTGAGGTTCGGTCTTCAAGGCGCGAGTGCAATCGGCGATCGCCTTATCGTAGTCCTCTTCCGAAATCCAATAGGCCGCGCGGCTGGAGTACGAGCGACCGTAGTCTTTGTTGGCCTTGATCGCTGCGTCGTAGCTGGCCAGTGCGACTTTCTGTTCGCCACCAGCAATAAGGTGCTCCGCGAGTTCCACAAATTTGCCCGACGCCTTCGGATCGCTCGAAACGGTTCGGTTGAGTTCGTTGAATTTGCTCAGCCAAGCGACTTTCGCCGCGTCGGCTTGAGCCTCTTCATCGCGTCCGAGTTTTAACCAGCACTCACGGCGTTCGAGGTAGAACTTTGAGTTGTAGCGATCGCGATTGATCGCCTGCGTGAAGTCGGCAGCGGCTCGTTCAAAATCCTTCAGTTCGAAATAGGCCAAGCCGCGATTATTGAGTGCGCTCACATTGTCAGCACTGAGCTTCAGCGCTTGCGTATAATCGGCGAGCGACTGCTTCGGCTTGCCATCTCGATAAAGCGTGAAGCCCCGATTGATGAGCGCTTCGACGTACTTCGGATCAATACTCAAGGCTTGCTCGAAATCCGCCATCGCCGGCTTGAGGTCACCCTTGGAAAGCAACGCTAAGCCACGATTATTGAGCGCCTGCGAGTACTTGGGATTGAGTTCAATGGCCTTCGTGAAGTCAGCAATCGCGAGATCCACTTTCTGCTGAGTCATCAGAAAAAAGCCGCGTGTATGTCGCAGTTTCGAGTCATCAGGAGACAAATCAATCGCCTGCGTGAAATCATTCAAAGCGGCAACCGCTTGACCGGCATCGGCGAGCAAGCTGGCACGATGGAAGAAAGCATCGCTGCATTTTGGATCGAGCTTGATTGCTTCATTCAACGTCTGCAAAGCGGGCTGCCACTGGCGTTGTTGCAATGAAGCAAGCGCCTTGTCGAGCAACGTTTTCACTTCTTTCGAGGCAGTTGAACTGGCTGATGTCGCAGCCTTCCCTGCTGTTGTCACGGTCTCAGAACTGCCACAGCCACTCAGCGTGAGGCCGCTCAAACCCAAGCAAACAAAACCCGCGAACCGAAATTGTCGGCGCATGAGAATGACTCCCAGGACACCTGCAGAAAGGTGCCGCAATGTGGAAGGAATTGTTTTTGGCGGAGATCGCCGGAGATGTGTGAAGTCAGGAAGGAGAGATCCGCTGGCGTGAAACCAACGAGCCTCAAAGGGGGGCGGCTTGTACCCACGAGCGAAGAATTGAGTCAATGCCGTTCGCCACGCGAGACCCCGCACCGACGCTTTGAAGTTGCGCATTCGCGAATTCAGCTACGTTGGAGAGCGAATGCGCAACTTCAAAACACCGACGCGGGGTCGGTGGGGGAAGTTTGCCGTCGGGACGGGGCGTTAGACGTTCCACGGTGTTCGTTGCGCGCGGCTCAGCAGCTTGTTTGCTTCGTCGTCGTTGATGAAGAGTTCTTTCGCCGGATCCCACTGCAAGGCGCGGCCGAGGTCATAACCGATTTGACCCAGCTCGCAGACCGAGGCCGATCGGTGGCCGATCTCGACGTCGCAGATCGGTTTCTTGCGCGAGCGGATCGCGTCGATCCAGTTGCGGTGGTGATTGTCCGATGCCTCGACATGGAACTCGTCGGGGCCGATCGTCGCTTCGAGGATGTTGGCCTTATCGCATTCCAGTTTGTTGCGATCGACGTACAGCGTCCCTTTGGTTCCCTCGAACGTGCAGCCGCTGGGGCCACCGTGATACATCACCGTGCCGTTGGCGTAGGTGTATTTGAGGCCGGTCTTCGCTTTGTCTCCGTTCTTTTCCTTCTCTTCCGGCGGCTCGATCTTCACGGGACCGGAGTTGTCCATGCCCAGCGCCCATTGAGCGATGTCGAAGTGATGCGCGCCCATGTCGGCGAGCCCGCCGCCAGCGTACTCGCGGTAATTCCGCCACGCGGGGAAGTGATTGTGCAAACCCTTCGGGCAGAGGATCGCGTTGTAGCCGCGCTCCGGAGACGGGCCGTTCCAGAAATTCCAGTCGGTGCCAGCGGGACATTCTTCGGTTGGCAGATCGCACGTGACCGCCGGGCCGCCGACGCCGATCCGCACGACTTTGATCTCGCCGAGATGTCCGTTGCGAATCAGCTCGACCGCGCGGCGGAATCGTCCGCCGAACTCGCTGCGTTGCTGACTGCCGGTTTGAAAGATTCTCTCTTTCGCGCGAGCGGCTTGGACCATCGCTCGACCTTCGCTAATGGTCAGCGACAGCGGCTTCTCGCAATAGACGTCCTTGCCCGCTTGGCACGCGGCAATCGCGGGGATCGCGTGCCAATGATCGGGGGTGCCGATCACCACCGCGTCGATGTCATCGCGTGCGAGCAGTTCGCGGAAATCGACATACGCCGCGCAGCCTTTGTACGAACTCATCTCTTTCTGCTTGGCGTACCCCTCTTCGACGATCCGCTTTGAGTCCTCACGCCGTTCGGTGACGACGTCGCAAACGGCCACAACTTGCGTGTCGGCGGTCGTGACGAATCGCCGCAAGTGCCCGCGCGATTGAATGCCGATGCCGATGAAGCCCAACCGAATCCGCTCGCTCGCGGCGGCGAAGCCTTTCGCTGGCGACGAGAGAATCATCGGGCCACATGCCGCGGCGGCGGATGCGGCTAAGAACTGACGGCGAGAGACGTGAGAACTCATGTGAGATTTCCTTTCAATGAGTGGCGGGTTGGAAGAAGGGTGTGTTCGAAGGATGGTTGATACACCGCACGATAACTTTTGACACAAGCCCCACCGAGCTTGCCTCGGTGGAAAACGGCTTTTGCACTACGTCGAGTGAATCCGCTCGTCGTGCAAAG
>JAPLNX010000128.1 GCA_026400935.1 Planctomycetia bacterium | reverse complement strand
GCAGGATTTCCAGTTGCCGCTCCGTCGCCTCAATCCGCACTGCCTTCCTTGGCATCGCACCACCCTCCGTTAAAGGTGATGCAGTAATGACACAAACTCGCTTTTTATGGAGGATCAATTCTCGGTCGTGGTACTAGCGTTGCAAGTCATCCAAGATCGCCTGCTCTAGGTCTGTATCACGACCGAGCGAAATCCAGCCGGATGGGCTGGATTGGCCGACAACAACCGAAAGATTCCGTTCCAGGGGAGACGACTTTCGAAAAGTCGCGGATCCGGAAGTGTTCTCCGCAGCGCCGTTAAGGTCTTCCAACTCCTTGTAGGCTTCGACGCCGACAAGATATCCCCCTTCGACGGGAGTGAGATCGACTTTCACCTTGCGGCGGATCGACTGCAACGTGCTTTCTAGGCGGTTCCGAACGTCAACCGAGTCACCATGCCACGGCTCTAAAACGTTCGAGCCAACTCGATAGTCTGTCTCGATCATGCCATCCAAGCGATTTTCGCGAGCGACGGGAAAGTGAAAGCTATGCAAGACATCGACGGTTCGTTCCCAAGCGTTGTGTTGAGTATTCGCTGGAACGAAGACCGGATTCGACACAATCATGGGGCGCGACGCCGCACAGCCAAAAGTCATCAGCGCAAAAACGCAGACGCAGGCAATGATCAAGCGAGGGGCAAATGACAATCGAGCGGACATCGGACCGACTCTCGAAGGTTTCAAAATCAACACACTGCCCCCCGACAGTGGGAGGTGAGTGTGGCAGTTGTCCCTAAAAGGGTAAAGATGAATCGTGACTTGTATCGCGGGACGACCGTAGTCCGTCACCTGCGTCAGAACCGAGCTTCTCGCAATTCTTGAAACCGCTACAATCGCGCCGTTTGCGGAGCCTTTTTGTCTTTCACACAGTCTCGGACGGCAGGAAGTCGTCAGCTCCCAAGAGTCTCTTTTCGCTTTGATTGAGGTCCAAGCATGTCCCGAGGATGGTGGAACAGTTTGTGGATCGTTTTGGTGTGCTGGAGTTTGGCTTGTTCCAAACCGACTGACACACCTGCCACTGGTAAAACAGACGACGGGGCCGACGGCAGCACAGCCAAGGCCGATGGTTCCAAGGGCGGCGGCACGAAATTGTTGCCACCTGAACCGGATGATGAATCGGGATCTGCCCGCGTATCAGACAAAAAGAAATCTGGCAAAGGGCCGAAGTTGGCCGCTGGTGCTGATGACCCGTTCAAGGACGCGGCTGCCAACGACACGACTCCGGTTGATGATGGTCCGGCGAGAACCTCGCTGGCTGGCAAGTGGATTCTGATACTGACTCGCCCCAGCGAAAGCGGTTTCGCTGACTTCCACACGGGTATCGTCGAAGTCTCCGCTGCCAAGGGTGATGACACTGATGCTCCGCTGAAGGCCGAATGGGCTTCGCAGTCAGCGGTGTTGCCTCCAGCGACTCTGCAGAAATTTGAAGTGACCGCACAGCAGATTCATTTGGAGTTTGATGTCAGTGGCACAACGCTCGATTTCCGAGGCAAGTTGAAAAACGGTGCAGTGCTCGGCAGCGCCGTATTCGGTAACTGCCTGCCAGCCCGTTTGGTCCCGACGAAAGAAGAATCTCTCGAAGGCTTCAAAGTTGATCCGGAACCAGCCGATGCTCGCCAACTGGGCCAAGCGTTCGCTGCTCAAGATCCACTCGTTGCCCAAAAGGGACTCAAGAAATTCGTGGCCGATCGACCGGATAGTCCGCTGGGAATGATGGCCTGGGAATCTCTAATCATGATCACGGCGATGACGAGCGGCCCGGCTGAAGAACTTGAAGGGATGATAGGCGACTATCACACAGCTATGGCCGCGTGGGGGCCACGATTGCAACAGACCGCGAAAGGGAACGTGGCGATGGTCTTGGCTCAAACCAAGTACGATCCGGAGTTCTCTCTGAAATTCGTTTCGGCCGCTGACAAGACGATCACCGATGAGTCGCTCAAAGAACTGAAAGAGCAACTGAAGAGCGCTCGTGAGAGCATTCAAACGGCTCAAGCGTTGGAAAACATTGACTCGGACGACGAAGAGGTTGCTAAAGCATTGACTCGGACGACGAAGAGGTTGCTAAAGCTGCCTTCGAATTACTGAGTAAACTCCGCGAGAAAAGTCCGTTTGATTCGGGCGTGTTGTACGGCTTAGCTCAATACCATGAAAAAGCCAAGAAGCCTGACGCGGCGATGGCTTTGTATGCGGAACTCGCAAGTCTGCCGATGCTGGAAAACTTCCTGCAGCAAAGTTGGGGACAAAAGAAAGGCGCGACCAAGCGATCGCTTCCTAGCGAGTTGTTGACCAAGCTTTGGACGAAGAAAAATGGCGATACCGAAGGACTTGATGAGTACAAGGACTCGGTCTATCGCAAGCGACTCGTCAGCTTCGCGACTCCTGCATCGTCTGATCCAGCTCCGACGAATCGTGTCGTGTTGTGTGAACTCTTCACTGGCTCATCATGTCCGCCGTGTGTTGGTGCTGACGTGGCGACCGCTGGCTTGGAAGTGAGTTATCCGAAATCTCAAGTGATTGTGATTCGTTATCACCAACACATTCCCGGTCCCGATCCGATGACAAACGCGGATGGTGAAGAGCGTTTCTCAGGCTACTATCGCGGTCAGGGAACGCCGTCGGTTTATCTCAACGGTGCGCCGATCAACGGAGTCGGCGGATATCTGCCGAACTCGCCGGATATCTACAAAGGATTGAAGAAGCTGGTTGATCAACAACTGGCAAAGAAGGCGGACGTGAAAGTTCGCTTGGTCGCCAAGATCGATGGAGACAAATTGGTGCTGAAGTCCGACGTGCAAGGACTCGACCAAGTTAAAGAAGACGACATGAAGGATCTCCGCTTACGAGTTGTGATCGCGGAAGACGAAGTCCACTTCTTGGCCCGCAACGGCGTTCGTAGTCACGAGATGATCGTGCGACGCATGGTCGGTGGCCCGGAAGGAACGCCAATTACTGATGGCAAAGCGGTCGTCAGCGAATCGATTCCACTCGCCGATTTGAAAGGCTCGCTCGTGGACTACTTGAAGAAGTACGAAGAGAGCGAAGGGATCGACTTCCCCGCGAAGCCGCTCGACCTGAAACGCTTCCACATCATCGCGTTCTTACAGAACGACGAATCGCACGAAGTTCTGCAAACGATCGCGGTCCCGGTTGCTGCTGCTGGCTCGAGTGCGTCAAATGACATCACTCCAGCAGCAGGCAAAGCTCCCGCAAAAACTGCGACTAAAAAAGAGGCACCTGCTGAATAGCGGTGGCGAATGGATTCCAGCAAACTCCGAAGGGACGATCGACAGGCCGCCTGCGATCGTCCCTTCGGTTTTTTGTTTGTCGCAATGGAAGAGTGATTTCTTAGCCCGGTTTTTCAAACCGGGCGATTGAAAACACGCCATCATTTGCTCACGCATAAGATCAGGAACAACCATGTTTTCTCAAGCCGCCCCCTTTGAATCGAAACCCTGGCAGGAGCGGTTGTCACACATCATGGAGACGATGCGGGAACTGAGCACTCAGACTGACCCGCAGGAAATGGTTCAGCAGTACTACGAACGGATGCGGCAAGTGAACCCGCATGTTGACCGACGCTTAGCGTTGAGTCGTCGTGGACTGGCGTTTCCCAAATTTCGGATTACACGGTTCAGCGAATGGCAGCACCCGATCAATCCGTGGAAGGAACCAGGAAAGCTCCCAGTTCTATCAGGAGGAATTTTGGCCGAGCTGATTTATGGCAATGAACCGCGGATCATCAATGACTTGGTGTTGGCGGCTAACGATCCTGCTCGCGAATACCTTGCTGGAATGAGATCGCTGCAAGCGATCCCTCTGTTGGAAAACGGTGAAGCGGTCAACATGACGTTTCACGCGATGCGCACCCCTAATGGTTTTCCGGAAGAGCATCTTCCCGAAGCGGTGTGGCTGGCAAATCTCTTCGGTCGAGCGACCAACAACCTCGTATTGGCTGAGCGAGTGAAAGCAGCTTACGAGGAAATTGATCGCGAATTATTAGCAGTTGCCAGCATTCAAAGATCGTTGTTGCCAGAACAGCTTCCGATCATTCCGGAGTTGAAGTTGGCCGCACACTATCAAACTGCCCGCCGAGCGGGAGGTGACTACTACGACTTCTTTCCACTTCCTCATGGAAGCTGGGGCTTGCTCATTGCTGATGTCAGCGGCCACGGAACTCCGGCAGCGGTCATGATGGCGGTGATGCACAGTATCGCTCACGCATTTTCCGGCCCGCCGAATCTGCCCAGTGAGATGTTGAACTTTCTCAACACGAAACTCAACGAGCACTATCTCGGAGACAGCGGCACGTTCATCACCGCATTCTATGCAATCTTTCATCCTGACTCGCGAACGCTTTCGTACTCATCGGCCGGACACAATCCGCCGCGACGGCGATCGTGTGAACTAGGCGAAGTTACGGCGCTCGATCAAGCTCAACGCTTCCCGCTCGGTGTCGTCCCGTCGCTCAATGCGATCAACGCGACGGTTCAACTTCATTCGGGAGACCAATTGATCTTCTACACCGATGGCATCATCGAAGCGGCGAACTCCAGGGGCGAACTCTTTGGAACCGATCGACTGGATGCTGAGTTATCTCGTTGCTCCAGTGAGCCTGATGAGATCATCGCATCTCTGTTAAACGCTCTTGAACAGCACACAGTTGGTGCCGCACCGTCTGACGATCGAACGGTCGTTGTCGCCAAAGTTGTGGGAACGTCACTACATCAATGAGTCGGTGGTCGTAGCGATCGCATTGGGACATGACGACTGAAACCGGCGACATCACGGCGAATGTTTCGATGAGACTTAGGCAGAATTGTGGGGCCTTCAGCATGTTGGCCGCTACGGTTGGCACGTGACCAACGTAAGGACTTGATCGAACCTCCAAAAGCATCGTCAGGAAACGAGGCCAAGATCGAACGCAGGATCGGCAGCAATAGGTCGTTGTTTGACGAGGGGGTGAACGGTTTCTTTTGCGGAAATGCGGAACGAAGTCCGGCTAACAAGAAGGTCCAGGTCGGCTGCGAAGTTGTCTGAAAGCGTGAAGCGGATTGTTCTTCGCCGAAGTCTCTCGCACGACGCAAATCGAACGCGAAGGCATCTAATGGTTCTCCGAACCTCTCGACATACGGCCCGATTAGCAGGTCGGTCCAACGTTCGACTCGCCTCCGCAAGCGGTCGAGTTCTGCCATTCTTTCACTCGGAACAGAGTTGGCATGAACCAACAGTCGCAGCACGCTGACTCGACATTGCTGGTGAGTGTTCAACACACTGCGAGCAATCTGAGCGCAGTGACGTTGATCTCGTTGTAGATCACAGGCGGTCAAAACAGTTCCCCAAACGCGCGTCAGCATTTCGGTAATCAGCACCTGTTCGGCAATGTCGAGCACTTGTGGGCTGACCGTTCTATCGGACTGCTGTGAGGCAATCTCAATCAAGCCACGCCAACGCCGCAGAACCGCTTGGCTATGTTGCCAAAAGACCCACAACGGCCCATCTGGAATTGCGTTCGTCCCTTCGATGACTAGCGACGCCTGAGCCGCCACAAGGGCGGTGAACTCCACAAACATTTGTTGGTTCACTGTGAGCGTTCCGTTTCTTGTTGAGATATTGGTCGAACAACCCAAACTCGGCCTCATTGATGCTTCAGATCAACTAGCCAAATCAAAGGTGCTGCGTGTGTTGGCGAATGGATAAGCAAAGAGAGTGCCACGATGTTGCGACTGGAAACACGCAAAATTTCAGCACGTTTCTGCGGAAAATGCTATCGCCTGTCATGAAGCGAGCGTGCAAACGGCGTTGCGAAACGGCATCGTGTGGCAAACCTGCGACAGTATCGTTGCGTAGAGATCTGGCGTTTTACGCAGCGTTATGGCAACTCGCTCACGCCGTCGGCGCTGACGAGCAGCAGTTTGTCGGTTAGAGGATGGTCCATCTGCGAAAAGTCTTCACGTACCCGTTCGCGGATGTGGCGGACCATTTCGGGAGCATCCGTGCTCAGCGCAACAAAGAAGTCTCGGTTCGGCATACCAACGGCGAACTCGTTCCCCAACACATCCCGTAGTTTTTCGTGGAAGGTGCGACTGAGTAATCGCGCGGTGTTGTAAGCATCTGGTTTGTGCGGCATCAGCAATCGCGGGCCGTCTTCTTGGCCGCTGAGCAACATTTCACTGGGATGATCGACGAAGTATTGCTCGAGGTTCGTCATTGCCAAATCGTGCAACTCTTCTGCCGTGAGATGCCATTTCTCCAACAGTTCGTTGCGGATGTACCAGTAAGCCTGAGCTTCATCGACGACGTAAAGAATCATCAAGTTGCCAACCCAAGGTTCGCCTACAAAATTGGGGAAGTTTTCCTGCCACACTTTCTCCGGATAAAGCATCGGCATGATTCGTTCGCGGACAGTGTCCAATGTGGGAGTGGTTTGCTCATCGCCCCATTCTTGAACCTGTACCACTGTCGTCAACGCAGGCAACAAGATGCTTTCAAAGCGATCGGGAGCTTGCACATAGGTACGATAAAAGTTGTAAAGATTGACGTTGGACTTACCGAGTCGCAGTTGAAAATCACCAACCGCCTCGCATTCCAAGAGCGGAAACTTTTCACGGGCTAGCTTCAAGGCTCGCTCAGCAAACACACCCGGAGGATCAGCGATCATCTCCGGAGCCTCTAACGTATTGAGGACCATACGAACGAGTGTGTCCGTTTCAGGGTCATGGACCCGGTCGCTTCGTTCAACGAACGTGACCAACAACATCATGCTCGGCCAGTCAATCGCCCAAGCTTTCCAACGATGCCAATCACGTCGGCCAAACCAACGACGCCACCAAGACTGCGGTGGATCGAGCACCGCTTCCCCTTGCCAACCCGCTGAGGTCTGAGACAGCACCAGTGACTGAATCCGCTGCAATTTGCGACGCCACGGAAAGAGCCGATTGAAATTGATGGCCTCATCTAAGCGAGGAACATCGCCCCACACACATCGAATCGAAAGGATGCCAGCTTGATCGGGCAACATCACATGCGAGACGCCGTCCATCACTTCCACCTGCCATGACGGCGGATGCCACACACGGAACCATCCGCATGGTCCGTTGAGACTTTTCCAATGTTCTGGTGGTTGATGACGCACGATACAAACCTCGGTAGATCGCAGTAAGACGCCACCACTATGCCAAGTTGATCAAGCAAGGTCGATGGTGCCACCAGTGTCCTGATTCCGTATCAGGTGAACCGCCCGGAGTCAGACTCTGGATTCACAATGACAAGCACAAAAGTCCGATGGCACCACACTTCTCAGGATTGTTGTCTTAACTCTCGCCGCCGAGCCACCACCGTCAGTCGGCCCCCTTGTCCGATGAGTGCCAAGATACGAGACAACGGAGCGAGCAGACACAATCCCAAGGCCGAAGGATTGTCAGTCCAACGAATCAACCGTATGCCGAGAGACCATCGAGGAAACTTTGTCCGCAGCCACAGCCCGACAGAGCCGACCAAGTTATTGACGTTGCGCTGATGAATCAGTTCCACCAACTCAAGGTCGCTCGCATGAAACAACTGACACAACGTTTTCTGATTGAAATGTTGGAGATGTGTGGGCAACTGCATCGCGTACCAATAACGACCGAAAAACGACCGCTCCCAACAGCCGAAGTTTGGAACGCTGATCAACAAGTGCCCGCCCGGTACGAGCAGTTCGCGAACGAGTTTCAAGGTCGCCAGCGGATCATGGAGATGTTCGACAACCATCCAAGCGATAACCGCGTCAAAGCTCGATGGAGCGAACGTTGATCGTCCAGCCTTGTCTTGAAGGTTTTGGTGGACGACTTCTTCCAGCGAGCCAACTCTCACGTCAAAGTCTTTTGCCGCCGTACGTGCCGCGACTTCGGCAGCGGGTTCCACTCCAACACAGGTCCAGCCATTCTGTCGCAATTGCTCCAGGTACGAACCTTGAGCGCATCCGAGTTCCAACGCTCGACTCGTTCCTTGTGCGACGACAGGGGGAAGCGGTGCCGCATGCGATTCAATCCACCACAACACCGAGCGTTTCAGCCAACACCACGAACGGGGCGATAACCGGCTCAGCCTTACCGCCGGAGGATGGGCACTCCTGCCCGTCAAGTTGGTGAGGACATCATCGTCATCTGCTCGACGAAACGGCCCATAATCGGTGGGATAAAACTGGCCAATCGACGCTCGTGTCGGTCGCGGGGTTAAGTAGTGATGCTCGCAACCGTCGCAGCGGACGAGCGTGAATTCTCCAACACATCTATAAAGCAGATCGGTTCCAACAAAGATAGATTGGGAACGATCAGCACCGCACAACGGGCAAGTGGTTGTCTCCCATTCGATCGCTTGAGCTTGTTTCGGCTCAGCATGTGACACGGTACTCAAGATTGCGGCTCCTGTTTCTGGGCAGGCAGCAGCATTCGCAAGGCGCGCCAAGCAACCTCGTCACGCAGAGCGACGAGCACAATCAACAGCGACGCACTTCCAGCGAGTCCACCGGTCAATGCCGGAAACGGCAATGACATCTGCATGACATAACGACCGACACCGGCAGCCACGGCGGAACCAATCGATGACCGGACCAATGCCCCGAAGACTCCACGAAAAATCCCCCTGCCCAGTCGCCGGGCAATCAACATCAACAACACAACCGCGTTGAACAAATAAAAGATCGACGTCGCCGCAGCCAATCCTGCAACGCCCCACACAGGGCTCCACATCAACTTCAATGCTACACCGGCAGCGAAGCCAATTAGACCGACAATTACTGGCGTGCGTGTGTTCTGCGCGGAGTAAAAGACTTTTGCGGCGATCTCACCGACACTTCCACCCACAATCATCCCGCACAGCAACGCCAGCAATCCGGCTACCTCTTTAGTGTCGTCTGGAAAGAAGCGGCCCCGTTGCAACAGGTCGCGAATCAACGGTGAGCCAAAGCCAACCAACGCAACCACAACTGGGACCAACAACAACGCCAGAAACCTCAACGCTCCGGCGATTTCTATTCGCAGTTTGTCGTCGTCTCGCTCCGCTGCGTGTCGTACCAACGCCGGAAATGCGACGACGGCGAGTCCGCTTGTTGCCAAACTCATCACTGCGGCAGCCAAGCGTGCG
The DNA here is from genome assembly GCA_026400935.1 of Planctomycetia bacterium. GTDB lineage: Bacteria > Planctomycetota > Planctomycetia > Planctomycetales > Planctomycetaceae > SXKJ01. The sequence continues at coordinate 34,561 of JAPLNX010000128.1, read as the reverse complement.
GCGTATCCCAAATGAGACACACCGCCGGGCAACGCCGGAACTAAGTATTGATCGAGCAACGGATCGCTTTGATTGCAGGCCAGCCCGAAGACCAACGGTAGCATCAATAGAAAACAACGCCGCAGCGCCGACTGCGATTCCGGAGTTACCGGCCAACCGCGCGAGAAGAGACTGACCCACGGCATCTGCATCGCGAACGAGATGACCGCCCCGATGCTGACCGCTTGAGCGACCGCATCGGTTCCGCCCTCGTTTGCTCTCCAATAAGCCACACCCAACGTCACTCCGTTACCGACCAGCGCGGCAAAGCCCGTCACCGCAAAGCGACCGTGGCAGTGATTCCACGCGCGAGCCAATCCCCCCAACGTGTTCCAGATGATTAAGCTCGACAACGTTCGGAGTAGTTCTTCAGTGCGCCAGATTTGTTCGTCATCAAAGTTCGGATGCAACGCCCGCATCCACGGCTCCGCGAAATACGTCGTTCCCTTCCACAGCACGATCGTCACCAAAAACATCCAGCAGATGACTTGCACGGCCATCGTCCACGCCGCAGTTTCGCCCGCTCGCTGTTTCGTCTCGATGTAAACCGGCACGAAGGCCGACGCCAACGAGCCTGCCAACAAACCGCTGACGACCATCGGCAACGTCAAAGCAGCGAGGAACGAATCCATTTCCGCTCGCGCACCGAATTGCTTAGCCAGCAATATTTGGAAGGCGAATTGCAACCCCATCTGACCCAACGTCAGCAAGGACAGACCGGCTACCGATCGCAGCGAAGTCGCAGCTTGAGTCATGCAGAGAGGCTTTCCTGTTTTTGTCGTGCTAGGCATCCGGCACGCACGACATTGTCTCGATTGGCGTCGAACGTCACACAATCGTTACGACCGGCCTCCGTCACTAATTCGCGCCGCAGATTCTAGTGGTTAGCGTGGAGAGTCGTCACGGAGTCTCGCGAGTTCTCTTCAGCAAGCTGTCGTGCTCGTCCGGAGGGAAGTAGACTTCCACCGAACCGCAACCGTGTGACACGACGCTCCGTGTTGTGTTGTGTTGTGTTGTGCCAGACGAAGTTGTGTTGTGCCAGACGAATTAGCAGGAATGAAACCGCCTGTTCTTCTCCCGCCAAGTGAATCCGATGTCCGCTCACACTCCTCGATTGATCGCAATTACCTGTGCTCATTGCGGAGCAACGTTCAAAGTCAGCTCAACGCATGTCGGCAAGAAAGGACGTTGTCCGATCGAAGATTGCGGTGCAGCGTATATCGTTGCTGAACCGCGTCCGGTTCGCAGAGCATCTGAGTCGTTGAGGTTGCCCGCCGCGCAGGCTCGTTCGGCCAAGCGACCAGCACGCGGGATCGCGCGTCAGTTATGGCCGTTGTGGAGCGTTGCCGGATTCGGTTCACTCGTGTTAATCAGCATTGTGATTTGGGGAACTGGAGCGATTGAGCCAAATCAAGTTGCCGCCGCGAAGCCGGATACGTATCAGCAACAGATTGCGCCGTTCGTCAAGAAGTATTGTGTCGAATGCCATGGAACGGAGAACGCCGAAGGGGGCATTGCTCTGCACTCGTTCGACAGCGAGGAGTCGGTTTTGAAAGGCCGCAAGCATTGGGAGAAGGTACTCCCGATGTTGCAGATCGAAGCGATGCCGCCGGTCGAAGATGGCCGAGCACGTCCGACTCACGATGAGTTCCTCGCAGTTACCGCGTGGCTCGACGACAAACTCTTCAACATCGACTGCAAAATCAACCGCGATCCCGGCCGAGTCACCATCCGTCGCCTCAACCGCGTTGAGTACAACAACACGATCCGCGATTTGCTCGGCATTGATTTCAGTCCGGCGAATGATTTTCCGTCCGATGATGTTGGTTACGGCTTCGACAACATTGGTGACGTGCTGTCGGTCTCACCGCTGTTGATGGAGAAGTACCTCGATGCGGCAGAGAGGATCAGCGAGAGAGTGATCAATTCCGCCGACCCCACGAAAGCCAAGAAGACTCGTATCGTCGGCAAACAGCTCAAGCCGAAGGGGGGCGCGAATGATCATGGCGATGGTTGGGCGATCGTCTCCGACGGTCAAGTCATGACAGAGCACACTTTCCCGCGTGCGGGTGAGTACCTCCTGCGTGCCCAAGCGATGGCCGATCAAGCTGGATCGGAACTCGCCAAGATGACCTTTCAGTTCGACGGAAAACCGGCCCACACATTTGAAGTCAAAGGTCAACAAGTCACCGAAGAATTTGAATTTCGGATGACAGTCGAACGTGGTTCGCACCAGTTCGCGGCCGCTTTCCCCAACGACTTCTACGATCCGAAAGCCACAAAGGGAGGCACGGACCGCAACCTGTATGTCAATTGGTTAGAAGTCGTCGGTCCGCTCGACGTGAAACCGGAAGACTTGCCGGAATCGCATCGCAAGCTGATCGTCGCCACGCCGAATGCCATTCGTCCGCTCGTCGATGCCGCTTACGAGAACCTCCGCCCGTTCTTGCGCCGAGCGTTTCGCCGACCGGTGACCGACGAAGAGGTCAGTCGCTTTGTGCCGCTCGTCGAAATGGCGGTCTCACAAGGCGAGACGTTTGAACGCGGCATGCAGTTCGCCCTGCAGGCAGTGTTTTGCTCGCCGAACTTTCTCTTTCGTATTGAACAAGACGCAAATCCCAACGACCCGAAAGCAAAGCACGAGATCAGCCCGTTTGAACTTGCAACTCGCTTGTCGTACTTCTTGTGGAGTTCGATGCCGGACGACGAACTGCTGTCGCTCGCAGAACACGACGAGCTTCGCAAACCGGAAGTTGTCCAACAACAGGTCAAACGAATGTTGAAGGACCAACGCTCGAAAGCGATCGTCGAAAACTTTGCCATTCAGTGGCTCAACCTGCGGAGCCTGAATGAGCTGATGCCCGATCCGACCAAGTTTCCGGATTACACAACGCAACTCCGAGACGACATGCGTCTTGAGACTGAGAAATTCTTCGACCACATCTTGCGTGAAGACCTCAGCACGCTGGAGTTACTGGATGCCAACTTCACGTTCGCCAATGAACGACTTGCGAAGCATTACGGACTCGACGGTGTTAAGGGGGACGAGTTCCAAAAGGTCTCGCTCGAAAAGGCGCGCGGCCGAGCCGGGCTACTCACGCAAGCGAGCATCTTGACCGTCACCTCAAATCCGGGACGAACTTCGCCGGTGAAGCGTGGCAAATGGATTATGGAAAACATCCTCGGCACCGCCCCGCCTCCGCCACCACCGAACGTTCCGAGTCTCGAAGTGACACAAGCCGCAAAACCGGATGCCTCGCTCCGCGATCAGCTGAAACTGCATCGCGAAAACGCGATGTGCAATTCGTGTCACCGCCAAATGGACGACCTCGGTTTCGGCTTCGAGAACTTCGACGCCATCGGCCGCTGGCGCGATCGCGACGGTCAGCACGATGTGGATGCATCTGGCGTCTTGCCGAGCGGGGACAAGTTCAACGGCTCGACCGAACTGATCGCAATCCTCAAAGGCCGCAGCAAACAGTTCAGCCGTTGCCTCACCGAAAAGCTGATGACCTACGCGATCGGTCGCGGACTGGAATACTACGACCGCTGCGCCGTCGATAAAGTGCTGACCACTCATGCCGCCGATAACTACAAGTTCTCCACACTGATCTCCCAAATCGTGCTCAGCGAACCGTTTCAAATGCGACGTGGGGATGGGCCGGTGGAGTAATAGGGAGTATTTTCGGAGTAAGAGTTGCGTGAACCCTGATCTGATTGACGAGCTAAAAAGAAAAGTGGCTATTGGAAAGTTTGAGCTTTCACAACATGCCACCGAACAAATGGCGGATCGCCAGATCAGCCTTTCTGAAATCTATGAGGCAGTTTGCTACGGATCAATTATCGAAGACAACCCTAACGATAAGTATTGGCCGAGTTGTTTATTATTCGGACAGACAAATGATGGCAGAAAGCTGCATGTGCTTTGCAGTTACCCGACTCGACAATTGGTGAAAGTCATCACACTCTACGAGCCAGATCCGAACGAATGGCTTGAAGGTCACACTCGGAGAACTTGAAATGCCGATGCCTTACGAAACATTTGAAGAACGACTCATCACATACACGCAGCGGATTGGGGATCGTTTCATTCTGATTGAGAACGTGCCTTGCCGAGTTTGTGTTCAAACCGGAGAGCAACTCTTCTCTCCGGAAACAGCAGAATGGATTCGTCAGACTGTTTGGAGTGAGCAGACGCCGGTACGAGTGATCGAAACTGAAGTCTTTGATTTTGCGAATCGAAACAATGCGGCTGACCAAGAGTCGCAAAACAAAATTCGTTTGGGAGCTTGAATCATGAATCTCGATTTCAATCACATCACCGCCGCCGATCGGGCGACGCTGCGGACCTTTTCAAATTCTGGCCTGCTGTCTCGCCGGGCGATTTTGAAAGGACTTGGAGCGGCGGTGGCGCTGCCGCTACTCGATTCCATGTTGGCCACTCATGCGTTGGGTGTGGCGGCGGAAAAATCAGTGGCTGCTGGGAAAGGGATTCCGACTCGGCTGGCGTTTGTGTTTCAGCCCAACGGTGTGATTCAGTCCGCATGGTTTCCGAAGGCTCCCGGCGAAAACTATGAATTAAGCGAGTCGCTCGCTGCACTCGCTCCGCACAAGAATGACGTGCTCGTCATCAGCGGACTGGCTCAGGACAACGGTCGAGCCAAAGGGGACGGGCCCGGCGATCACGCACGGGCGGCGGGAAGTTTTTTGACCGGTGCTCATCCTGTGAAAACGGCGGGAGCGAACATCAAAGTCGGTATGTCGGCTGATCAACACGTCGCGGCGAAGATTGGGAGCCAGACTCGACTCCCTTCGCTGGAACTCGGCATCGAGCCGGGTCGCACGTCGGGAAATTGCGATTCGGGCTATAGCTGCGCGTACTCCAGCAGCATCTCCTGGAAGACTGAATCGACGCCGATGGCCAAAGAGATCAATCCGCGACAAGCGTTTGAAAGACTCTTCGGTGGCGAAGAGAACAATCCGGAAGCTCGAGCGAAACGAGCAGCGAATCGCAAGAGCATTCTTGATGTCGTTGCTGGCGACGCAGTGAAGTTGAAAGAAAAGCTTGGCCAGACCGACCGTCACAAGATCGACGAGTACTTCACCGCCGTTCGAGAGATCGAAACGCGCATCGAGCAAGCAGAGACAAACGCGAAGAACACACGGCCTGAGTATGAGATTCCGAAAGGGATTCCCAAAGATGGCGGTGAGCATCTGCGGTTGATGTACGACCTTCTGATGCTCGCCTTTCGCACGGACAGCACTCGCGTCGCGACATTCATGGTCGGCAACGCAGGGAGTAACAAGACCTATCCGATGGTCGGCGTTAACGAGGGCCATCATGAGCTGTCACATCACCGCAACGAGGCGGACAAAATGGACAAGCTGAAAAAGGTCGACAAGTTTCAGATCGATCAATTCGCGTATTTCATCCAACAATTGAAGTCCGTCAAAGAGGGCGAAGGTACGCTGCTTGATCACTGTGCGGTGATGTTCGGGAGCGGCCTTGGCGACGGCAACGCTCACTCACACCACAACCTCCCGGTCATCGTCGCGGGGCGAGCTGGCAACACAATCAAGCCCGGTCGCTACATTGTCACTGAGAAAGAAATTCCGCTTAACAATCTCTTCCTTTCGTTCTTCGACCGCATGGGCACACCTGCCGATTCCTTCGGCGACAGCAACGGTCGCATGAGCGGCCTGGAAGGCTGATGATCCTCTCGGTTTCGCAACTTGCAGCATGTTCCTCAACCGAGATGCTCCTCAACGCAGCCGAGCTGCGTGGCTTGGTCTGCTGGACATCATACGTCGAACATTGTCCGTCAGAGAGTTGCGGCACATTCTTACGATAGTTAGAACGTGCTGCTCTTTGACGCCCAGATGATGGAGACCGATCGTGAAGCAACCGACTCTCGCACAGCAAGTGACCGCCGAAGCGATCGGGACTTATCTCTTGGTCTTCTTTGGTTGCGGAGTGGTCCACGCGGCGGTTCTGACGGGTGCTCAGCAAGGGCTGTGGCAGGTCGCGATCGTGTGGGGCATCGCGATCATGTTGGCAGCGTACTCGGTCGGCGGTGTGAGCGGCGCACATCTCAATCCGGCAATGACGCTGGCGATGTCTTTGTGGCGTGGCTTTCCGAAAAGTCGTGTGCTGCCGTTTATCGGCGGGCAGATGATCGGTGCGTTTCTCGCCGCGGTGTCGCTCTTTGTGTTGTTCGGTCCGCATCTGACCGCGAAGGAGCTGGAAAAAGGTGTCGTGCGTGGTGAGCCGGGCAGCATCGTGACCGCGATGTGCTACGGCGAATATTTTCCAAATCCCGGTGGCCTTGCGAGCGGTTCTGATCCGTATTCGGCAGCCAAGCACGAAGAACTGCGAACTCGCGTCCCTGTCAGCGTAGCCTTCGGGGCGGAGTTACTCGGCACGCTGATCCTGGGATTCGTGGTCTTCGCCGTCACAGACGAACGCAATCATGGCCGACCGGCGTCAGGACTGGCTCCCGTTTTCATTGGGTTGACCGTCGCAGTGTTGATTTCGGTACTGGCGCCGTTGACGCAAGCTTGCTTCAATCCCGCCCGCGATTTCGGGCCGAGGCTGTTTGCCTCGTTGGCAGGCTGGGGCCGGATCGCACTGCCGGGCTTTGAGGAAACCAGTTGGCTCACCGTCTACATCGTGGGTCCGATCTTCGGAGCAGTGTTGGGCGGCGGCGTTTATGAAATTGGAGTGCGGCCTGCGTTCCCGTCAGCGTCATCGAAAGGGCACTCATGAAGTTCTGGTTGTTGTTGGCTGCCATTTGTGGAAGTGCCGCATTGGCACTCGGTGACGATGCCGTGAGACTCGATCCGACGCAGCCTTATTCAGCGAAGCGATCAAACCCGGTGGCTTACGACGTCGAGTTCCAAGTGGTCGTGACGGCTCCTTACAAGACGAAGCTGTTGCGAGTTTGGTTGCCGATTCCAACCAGCGACGCGGGTCAAGAAGTGCTGTCGTCTGAACTCACCACGTTTCCGGAGTCGGTCACACCGCAAATTGCCGACGAGCCGTTGTTCGGAAATCGCTTTGCCTATTTTGAGTTTGCGAATCCTCAAGGCGGGCAGATCATCAAACACAAACTGAAGATCAAAGTTTGGGAACTCCGCTGGAACGTCGACTCGGCTAACGTGCAAAGTGTGAAAGAATGGCCGACCAGTTTTGCCTCGTATCGCCGCAGTGAGTCGCAAGCGGTTGTCGCAGATGCACGCTTTGAAAAGTTGCTACAACAAATCGTGCCGCAACGTCGCGGTGGCTTGCACGATCTCGATGCGGTGATGACGTGGGTCTCTGGCAGTTTCACTTACGATCATGTCAACGCGTCACTAGCGGGAAGCTCGGTCCATGCGATCGAACAGCGACGCGGACATTGCAGCGACTATCACGGCTTCTGCGCGGCGATGGGGCGCTTGATCGGTCAGCCGACGCGAATCACGTACGGCATCAATACGTTTCCGAAGAACTCGCCGTCGCACTGTAAGTTAGAAGCCTTCTTGCCGCCGTATGGCTGGGTCAGCTTCGATGTCTCGGAAACTCAAAAGCTTGTGCAATCTTTAAGTTCAAACAGGACGCTGACAGAAGCCGATCGCGCGACGATCGCAGCGGCCGCGAATCGCCGACTCCTGAGTGGCTTTCGTGACAACACGTGGTACTTGCAGACTCGCGGCAGCGACTATGAACTCGTCCCCAAAGCCACCTCGCGAGTCCCCGTGGTTCGCACCATCTACGCGGAAGCGGACGGCCAAGCACTCACCGATCCCGATCCCAGCAACGCCAAACAGACGGCATTCCCGTGGATGACCGCTCACAAATTTCAGCCCGACCACGCAGTGACTTATCCCTTCACGGATACCAACAGTTTGAACGAGTGGCAGAGAAAATAGATCACCCCGAGTAAAACTCGACTAATCCTCAAATAAGCGACCCTCAAAATAGGCGACCCCACAGAGCTTGTCTCAGTGGGGTTGTGGAACGTCGCTTGTTTGCGAATCAATAGAAAGACATCACATGACTCCTCGCTTCATCATGATCGGCGGCTTTTTGGGGGCTGGTAAGACAACAACAGTTGGACGACTCGCTCGACACTACACGGCTCAAGGATTGAAAGTCGGAATCGTCACGAACGATCAAACGACCGACTTGGTCGATACGCACAGCCTGCGATCGCAAGGCTTCGACGTGGGAGAAGTCGCCGGAGCCTGCTTTTGCTGCAACTTCAACGAACTCACTTCCACGGTCGAACGGCTCAGCGAAGAGTTGTTGCCGGATGTGATCCTCGCGGAGCCCGTGGGAAGTTGCACTGATCTAGTCGCGACCGTGATTCGTCCGCTCGTGCAGGTCTATAAACGACCGTTCGACGTCGCTCCGTATGGCGTGATTTTGAAGCCAAGTCACGGTGCGAAGATTTTACGAAAAGAGGCTCGCGGCGGTTTTTCACCGAAGGCAGAGTACATCTTTCGCAAGCAACTCGAAGAGGCGGATTTCATTCTCATCAATCGTATCGACGAAATTTCGCCGACCGAGGTTCAAGAACTTGCCGGGTTGCTCGACGAAGAGTTCCCCGGACGACCGATCCTCCGCATGTCGGCTCGCACCGGAGACGGATTTGATTCGCTGGTGGAATTTCTCGACCAACGTGGCGAGTTCGGGCGTCGTGTGATGGACCTCGATTATGACGTCTACGCGGAAGGCGAAGCAGAACTCGGCTGGCTCAACAGCCAAGCTCTCGTCGAAAGCGATACGCCGTTTGATTTGGATGAGTTGCTACTAGACGTGATCACTCGCCTGCAATCACGCTTCAGCGAGATCGAAGCCGAGACCGCTCACTTAAAGACGATCGGCTTGTGCGACGGAACGTATGCAGTTGCGAATCTCGTCAGCAGCTTCACGTCTCCAGAGTTGTCCTTGTCCTCGCAAGCTCATGTCCGCACGGCTCACGTTGTCGTCAACGCACGCGTCGCCACTGACCCCGATCAACTCTCCTCGCTCGTCCGCGAAGAACTCGCTGCCGCGTGCTCGGCAATCAACGCCACTCACACGATCCAAACTCTTCAAAGCTTCCGCCCCGGTCGTCCTGTCCCAACTCACCGAATTCTCGAACCGGTTGGATAAGAGCCGAAGTTTTGGAATCTGAAAATTCTGAGCAACCTCGTCTTCGGTATCGCGTAGTACTCGGTAGATGTCATTCACGAGAGGCGATCATGACGACTACCGAAGACTCATTGCCCGATCCAATGCCGCCAGAATCGCCGGCCCAAGCGACACCAGAACCGTCCGGTGTCGCTGAGAATGTCAGCGAAAAGCGATGTCCGCAGTGTGGTGCAGCGGTTCCACCGGGAACTCCCTCCGTGCTGTGTCCGAAGTGTTTGTTGACTCTTGGATTTGAAAGTCAGCCGGGGTTGAATCAGCCGAGCACGGCGGCGTATCGACCTCGGTTTGTCGCTCCGTTGCCGGAGATGTTGGCTCCGTATTTTCCGCAGTTGGAGATACTGGAGCGGGTCGGTTACGGCGGCATGGGAGTCGTTTACAAGGCTCGGCAGAAGGAACTCGACCGGATGGTCGCGTTGAAAATTCTGCGGCCCGATTTTGAAAACGATCCGGGGTTCGCGGAGCGGTTTCAGCGGGAGGCTCGGGCGCTGGCGAAGCTCAATCATCCGCACATCGTCACGGTCTACGATTTCGGCAAGCAGGGGGATTTGTATTTCTTCCTGATGGAGTTCGTGGACGGGACGAGCTTGCGGCATGTCGAGGAGACCGGGCGGCTGTCGTGCAAAGAGGTGTTGGGGATCGTGCCGCAAGTCTGCGATGCGTTGCAGTACGCTCACGAACAAGGGGTTGTGCATCGGGACATCAAGCCGGAAAACATCCTGATCTCGAAAGAAGGCTGCGTGAAAATCGCCGACTTCGGTTTGGCGAAGATCGCCCGATCCAGCGATGAACTTGGCAACGTGGACGAGTCTGGCAAACAGTTGACCGGGACTCGCGAAGTGATCGGCACGCCGCACTACATGGCTCCCGAACAAGTTGAGCATCCGACCGAAGTCGATCACCGCGCGGATATTTTTTCGCTGGGAGTCGTGCTCTATGAAATGCTGACCGGCGAACTGCCGCTCGGTCGTTTCCCCTTGCCGTCACAGAAAGTCCGCATCGACCTGCGTCTGGATGAAGTCGTGCTCCGAGCCTTGGAGAAAGAGCCGTCACAGCGCTACCAGCGAATTACCGACGTTCGTACCGACGTCAATCACATCCGCGATAGTGAGACATTGCCTCCGGATACCTCCCAGCAGAGCCAAGCGTCCGCGCACAATCAGGCCGCTGGGCAAAGCAAGTTCAAGGACCGCTTTTCCGCTTGGATCAAGCATCAGTTTTCGCCGTCAACGACCATTGAGCCAAAGACTCGCGAACAATTGGAACGAGAGCTCAGCATTCCGGCAGCGGCATTGGTCTCCACTGGAGCGATCAGTTTTCTGATCGGTCTCTTCATGTTCTTCACGCTACCGTTCCATGCGAGCAGCGTCAGCGTCACGTTTGTTTTTTTGACAGTCATGTCATTGGGGGCAGGTGCCCTCTCGACCGTCACGGGGTTGAGGCTCAAGAGCCTTCAGAGTTATCTCAATACGATTGTTGGCTGCATCGTGTTGCTATCGATTTTTGGAGTTCTGTGGTTTGTCACTTTGCCGTTTGCGATTTGGGCATTGCTCATTTTGACGCATCCGAGTGCTCGTGGTCACTTCACCGACGTTCCGTTCGCGGAGAGCTACTCTTGGCTTACGATCCAAGACACGACTGTTCGTTTGGGGCAACAGTGCCAAGCATTGGCTCAATTCGTGTGGTCGAAGATTTGCGTGGCGATTCCCCGGATCGTGGAGACTGCACGGCGAACATTCCAGAAGTTCGTCGCGTTCTTTCGATCCAAGATCGTTATCAGCAGCGCGATATTTTTGGGCCTGGCGTATCTATGGACGGCCTGGATCGCTGGCATCCAGATTGCGATGGTGGTTGCCGAAGGAAGTCTTCGGCCGGAAATGTTACGGGACTTTAGACTGTCACGAATTGATTCGACTCAAGTCGCTCCGCTGTTGGCGATGACTGGGTTTTGCTTGATTCTGGGCTGGATCGTTCTATGGCGGCACAGCGTGCGAGTGTTCCGTTCGAGTGACTCGCTCAGCCGTGCCGATCGTCTCGCCGCGCCCTGCGAAGCGTTGCTGGGACTGGCTGGTATTGCCTTTCTGATCTCAGTCGTCTTGACGATCGTGTCGGTGATTTCCCACAGGCCGTCTCGACCGCCGGGACAATGGAGATGGGGGCTTGAAGATTGGGACTGGCGGTTCCTGCTCCTGATTGTGCAACTCGGTTTCGACCTGTTGATCGGCCTGAGCCTCACACTGCTGCGTTGGACTTCTCGAACGCGACTGACACGCTGGGCGTTGTTCGTCAGCACGATTGCGTATCCGCTGCTGCTTGGAACCATTCTGCTGGAACGAACCACCCGCAGTTACTGGACACCGTTGGTTCCGATTTGGTCCTGCGTCCCGTTCGGCCTGTGGGCGATCATCGCTTTGCGAAAAGAGGTGAAGCAGAGCGAACTGACGCGGGCATTGCCTGATGAAGGCATCGCGACTGCCGCATCAACGTAGTGCCGCGATTTGGTAGAAATCCTTCACGGCAAAGTTTTAAGAACGACCAACCGTTGTTTGTTTCCGTGCAGTCCATGTCCAATTTCAAATCAGGCCCGAAAGATTGGACACGGACAGCACGGAGGACACGGAATCGCAGATGAAATTGATACCGAATTCACCCACATTGACCGCGCATCAAAAAGATCTGGCGATCGTTCGTCGGATACCGTTTACCGAACGACACCCATCGTTTTCAGCCATGCTTCACAGGGCTTGGGCCAGTCGGTGACGGGCTGGCCGTCGATGTGTCGTAGGCCGTAGCCGTGGCCGCCGGTGGCGAAGATGTGGACCTCTGCCGGGACGCTGACCTTCTTCAGTTCCATGGCGAGCAACAACGTGTTGAAGACGCTCACGCCATCGTCGTAGGCATGAACGAAGAACATCGGCGGGGCGTCTTTTGTGACACTTACTTCCTCTCGCAACTTCGGCAGGCTTTTTTCGTCTTTGCTTTTTTCATCCAAGCCGCCCGGATAGACCAGCACGGCGAAGTCGGGACGGCACGCGACCTTGTCCACGTCATCGAGCGGTTCGTACTGACGCTGCTGCATGACCGAGACCAGCGCGGCGACTTGTCCACCAGCAGAGAAACCCAGCAAGCCGATCCGTTTAGGATCGAGTCCCACTTCAGCCGCTTTGCTGCGCACGAGACTCATCGCACGTTGAGCATCCTGCACGGCAGCGAGCCAGCGCTTCTCAGGGTCGCGACCGGGAACTCGGTACTTCAGCACAATGCCGGTGACGCCGATCTCATTGAGCCACTCGGCAACTTCGGTTCCTTCCAAATCGTAGGCCAAGATGTGATGCCCGCCGCCGGGGCAGATCACAACGGCGGCACCGGTGTCTTTCTCTTTTGCCGGGCGATAGATCGCAAGCTGCGGCGTTGAGACATTACCGAGCTTGATAATGCGGCGGCCCGCGATGAGCCTGTCGGCTGGCTTCGTCTGATCCGCTTCCGGCGGAAGTTCCTTCGTTTCGCCGGGCGGTTTTCCCGGCCAGACGTTGATCGTCAGCGGCTCCGCAGTGAATGCGAGCGGCCCACAAAGCAGACTTAACAACGCAGCAGACAAAATGGCTTTCATCGAGTTCTCCAACAAGTCTTGGAGTGCTGTGGCTCGACGCAGCCCTCCATTCTATTGAAATAACGACACACAAGATCGCTCAGCGATCATCCACGAATTCGCTTGAGGGGCAGACTGTTTTGTGGCGATCCACCTCGCCATTTCAAATGAATGGAGGGCTGCGTCGAGCCGCAGCACTCCAGGTTCTGCGCGCACGGTATGGCCCCCAGCGAGTGAGGTGCAATCTCGCGACGTATTGGTATGCTCGCTCGTGGAGGATTTGGCCCATGAAAACGCTGAGATCGGTTGTCTGTTTTCTGAGTCTGGTTACGACTTTTCATTCACTCACGCGGGCTGAAACGATTTGGGTCGAAGGGGAAAAGCCCACAAAGTCCACGATGAATCGGCATCCGTGGTGGTACGACCAAGTTAAGAAGGATCAGCTTTCCGGCGGCGACTGGATCAGCAACTTTGCGGACAAGAAACCAGCAGGAGAAGCGGAGTACTCTGTCACAGTGGAGGGCGGCAAGTTTGAATTCTGGGTCCGCGCGAATCCGACCGCGACGAAGCTCTCATTCCAATTGAACGACACTGATTGGAAGCCGATCGAGTTTGAGAAGAACGCGCGCGACGCAGCCAATATCGCGGGGGACGGAAAGCTCGACTTGCGGTTCATCGCTTGGGTTAAGGTCGGCAGCGTCGAGTTGAAGCGCGGAGCGAACGTGATTCGCTTTCGCATGCATAGCGACAACAGCAATCACGGCGGGTTGGATTGCTTTGTTTTTTCGGCGGAGCCGTTTACGCCGCGCGGGATTCTCAAGCCGGGAGAGATCGCGAAATCTGTGGAAGGAAACAAGTCGGACAAGGATTGGTTTGCATTCGATCCGTCGTCAGACAAGTTTGAATCGTCGTCGGCGATTGATCTGCGGTTCCTCAACGAGAAGTCCGCTGGCGAGCACGGCTACATCGCGGCCAAAGATGGCCACTTCGTTCACAGCCAGACCGGCGAGCCGGTGCGCTTTTGGGCGGTCAACGGCGCGGCGGCGAAGTCGCGCGACGAGTTGAAACGCGAAGCGCGGCAGTTGGCGAAGTACGGCGTCAATCTCGTGCGGCTGCATGGGCCGATGTTCGACAAGCGAGGCGAAGTCGATCCCGCAAAAATTCAACGGGCGTTCGATGTCGTCGAAGCCATGAAGGCCGAGGGAATTTACACGCACTTCTCGATTTACTTCCCGCTGTGGCTCGATCCGCCGACGGACCTCGATTGGCTGCCGGGTTACGACGGCAAGACGCACGCGTTCGCCTCGCTCTACTTCAACGCCAAGTTTCAGGACAAGTACCGCAGTTGGTGGCGAGCGTTGCTCACGACACCAAATCCGGCAACCGGCAAACGACTGATCGACGAACCGGCGGTGTTCGGTGCGGAACTGATCAACGAAGACTCGTTCTTCTTTTGGACTTTCAACGAGAAGAACATCCCGGACCCGCAACTGCGAATGCTCGAACAACAGTTCGGCGACTGGCTGAAGACGAAGTACGGTTCGCTCGACAAAGCGTTCGCGGCGTGGAAGGACCAGAAGGTCGCTCGTGATGTTCCGACAGCGGGACGCATCGGCTTTCGTCCGTTGTGGAACATCGCTCACGAGCGAACGCCGCGTGATCAAGACACCGCGCAGTTTCTGACCGAGTTGCAACGCCGCTTCTACGACGAGTCGTCGCAGTTCCTGCGCGGCCTCGGCTTCAAAGGCTTGATCACCGCGTCGAACTGGGCGACGGCCAGCCCCGAAGTCTTCGGCCCGCTGGAGAAATTCACTTACACAGCGGGAGACTTCATCGACCGGCACGGCTACTTCGGCTGCCGCAACGAAGGGGAGTTCTCCGAGTGGTCGATGCGTGACGGGCACACCTGGACCGATCGCAGTGCGTTGCGATTCGAGAGCGAAGAGTCAGGCAAGCCAGCGTCGTTCGTGCATCCTGCGATGGACCCAAAATACGACAACAAGCCGTCGATGATCTCCGAGACGACGTGGAACCGTCCGAACCGGCATCGGGGCGAGGCACCGCTGTATCTCGCCGCGTTTGGAGCGTTGCAGGACAGCGACTGCATCGTTCATTTCGCGAAGGACGGCGTCGATTGGTCAGTCAAGCCGGGCTATTTCATGCAGCCCTGGACGCTGACCGCTCCGACACAGCTCGGCCAGTTCCCCGCCGCCGCGCTGATCTATCGCCGCGGACTCGTGAAGACCGGCGACGTGATGGCCGACGTGACGCTTGATGTCGAAGACTTACTCAAGCTGAACGGCACGCCGCTGCCGCAGGATGCCGCGTTCGATGAACTGCGTCTGAAAGATGTCCCGGTTGGGACGACGTTGAAGGCGGGCCAACGGATAGATCCGCTGATTCACTTCGTCGGTCGCACGAGTGTCGCGTTCGATCAAAGTAGAACGGGCACTCCTGCCCGTCGCTCCGAATCATCGAGCGACGCCAAGAACGAAGGCAAGGAGGGCAAGAGTGCCCGTCCTACCGTGAAGCTCAAGTCGCTCGCATCATTTGTTGACCACGCGAAGAAACTTGTCACCAGTCAAACCGGTGAACTGAAACTCGACTGGGGCAAAGGCATCCTGACGATCAACGCGCCGGCCGCTCAAGGAGCGAGTGGCGACCTCAAGTCCGCCGGTGAGATCACGCTTGCCGACGTGACGTTGAGCATTCCGCGGGATGTCGCACATGTAATCGTCGTCAGTCTCGACGGCCGACCGCTCGCTCAATCCAAACGGATGCTGCTGCAAGTGATGACCGAAGAGCGGCCGACCGGTTTCCGTTCGGAATCGCTCGGTGAGCGTCGCCATCGCATCACCTCGATCGGCGAGAACCCGTGGCAAGTCCGTAAGCTCGACGGCGTCGTGCGTTTGCGAAGATCGGATGCCCAAAACTTCAAAGTCACAGCACTCGATCAATTCGGACAACCGACGTCGAACACTTCGTCCGCTGATGCGATTCTGCTTCAGGCCGACACGCTGTATTACACGATCGAAAGTCCGTGAGGTCAGCATGTCGTCGCAAAAGGGAAAGCTCCGTCGAGCAGGAACACTCCAAATCCACTCAGATTGAGCACTTACTCGCGTGTGATCGACTCGTCCAAATTCAGCAGTATGCGAGCGGTCGCGATCCATGCGGCAGTTTCGTCAAGAGCGACTCCGCTGGAGGCGTATGTACCGACGAGTTGTTTCGCATCGTCTGTGTGAGCCCGATACCACTCGCGAGCAGTCTTCAACAATTCGGCGAGTTGACGCAGTTCGACGTCTCGAGGTGGGCGAGAAACGCACAAGCGAACGGCATGCGAGAGGCGGCTCACGTCATCGGGGAATGATTGCGACAACAAGCGTCGCGCTAGTGCTTGCGACGCTTCTGAGAAGACTTCATTGTTGAGCGTCGTTAGTGCCTGTAACGGAGTGTTCGACGTGCGGCGCTCGACGCAGGTCAGATTTGCATCGGGACAATCGAATGTCGTGAGGTTCGGATGCGGCGCGGTCCGTTTGAAAAACGTATACATTCCTCGGCGAAAGCGATCCTCGCCCGTGCTGGTCGTCCATTTGAAATTGCCCGCGTAACTGAGGTCCGCGATCCCTGCCGGGAGCGGCGGATAAACGCTTGCTCCACCGACTTTCATCGACAGGAGTCCGGCGACATCCAAAGTGATATCGCGAACGATCTCCCCTTCGACTCGCATCCGATTTTGCCGAGCAAGCCACATGTTTTGCGGATCGACTTCGTTGAGTTCTGAGCGATGCCGTGACGCCTGACGGTAAGTTGCCGAGGTGACAATCAACTTGATGAGAGACTTGCGTGACCACGGCTTCGCTGAATTTGAGTCTGAAGTCTCAGCAGTTGCAACGAACTTACCAGCAAGCCAATCGAGCAACTCCGGATGCGTCGGCTTGTCACCACGCACGCCGAAATCATTCGCCGATCGGACGATGCCGTTGCCGAACAGAAGACGCCAAACGTGATTGACGGTGACTCGCGGCGTCAGCGGGTTGTCTGGTGAGATCAACCAACGGGCGAAATCAAGCCGGTCGGCTTGAGCTTTCTCATCACGTGACTTGAGCATCGGCAAAACGGTCAGCCCTGCCGGGGTGACTTCCAAATCCTTGAGCGGTTCCAGGAAGTCGCCGCGCTTGAGTACGAACGTCTTTCGCGGATCGGCTCGGCGCTGAGCGACGACTCGCACGGTCAATTCTGGTTTCGGTGGTTCCTTCTTTTTGAGGTCATCCAACTGCTTCACGAGCTCTTTAGTCGTCGGCTCGGTGCTGCTGAAGTGGTCAAGTAGTTGCTGATGTTGAGCCTCGTTGCGTTGATCCGGTTTCACGGCGAGCAATTTTTGAATCGCCTCGGGAATCACCGTATCTGGTTCGAGGCCCGTTTGCAGCGACAGATTGAACCGGCCGATCGTGTGTTGCTGTCCGTGCTGTTGACTGAGCCGCACTCGGAAGTAAGTCGGACTCGCTTCCGATTCAACCGGCTCTTTCAGCGATCCAATCAGCGAGTGTTCTTTGCCAAACTGCGGAGCGATCGCCCAGCCGGTGTCTTCCTTGCCGTCGAAGACGTTCTTCGCCGCCCACGGTTTGTCGGCTTGTTCAAAGTCCGCTTTCGCCGAGGCGAATTCCAGCTTGCGAGCATCCGCGAAGTCCGCCGTCGTCGCGGCCTCGACGATCAACTCCGACAACACGAAGTTGCCGTGAGCCACTCGACCGGGGCCTTTCGCCGGAAGCGAATTGTCCGGTAACACGTCCAGCCGCACGGCGTTGATTCCGACCGCATTCGTCTTGCCGGTAAGCGTGTAAACGGCACGTTCCGGATTCTTGCCGCTCGCCAAAAACGAACCGTCTTTTTGCACGGCGAACGTGACCTCACTGTCGCTGCTGACTTGAGCCTCGTCCAACGAATGCCGCTTCAACGGATTCGCGGAGGATTTCGCCAGCGCGGCTTGTTGCGTTTGTTCCCACGCCGTGAACGCCGCGCCGAGCTTCGCTTGTTCGGCACGCAACTTCGTCGTGACTGCGGTAACCGACTCGTCGTGGGCCGCTTTGTCTTTTTGATACTGAGCGACATCGGCCTCGGACTTTGGAACGACGGTGTTCTCTTCATCGCCGTTGTTCGCGAAGGCGAAGAGTTGATAGTACTCGCGTTGGCTGATCGCGTCATACTTGTGCGAGTGACAGCGAGCACACCCGACTGTCAGGCCGAGCCACACTGCCCCGGTCGTCTCGATGCGATCAAAGCACGCTTCGATCCGCCACTGTTCTTTGTCGGTCCCGCCCTCGGTGTTCGTCAGCGTCTGCCGATGAAAGGCGGTCGCGAGCCGTTGTAGCGGAGAGGCATTCGGCAGCAGGTCTCCTGCCAGTTGCTCGACGGTGAATTGATCGAACGGCATGTCCGCATTGATCGCGTCGATCACCCAATCGCGCCAGCGATACGCATCGGGCCGCGCGTTGTCCTTTTCATAGCCATCCGAATCGGCATACCGAGCCATATCCAGCCAATGCCGTCCCCAACGCTCGCCAAAGTGCGGCGACTTGAGCAGCCGATCGACGAATTCCTCATACGCATTGGGCCGCGCGTCGTTGACGAATTGATCCACCTGTTCGATCGACGGCGGCAGTCCCAGCAAGTCGAGACTCAAGCGGCGAATCAACGTGTAACGATCCACTTCCGGCGACGGAGGTACGCCGTGCTGTTCCAATTCGGCCAGCACGAAGTGATCGATCGGATTTCGTACCCAATCGGATTTCTTGACGACCGGTGGCACGACTCGCTTCAGCGGTTGATAGGCCCAATGCAACGGTTTCGCTTCCTGCGGCGAATCACCTTCCGGCCACGTCAAACCTTGATCGATCCACGCTCGCAGGATGCCGACCTCTTCCGGCTTGAGCGGCGCGCCTTCCGGCGGCATCACCTTTTGCGGATCGGTCCCGGCGACAAACGCGATCAACCGGCTCTTCGCGCTGTTCCCCACCTCAATGACCTTGCCGAAATCGCCACCGCGCAACGCCGCCTCTTTGCCGTCGAGACGCAGCCCGGACTCCTGCTTCTTTTCGCCGTGACATTGCAGGCAATGCTTCTGCAACAAAGGTCGCACGTCTTTGACGAAGTCGATCTTCCGCTCTGCAGGCGGTGGCAGCTTGCTCTCCGCAAAGACGATCGAGTTCAAAACGAGAAACACTGAAGCAACAAAGAGAATTCGTAGAGTCATGAAGTGGTCTCCGATCAAACGTAGCACAGGCCGCTCGCCTGTGAGATGTCCGATTTCAAGAGTAGGCAAGCCACGGACTCTACGCACGATGACCCTTCGACCGTTCCCCTTCAACCCTCAGCGTGTATCCGCTGGCTTTGCCTCGCTGAGTTGTTGGATGTGTTCCAGCACGCGCAGGTGAATGCGATGAATGAAGTAGTCGCCCCACAAAGACCAATAAAGCTGTGGCCCCATCTTGAAGTCGTACCAGGTCCGGCCTTCCAAGCGAGTGCCGCCGTTGGCCAGTGGGATCAATCGAAACTCACCTCGTCGGCTCCGCAAGACGAAATCGAGATGCGGCGGATGAATGTCGCCCCACGGGCTGAGTTCACGCATCGTCGGCGGTTGCTTCGTCACATCGAAGGCCAGATGTCGCGGCTCTTCCCACACGCGGATCGGCTCCACGAACGAACCGGTCGAGAACTCGCAGTACCGCGTCGCACCAACTCCGTTCCCCTCAATACGAGCACGCTCCGGACACGCGATCCCAGCACGGAAGAACCATTCTTGCGGCGGCGGAAGATCAGGAAACGAGACCACGTTCCGCCACACTGTCTCCGGAGGTGCGGCGATCTCGACGATCGAGACAACTTCTCGCACGGGTGGCGGAGGTTGAAACGTCTCGATTCCCGCCAGGATCGGCAGAATCGCGATGGCCCCCAGCAGGTCCTCGGTATGAACATGCACGAGTTCCGCAATCAGCTTGCCGACCAGCGCTCCAAACATCGCCTCAACTAGAAAGATCGGGGCGGCCATCAGAATGCAGATGCCACCTTCCATCGCGAACGCCAACAGCACCAACCCACAGACCATCAGACACCACACCACGAACCCAATTGTGGCCGAAACCGATCGCCACGCTCGAACATTCAAGACGTAGGCCGAGACGGCCCCCACCATGACTGGTGTCGCAAAAAATAAAACTGCGCCGTACTCATGAAAACCGTACACACTCAGTCCCATCATCATCAAGAACGTCCCGACTCCAGCCAGCAGCGCGCTCAATTCCACAAACAGCGCCGATTTGGCCGACGATTGGGGCGGAGCCTTCAACAACGGCACCGCACGAGTCCGATTGGGAAAACACCACCACAACATGGCGATGAGATTCACCATCGGAAGCAGCACGATTAAACCGTTCCAAGGTGCTTCACCACGATGAGCCGCTCGGCGAATGCTCATCGACACTGCGATCCATTGAAACGGCAAGGTCCAGAGCAGATAAACGACAACTAGCCAACTCGGCAGCGCTTGATAGATGTCGCCACGAGTGGCGTTCAACGGCAACAAGAAGCTCAGCGGCGAATAGAACAACCCACTCACCGCGAAGACCACGAGCATTTCCACCACGTACTTCAGCAGCATCAAGCCAAAGCCGGACTTCGCATAAACAATGTGATCGACCGGATCATGAAAGCCGAACCACAATCGTACCCAGCAACCGACACCCGTTGGTAAAGCCGGTTTCGTAGTGACTGATTCGTCAGCAGTTTGGCCATTTTCGATCGGCGGTTCGAGCGTCATGCGCAGTATCTCCCAATGCGGACACGTCCGAGATTACTGAGAAACCGCGGATATTGGCGTGAATTAACCTGAAGTTCTGGCCAAGAAGGTGAATGGCATGCACGATGCGCCGCCAAGTCAAGAAGAGCTCGTCCGGAACGGTATCCGCAAACTCAATGGATACTCTCGTCGCCGTTCCTCGACCTCGGCACATCGTATGTTGGAAAATGTTTTTCTATCAACAGACGTGGCCGTGAACCGTTTTTTGAACTTGGACATGCCTTGAAGCTTGGTCGTCGGATCACAGCTAGGCTGCTCCGGGATGGTCTTGACCGTTTTTTAAGGCAGCCATAACTTCCCGACCCCTTCCTAAAGGTTCGGCAATCAGGCCGGACATTGCACTCTTTCCGATCCTCCTCTCTGTGTCCTACCCCTCGCGGCGTCAGATTTTCTTTCGCTGTATCCCTGCCTCAGCCCATTCGGGAGCAACGTCATGAAGACGTTCCGACTCTATGTTTGGTTATTGTGTGGTTTGATGCTTTGCGGCCCCGTCGTGGGTTGTCAGCAACTCAAGCTGCTTCGTTCTCAGTCACCCGACAAATCAGAAGACGAAGACGTCGACGACGGCAAGAAGGGTGAAAAAGGGAAAGACAAAGACCCCGACAAAGAGTTCGAAACGAAAGTCGAAATCCCGTTTGTCGGTGACTACACGGCATTTGCCGGAACGAATTGGGTTGTCTTGGAAGGTGTTGGGCTGGTGGTTGGCTTGGATGGAACAGGCGGTGATCCGCCGCCTTCGATTTATCGCGAGGCGCTCGTCAACGACATGCGAAAGCGAGACATCAAAGACCCCGAGTCGATTCTGCGTTCGCCCAATACCGCTCTGGTAAAGATTCGCGCATATCTTCCACCCCTGGTTCGAAAGGGAGAAGCTTTTGACGTGGAATCCGTGATGGTCGTGGAAGGTGATAAGACCACGAGCTTGAATGGTGGCTGGCTATTGGAAACCGAACTTTACGAAGCGGCTGTTGTCCAAGGTCATGGAGTGATGAAGGGCCACGTCATGGCGAAAGCCAAAGGCCCCATCTTGGTGACGACCGGCGAAGGCAAGTCCGAAGCAACCGGCGTGAAGCTACGTGGCAAAATCCTGGGTGGTGCGATCGCCAAAAAAGAACGTGATCTGCGAGTGCAACTACGCAGCAACTTTCGCAGCGTGCGGCAGTCTCGATTGATTGCCTCAAAAATCGGCGATCGTTTCTTTGCTTACAACGAAAGTGGACTTCGTGAACCGCTGGCGAAAGCACTCACCGATCAGACGATCGAGCTGAAGGTTTTGGCCCGCTATAAGGATAACTATCCGCGTTATCTACAAGTCATTCGCAACATCGCCTTCCGTGAAACGGCAGTCGGACGACATGTCCGGATGGAGAAATTAAAAACACAACTCCTCGATCCCGACACAACCGAGCAAGCGGCTTTACAACTCGAAGCGATCGGCGATCAAGCGGTCTCGATCCTCAAGACAGGACTCAAACATCCCGACCAAGAAGTTCGTTTCAATTCGGCGATGGCACTGACGTATCTCGGCAAGAGCGACGGAATCACAACGCTCGGCGAGTGCGCCGTTCAAGAACGAGCCTTCCGTGTTTATGCACTCGCTGCCCTCGCGACGCTCGACGAAGCAGAAACTCATCTGCTGTTGCGTGATTTAATGAGTGCCCAGAAAGACGAATCCGGAAAAATCATCGACAGTGCTGAAATGCGTTACGGTGCCTTCCGCGCTTTGTGGACGCTCGACAAACGCGATCCGTACCTCAACGGCGAGATTCTCAAAGATTCTTCCGATCGTGAGCTCTTTGGCTTGCACATGCTGCCAACCACCGGTGAGTCGATCATTCATTTGACACATCACTGGCGATCCGAAATCGTGCTGTTTGGAACCAACCAAAAGTTTAAGACACCGTTGGCCGTTCGAGCCGGACCGCGAATCTGGGTGACGGCTCAACCGGGTAAAGATCAGATCGTCGTGGCTCGCTACGAAGCGGGGCAGCCGGATCGGCGCAAGGAAATTTCGACAAACGTGGCAGAGGTCATTCGAGCGGTGGTCGAGTTCGGCGGTAGTTATCCGGACGTCGCTCAAATGATATTGCAGGCCTCGAAGCAACAGAATTTGTCAGGTCGCATCGAGATCGACGCATTGCCGCAAGGTGGCCGCGAGTACGTTCGCAAGCCAACCTCGGCGGGCGACACCGAAGGCAAGACACTACGCTTCGGCAACCCCAACTTGATCCCGAATTTCGTCCCGAATTTGAAAGACGACGAAGCAGCCAAGAACAAGCAGTCGCAAAGCGAGGCTCTTGAATCATCCGACAAGAAGCCGAACTCCGACAAGCCTGATTCTGAAGACAACCTCACCGACGCCGACCCGAAGGGCAACGCCTCTCTGGCCGACGCCCGCAAGGAGCCGTCTGCACCGAGCCAAGACCGTCATTGGTATGAGTTCTGGAAACGAAAGTAATCGCGGCGAAGCCGAAAGTACGTAGCCGTCATCGCTCCGCGTGACGAACCGATTGCTCACCAAAGTTTTATGAAACGACCGGCTCGTCACGCGGAGCGATGACGGCTACGCAACGTCCCAACATTTTAACCTTCCTCCTTCCACTCGATCCGCACCATGCTGAAGTCGCTTGAAATGTTCGGCTTCAAAAGTTTTGCGGACAGGACGCGCTTTGATTTTTCACGCGGGATCACCTGCGTTGTCGGGCCGAATGGGTCGGGCAAGAGCAATGTGGTTGACTCGATCAAGTGGGTACTCGGTGATCAGAGCCCGAAGAGTCTTCGCGGCAAGGACATGACCGACGTCATCTTCAACGGCGCGTCCGGTCGTAAGCCTGCGGCGTTCGCGGAAGCGTTGCTGACGTTCGACAACACCGAACGGTATCTCGCTCTGGATGCGGCGGAAGTGCAAATCGGTCGGCGATTGTGGCGTAGTGGTGATTCCGAATATCTGATCAATCAACAGCCTGCGCGTTTGAAGGACATCAAAGACCTCTTCATGGGGACCGGCGGCGGCTCATCCGGTTACAGCATCATCGAGCAAGGGCGCGTCGATCAAATCCTGCAAGCAAACGCCGCCGCTCGGCGAAGCGTCTTCGAGGAAGCCGCCGGTGTCTCGCGATACAAGGCTCGCAAAGAAGAAGCGACTCGCAAGCTGGAACGAGTCGAACAGAACTTGCTTCGCCTTCGAGACATCGTCGACGAAGTCGAATCGCAGTTGAACACAACGCGATCACAAGCCTCGAAGGCCGCGAAATACCGCGAGATTTCCACGGAACTCCGTGAATGGTGGTTCGGGCTCGCGGCAGACGACCATCGACATTTCTCCGTGCAACTGGCAACCGTCGAACAAGAATTGCACGGCGGTGAAGCCCGCTTGGCGGATCTGTCGAATCGTCAACAGGAGCTTGAGCAGAAATTATCCGTCTTCGATGCCGAACTCGCTGAGATCGATATGCGTTTGCGGCTCGCCGAAAAGAGTGCGTCTGGAAATCGCGAGAGCGTCGTCCGGCACGAGTCCACAATGCGACATCTCACGGGACGTCAAAAAGAACTCGGTACGGACCTCGATCGCTTGCGTCGACAGCGAGTTACCATGCAGGCCCGCGCTCGCGAGATCACGGACGAACTGCAAACGTCTGAGGACGAATTGTCACGCAGCGATACCGAACACGTCCGATTGCAAGCCGAACTGAATGCCGCCGAAACAGAGCTGTCGGAACTGACTCGGCAACTCAAAGCAGACAACGCGACACTCGACCGCGAACGACAAAAACAGCTCGAACTGACACAGCAGTCGATAGCCACGCAACAACGGGTTAGCGGCTTGCTGTCGCAATGCGATGCCGCGCACTCAGCGGCGATCTCAGTTGGGCAACGACTGTCCCAACACGAAGCAAACATCATCGCGTCACAGTCGGAAGTTCTGCGACGGCAAGCGGCGGTCGAAGTGGTCTTGTCGGAAATCGGTCAACTTGACGATCGAGTCCGTGAGATTCGCGATCGCCAGCAAAAACTCGTCACGGAACAAGAACGCATTCAGCAACAACTTCGTGAACAACGCGAAGAACGCAGCGCCAAGCAATCGCAACAAGCGGTGCTCGAAGACCTCGAACGTCGGCAAGAAGGACTCGGCATTGGCGTGAAGGAAATCCTCAGCCGCGCGCAAACCTCGAACTACGCGCCGTGGTCGAGCATTCTCGGCAGCGTGGCCGATTTGATCGAAGCGGATCTCGATGAAGCAGCGATCTTGGAAGTCGCACTCGGCAGCCGTGCGCAATTGATCGTCGTTCGCGAACTGCTCCCGATCGTCGAATACCTCAATGGCGGTGCAAGCCGCTTTTCTGGCCGCGTCGGATTCGTCGAAGTCGGAACGCTGATCAGAGCGAATAGTAATTCAAACCATTCGGTTCCAGGCGAGCCGGCGAGCGTTAGCCCCCGGACTGTGACGCTGTCCGCTGAAGTCCCGGGGCTAACGCCCTCCGGTTCACCGATTGAAACGGATGAATCGTCATCATTCGTGTCGCCTGACTTGTCTGGCCACATCGGTGTCATCAAACGGGCCGACCAACTCGTCAGCTTGAAGTCGGGACATCCGGGATTGGCAGAAGCGTTGCTCGGTACGACATGGGTTGTCAGCACACTCGATGTCGCGTTTGAACTCGCACGCGGTGAAGGTCGCGGTTGTCGCTTCGTCAGCTTGCAAGGCGAACTGCTTGAAGACGACGGGACACTTTATGCCGGAGTGGTCCGCAGCGAATCGTCGTTGCTGACTCGACGGAGCGAACTGCGACGACTGAAGAACGATCTGATCCGCTTGGATCGCACAATCGCTGACGGCGAGCGGCAACTCAACGACATCACGCAGTCACTTAAAAGCGTCGAACGGACAATCGATTCGGCCACCTCAGAGAAGCAAGAAATCGCCGATCGACTGGCCCAAACCCGCTCCGACGTCGCCATTCAACGTCAAGAAGTCGATCGCCTCGTCAAAGATCGAGAAGTCATTCAGGCAGAAGCGGCTCGTTTTGAATCACTGGCAGCGGAACTCGTTCTGAAGATCGATCAAGCTCAGCGTGAGCACACATGGTTTGAAGACAATCTCGCAAGCTTGCGGGAATCGTTCGTCGCACTTGAAGCGGATGTCGCGCAGCGTGATCAACGTCGGCAGCTACTCGCACAGCAGCAGGTTGAACAACGTTTGCTACTTGCGAAACACGAAGATCGCGTGCAGTCGTTGCAGACCAACGTCGTCCGTTTACGTGAAGAACAGAAGCAGCGCGATGAGCAATTCAACGAAGCCGAACGTCGCTTTGTCGCTGTTTCGGCTCAGTCACGGCAGCTTAACTTGCAGGTGCTCAACACGAACGCCGAACTGTGGGAGTTGCAACTCTTCGACGAACAATTCTCCGCCGAAGTCGCCGCTGTCTTGGCCGACAAAGAACAACTTCGCAACCGGAAATCGACATTCGCAGAAGATGAAGCCCGCTTGCGATCACAGCGCCGCGAACTCGCCGACCGTCTGCACACTCATGAAATTGCCGCTCGCGATGCGAGGCATCAATTGCAAGTTTGCGCCGAGCGAATCGAAGAGGAGTATCAACTGACACTCGATGAGGTCGTCGCCTCTGGTGCCTCCGCGGTCTCGCTGTGGCAAGTAGAACGCAAATCGAGTTCGCTCAAGTTGCGTGTTGCGGAATCGCCTGATGATGAGGACCCCGAAACAAAGACGTCTTCAGAATCGACAGAGATGACGAGCAATGACGATGCGGATGCATCAACAGATGCCGATGAACTTACCGTGGAAATTGGTGACGATGATGTGTCAGCAGCCAGGGATGCGGATGCAGCGAGCGTATCAACCGAGGTCGCCAGTCAGCCCACCGTCAACGAAGTGCCATTCATTGAAATCCGTCCGGAACTCGAACAACGAGTCAACCGCTTGCGTCGCAAACTGAAGATGATGGGGAGCGTCAATACCGACAGCCTGAAAGACCTCGACGAACTCGACGAACGATACCAACACTTAAGTTCGCAGTTGCAAGACCTCGACGAGGCGAAGGCCACGCTCGAAGAAATCATTCGTCAGATCAACGGCGAGAGCCAGCGAATCTTCCTCGAAACGTTTGATACGATCCGGCTGAACTTTCAGGACATGTTTCGCAAACTGTTCGGCGGCGGCGAAGGTGACGTCATTCTTGAAGACCCGAACGACGTATTGGACTGCGGCATCGAAATCGTTGCTCGTCCGCCCGGCAAAGAATTACGCAGCATCTCGCTGCTCAGCGGTGGCGAGAAAACGATGACTGCCGTTGGCCTGTTGATGGCCATCTTCCGCAGCAAGCCCAGCCCGTTCTGCATCTTGGACGAAGTCGATGCGGCGCTCGATGAAGCGAATGTCGAGCGTTACAGCGGCGTCATCAAAGAATTCAAGACGACGACTCAATTCATCATGATCACGCACAGCAAACGCTCGATGCAGGTCGGCGACATTCTGTATGGCGTGACGATGGAACAATCCGGCGTCTCGAAACGCATGGCCGTCAGCTTTGAAGACGTCAGCTCCGATGGCAACTTTCGCGTCGCACCTGGGCCGGGCTCGAACACCAACGCAGCGTAGTCGCCGGTGACAATCATCTGCGTCCGCGGCACTTCAATCATCCGACATATCGACTCGTTGCCGGTTCTTGTCGAAGTCGAGCGTTACGTTGGTGTGCGTTCCGCGCAGCGTCAGCCGACTGGCTGTGACATCGAGCTGAGCCTGCACGAAGCGGGTCGGGAGGATGTGCTCGTTTGAGCCGAGCGAATTTCCGGTCTGCGCGTCATAGGCATCGCAGCGGATTGACGCTTTGGTGTTGTTCTGGCGATCTTGTTGGCGACTGAGTGCAACGAGGAACGGCAGGCGAGTTTGTTCCTGTCGCAAGAACGTACGCTGTGGCATGTATCGCGTCCACAAGCGTTTTCCGAGAGGGCCTTTCGCCGTCTCGACCGGCTGGGGCGCAGCCGGTCGAGCGAACGCATACAGCTCACCTTGGATGTCGATCTTCGGCAGTAGCGAATCGCTCAGGTAAAAATTTGCGGGTGTTCGACCTGCGTCTAGGACGCTACGTTGCAGGTTGACGTAATAGCGATCGTGGTCCGAAAAAACTTTAAGCGGCGCGTTGACGCCGAAGACATATTCGGCAGGCAAGCTCACATCGAGCTTCATCAGCTTGTCATGCACATCAATCACACGCACGCGACCATTCGGTGAGACGATGACTAATTCGCCGTCCGCCGACATCGAAAACAACGGGCGTCCGGTGTAAGGCTCATCAATGTCGTTTGTGTCGGTGAGTGGATCCCACAAACGCATTCGTCGACCGTTGCTCGGTTCAGTGCGATCCTTGCTCGCTTCTGTGAAATAAAACAGCTTGCGTCCAAATACCCGCCGATTCTGTTGCAGGTCGATACTGAGTTTTCCGCGACGCAGTTCGCGGCCTGTCGCCGTTTCGTAAACCGTGTAAGACGCGAAGTCCTGATTGAACAACACCAGCGCTTCCTGATCGCCGAACAGCCCCCATTCATTTTCCGCGAACAAGCCCACTTGCGCTTCGAGGTTCGCTCGATGCCACAAGGTTTTGCCATTTGCTGGATCAACGACGATCAAATGCTGTCGCGACTGAAACGCACAGAACGACGGCCCGTAAGGTCCGACTCGTGGGAATTCGTCCGTTACTTTAAGAGGGAGAAATATCCGCTCCCACGAACCGTCACCCGCATCGCGTTCCAACAACGACACACCGCGCATTCGCGCGGGGCCGCCAAGCGGCAGGAAGTGAGTCGTCGCAATCGCCGCATTCGCCGGTTGACTGCTCGGATAGAAAACACGTTCCATGTTGTCGAGTATCCCAACAACAACTCCGCTGTCTTTATCAACGATCTGCCACGCTGATTCACCTTTCGGCCCAAAGGTCAAAGGCTTCTCAAACAGATTGACCCCCATGTTCGCGGGAGTTTGATAGCGACGGCGAAATTGGTCATACGCCTCCACCAGCGTCAAACTCCCCATCCGACTACGGTCTTCTTGAATGGCGACTCGCAGCACGTCCCAATCCGGACTTTGTCGTCGAGCGAACGCGACCCACGTTTGACTGTTGCGAGAAAATGACGCTACGAAATTACGACCGGTCAGAGGCTTTCCCAACAGCTTCCCAATTTGGTCGGCACCTTGCGGCACATCGGAACACGGCAATTCAACGTCGCCAAATCGTTCTTCCAATTCGCTCAAGAGATTCGCGGCCAGAGCGTGTAAACCGAGTTGTTCCCACAGCCGCAACAATTGCACGGTCGCAGCGGCAGCAATTCGTGGATCACTGTGCATTCGATAGCGGATCAGCAGCAATTCCGCTTCTTGAAACTCGCCGCGTTGACGGAGTAGTTCGGCCAAATGAAAGCGGAGTTCAAACGTCAGCGGCCAATCCGCATGAATCTGCACGAAGCGTCGCAACGCAGCGAGATCGCGAGAACCCAACAATTCATCGCGTTCATGCTGCAATACCGCCAGAACTCGATTCGCTTCATCTGGGTTCTTTTCCACACGAGCACGCACTTGCCGATGAATACCACGAGCCCATGTCTCAACCGACGTGACAAACTGCTCGTGGTCTTCAAGATCCATCTCTTGTTCAATCGGCAATGCGGCCAGTTCGCGTGCGGCACTCACTGTCTTCACTGGATCGCTCAACAACGAGATCTCGCACTGACGCTTCAGCAACCGCGAGCGTTCCTGCGTCGTCTTCGCCAGCGGAGCCAACTGTGCCAGCAGCACCTCTGCCTGTCGCGGTTCGCGATCAAGTTCGAGATACAGCGACTCGCGCAGTTGCTTCTCCGCTTGCAGACGCAGTCCCGGTGGCAAATCAAGTTTGAGTACTTCTTGCAATTCGGTGATCGTCGATCCGCTTGCACCCAGTAGCATCGACAATTCTGCTTGCTTCAGTTTCTGTTCAATCGACGTTGGAGACTTCGGCATCGACGCCAACACCGCGTGAGCCTGCGGGTACGCGACTAACTGACTTGGTCCCTGCGACAAGATGATGTCTTCAGCGACAATCAGATTCCCCGGCCACGCAAACGGCAGACTTTCGGATGACTGCAGCAATGAGTTCTTGTCCGGTTCCTGCGACTCAAACGTGCGACGCAACGTGAGTCCCCTATCGAGTCCCGTTGCGAGTTCCAACTGACCCACTCGGCCCGACTTCAAAGGAACGAGATAGTGCTCACCGACTCGCACACCGCGTCCAGTGATCGCACCCAGACGTTGCGTCCAGACCGTAGGAGCTGCCGCGCCTCCCACTTGCCTGTCCAATGAAAACGGGATCGCACGCACTTCGCGTGGTCCAATCAAAATGACCAATTCGTCTGTCACCGCACCGACAGCCAATGCATCTGCTTTCGCCACTTTCCAACGCAATTGCCCGGTCATCAAGTCCAAGCAATGAATGTGCTCCGAACCGCGCGGCAACCAAACCACACAACCGCGATGAATCACCGGCCACGACGGCAGCCCCCCCAAACGTTCGGCGTCAACCTGCGGGTCGTTGTGATGTACCGCTCGGTCTTGATACACCCAACGCTGCCGCCCCGTCACCAAGTCCACACCGACAACCAGATTCACCTGCATGTTGCCGAAGTTCGGCCCTGACATGCGGCCCAGCTCCAACGGGCAAATCAACATGCCATCTGCGACCGACGGAGAACCGATCGGATTCCGCCGGCCTTTTTGATCGCCTCGAAAAAACGGCTGATCGACTAACGCCAATCCTTGGCCCCATAACAACTCGCCCGTCTGCGCATCAATCGCGAGCAGACTCAGTTGCCCGACTTTCTGCGTCTCAAAAGAACTGCGAGAAAACATTTCGGCGATCACGTACAAGCAACCGTCAACAACGACCGGCGATCCCAAGAAGTGAGCACTGCTCCCAGGCTCACTGAGTTTTGTCGCGACCTTCGGTCCATCAAGTACCCAAACTGGCTTGATCTCGCGAACTGGTGCCGATGCTTCTGCCGCACTGTTCTTTGTCGTTGCTTCCAGCGACGCGATCGGCAACGCGATCAGTTGAGTCAGCACTTTTAAGTGTTGCTCATCACCAAAAACGTCAGCGGAGAGATCTCGCTCGTCATCCTCTTTCACTGGCGGGTTGTTCGCGTTTGCACCCGTCGCAACTGCTTCAACCGCGAAGATGAACCGTCCGTCGGTCGCCAATGTCCCCAACGCTGAATTGCTCGCGTAACCCTCTTGAACACCCTTCGCCAAGTCACGATCAGTCAGCGATTGCAACGTGACTGCGCGAATCAAATCAGCGGTCGGCAGTCGAGTTTGATATCGCCACGCGACCCGCCCGGAACTCAATTCAAACGCGACGATCCCTTGTGAGTCGCGTGTCACCACTTGATCGCGTACGACAACCGGTTCACCGACCACGGACAACAGCGGCTGCGGATGTGTCTCCTGCCACTTCAGCCATTCCCGCTGCTGAGCTGATTCATCAATGCCACCGAACAGCGAAACTGACCACAACGGATTCAACCATGGCACGCTCCCCGATCTCGCGGCATTTCGCGACAGACTTCCGGCAGGCATCAGCCATTCTCCGGTGGTCGCTTCCCGATGATTCAAGGCCATCGCACTGATGAATTCGGCCACTTGATCTGAGTTCCGCGTCTCACCCGCGATCTTGAACGTCGCCTCATTCTGCCGACCAAGAACTTCGATCGCGCGACCTTCTTGACCCACCGTCCGAAACGCGATCGCGGCCTGCATCCGTACTGTCGCCGTCATCCGCTCTTGATGCGCTTGCTCTCCCAGTAAGCGTTCCCACATCCGTGCCGCCGTTCGAGCTTCGCCTCGATCCAGCCAACGCACTGCCAACCAGCGTGCCGCATCGAACCCCGCTGACGTGTGAAAAAAACGCCGCGCGACTTCCATCGCATCGGTCGGATGTCCCGTCGACTTCGCTCGTTCAAACAACTGCCTTGCCTGCGTCCCAAAGAGTTTCTCGTAGATCAATCGGTCGTTCGACGACAATGAACTCAAGTTCCTCAACGCTTCGAACCGTACTTCAACCAGCGGCCCCGTCGTTTGCATGCGCACAAACCCGTCATCACCGCGATCCAAAATTCGCTGCAACAACGTCAATCCTTCCGCCACCTTTCCAGCGTCCAGCCGAGCCCGACCGTCCTTCAACCAGCGTCGCAACATCACATCGTTGTTCAGATGCGTCACCCCTTGCGGCACAACCGTCTCAGCATTGGGGGCACTTCGTAATGTGTCAGCGAGCACTTCTCGGCACACAAACATGCCAAGACTCAAGAGCAACGTTCCGGTCATCAGCGTCTGAAGTCTTAACAACTTCGGTATGCGTGCGACGCAACTCATGACGGACTCTCAGTGGTTTTGATGGGAACTTCCAATCGTGGCGTGACGAGCCACAGAATGGAGCGATTGTGCCGCTCTTTCTAGGAAGTGCCAATGCCAGACCGCATTGATCCAAGCGGTTCGAGTACCCTTCTTACTCGTCTGCCAGTCGATAGCCGACACCTTGTTCGGTCAGCAAGTAACGTGGCTGAGCGGGGTCCGCTTCGATCTTGCGGCGAAGAGCGGCCATAAAGACTCTCAAGTAGTGCAGCTCTTGAACCTGATCCGGTCCCCAAACTTCCTTCAAGAGGAAGCGATGAG
The DNA here is from genome assembly GCA_026400935.1 of Planctomycetia bacterium. Taxonomy (GTDB): domain Bacteria; phylum Planctomycetota; class Planctomycetia; order Planctomycetales; family Planctomycetaceae; genus SXKJ01. The sequence continues at coordinate 2,190 of JAPLNX010000128.1, read as the reverse complement.
TCAGCACTTTACCGGCATGGCGAACTAACGTTGCCAAGAGCTTGTATTCCAATGCGGTCAATTTGACGGGAGTCTCATCCACGAACACTCGACGAGCGGCGAGATCGACTTTCAGACCGCCGCACACGAATTCGGAAGACTCCGAATCCCCTGGAAGCCGAGTCGCATGACGAAGCGCCACTCGAATTCGAGCGAGCAATTCGCCGGTACTAAACGGCTTGGTCAGATAATCGTCGGCACCTCCATCGAGTGCAGAGATCTTTTGTCGTTCTTGATCGCGCGCGGACAACACGATGATCGGTGCCCGAAGCCAGTCACGAAGCTGACGCAGAACATCCTGGCCATCCATGTCTGGCAAACCGAGATCAAGAATCACAAGGTCTGGCGGTTGCTGTAATGCCTCTCGCAATCCCTTTTGTCCCGTCTCTGCTTCGACCAATCGATAATCTTCATCCGAGAGCGTCGTGCGTAACAACCTTCGAATCGGAAGGTCATCTTCCACCAACAAGATGAGCGGAGAACTCGGTGACATTTTCAAGTTGCCGTTATTGAGGAGCAGGATTCGATTCCGCTTCTTCCAAAAGAATTCGCGGTGGAGGTTCGTCGCAAGGAATCGAGATCAAGAACTCGGCACCCCCTTCGTGTCGGTTACGAGCCTGAATGTAACCGTGGTGAGCCTGAACGATTCCTTGGCAGATCGCCAGTCCAAGTCCGACTCCACGTCGCCCGTCAGGGGTGCTCGTTGTAGCGCGGAAGAACTTCTCAAAGATTTTGACTTCGCTTCCCGATGGAATCCCTGGTCCGTTATCAGCCACACGAATCTCGACACGATGGTTCAATGCCTTCGCGCTCACTGTGATGTGACTACCGGCTGGTGTGTAACGAGCGGCGTTCTCAAATAAGTTGACGAAGACCTGCTCGATCAACACTCCATCCAATAACAACAGCGGCAGGTCTGACGGCAGATCAACGTGTATCACATACTGGCTCAGCAATCGCCGAACGCGAGCCAGCGCCGAACCGATGATCTCTTCCAGGACTTGCCATTGCTTGTTGAGTGTGACGACTCCGGACTCCAGCCGAGTCATATCCAACAAGTTGTCGAACAAACGTGCGAGTCGCTGCGATTCTTCGACAACCGTCTGCAACAATTCGTGTCGCGCTGCCGATTCCTGGTCTGTCGAAACATCAAGCAAGCTCGACGCAGCTCCGGTAATCGAGGCCAACGGCGTACGCAAATCGTGCGATACAGAACTCAACAGAGAACTACGAAGCTGTTCCGATTGAACTTCGAGTTGAGCTTCTTGCGCCTCTAAAACGGACTGGTCACGTTCGATGGACAACGCGATGAAACTCGCGCACGTTTCCAGAAGCCGACGCTGCTCCGGATCAAGAAAACGTTCGGCATCTTGAGGCTTAACTCCCAAGGCTCCGACAGTACGTTGAGAACCAATGAGCGGAACAAACAATGCCGTCGCATTCGGAAGCGTGTCTGTACCGACCCCTGCAATCTGATCGTGCTCCGCGACCCATTGCGCGACAACCGCATTGATCGGCTGCTTCGCGATGCTGGTTTCTTCTCCGGTCCGCAAGCCAAATTCGATCGAGCCCAGCGATCGATCACCTTCTCGCCGTCGTTCCCGTAAATAAATCACAACTTCAGCAGCAAAGATTTCTGAAAGCTGTTTACCGGCGGTGCGAATCAAAAAGTCGGAACCGGACAATTCGCTGATCTGTTTTGTCAGCCGATACAGCGAAGCAGTCCGGCGTTCCTGGGCCTGCGACATCTTCAATTGCTCTTGGATTCGTGCCGTCAGCGTGCTGATCAACAAGCCGATTCCGAGCATCACGACAAAGGTCAGCGCGTATTGAGTGTCGCTGATAGAGAAGCTGTAGTACGGCGGCACAAAACAAAAGTCGAAGATCAGCACGCTCGCCACAGCCGCGAGGACTGCCGGTCCGCGACCGAGTCGCGTGGCAACAACAGCCACTCCAAGCAGGAAGACCATCACGATGTTGGCTTCGGCCATGTGGAGGCTTCGTGTCAACAAGCCAAACAAACCACACACGGCAATGACGCCAACGGTCGCGAGGTAATGTCGCCACTCGATCGTCGATCGCCGCTTCGGCACATCTGCCGCTGCTTGCGTTGGTCCGTCCTTCTCTTCTTCTCCTGGAATCACATAGACG
>JAPLNX010000542.1 GCA_026400935.1 Planctomycetia bacterium | reverse complement strand
TACACCGGCAAACCGACACAATCGCAGCCCGTAGCTCGGTTCTGCCCACCGCACCGGCGCATCACCCGCACCACAAAAATCCAACAAGCCGCACTCCAAATCTAATGGCAGGTTATTTCTTGGTCGTGGCACTAGTTCAAGCTCGGATCAAACTGCAAGACCGCTTCAATCCTTTTGGCTTCCTGATATCGGCGAAGAGCTTGTTCCCGAAGCGGCTCCGCTCCGATTCGCTCAAAGCAGCGGATGGCTCGTTGCAATGCATTCTTGGACCGTCGAAAGTCTCCGAGAAGCCGCAACAGTTCGGCGAGGTTTAGCAGATCGGTTCCAGCGCCACGTTCGTCGAACATCAATCGATGTAACCTCAGCGATTTTCGCAACCAGCGAACACCTTCTTCAAGCTCTCCACGTGCAGCGGCAAGCAGGCCGAGGTTCCCGCAATCAATAGCTTGGGCCTCCCATGATCCACGCCACTCTTCGATGGCGAGTGCTCGACGCCAGAGTGTCTCCGCGAGATCGAAATTACAACGTATAAACTCATCGCAACCACGACCAGTCAAATCGCAAGCAAGTCGTGCGAGTTCATCGTCTTCGCGTCCGCGATCAACAGATGCACGGCGAGCCCACCACGCAATCGACTGTTGTTGCCAACTCTGAGCAATGGTCAAATCGCCTGTCTCGCGACAAGCAACTGCGAGATTTTGGCAGACGACCTCCGCAAGTTCGGCGTCGTTCTGTTGCAGTGCGGTCTGGTGCAGTCGGCGAAGTTTGGCAATCGCCTCAGCCCACTTGCCAGTACTGATGTCGTCACTTGCTGAGCCAACCTTGTGGGCCAGCGACGCCTTCAGAAAAGCTGTGGCGAGCATTCCGCTTTGCTCAATGCTGGCTCGCCCCGCTGCTATGCATGTTGAGTCTGAGCGAATTTGTGGCAACGACTGTGGATGTTCAAAATTGTGAGACACTGTGTAACGCTCCCGCACTTGTGTGATGTTTGAGAGCGAGCGTGCGTGGCGTTACGGGGTGTCACGATAACGATTTTTCCGACTGCGTCAATTTTAACGATTGTAGTGCCGTGCTGGATCGAGACGACTCGGCGCGAAAAACAAGAAGTTCGAACAGTTTGGAGGTTTCTCGTCTTTTGCTGCGAGAAAGAACACCGCATTAACGGACCTAACGGCGACCAATGATGGCTCCTCCAATCCCCAAAGACGCATAGTTTTTCGTGCTGCCAATTCGGCAGCGCTTTGGCGATGAGGCCTAGATGCGAGCGGGCGATGGCAGCTTGTGGACTTTAGCTGTTAACGGCAACTCTCTGTGGCTTCGGGTCTTGTGGAAAGCGCTCTCTTTGGCCCGCCATTCGCTGCCACCCGCGAAAACCCAAGCTGTTCTGTTCGCTGGGTGCGATCCCGTTCGTCATGTTGTTTTTGAGACTGAGGAGACTCTGATGGCCAAGTCCGCCGTGAAGTCGAAGACGGAAAAACTGGTTCCTCTCGGGGACCGAGTGGTGTTGAAGCGTGCTGAAGCTGAGAAGACGACACTCGGCGGCATCGTTCTGCCGGATTCGGCCACTGACAAACCGCAACGCGGTGAAGTCTTGGCTGTTGGCGAAGGTTACGTTCGTCGTGACGGTACCAAAATCGCCCTGACCGTGAAGGCTGGCGACCTCGTGCTCTTCAGCTCCTACGCTGGCGACGAGATTAAGGTTGGCGACGAGACGTATTTGTTGCTCCGTGAGAGTGACATCCTCGCGACGTTTTAATTTGCTTGTAGCGTGGGCGGTTTGCCTGCGACGACTTCCAAGAATTCACCGAATTGCAGGCGATCCGCCTGCACTACGATCTCAGGAGACTTCCACATGGCCAAAATGATTGCCTTTGATCAAGAGGCGAAAGAAGCAGTTCGACGCGGTGTGAGCAAACTCGCCCGTGCGGTTCGTGTGACCCTCGGACCCCGAGGCCGAAACGTCATTATCGAGAAGAGTTTCGGCTCGCCGACCGTTACCAAGGACGGTGTCACTGTCGCTCGCGAAGTTGAGCTCAGCGACAAGTTTGAAGACATGGGTGCTCGCATGGTGAAGGAAGTCGCCAGTAAGACTTCCGACAACGCAGGCGATGGAACCACCACTGCGACCGTGCTCGCCGAAGCGATCTTCATTGAAGGTCTCAAAGCAGTTGTCGCCGGTGTCAATCCGATTGATATGAAGCGCGGCATGGACAAAGCCGTCGTTGATATCACTGAAAAACTGCACAGCATGGCCACCGAGTGCAAAAACAAAAAGGCGATCGCCCAAGTCGGTACGGTTGCCGCCAATGGCGACGAGGAAATCGGCAATATCCTCGCTGAAGCGATGGACCAAGTCGGCAAAGACGGCGTCATCACTGTCGAAGAGAGCAAGAGCCTGAAGACCGACTTCGAAGTCGTCGAAGGAATGCAGTTCGACCGCGGCTACCTCAGCCCGTACTTCGTCACGAACCCGAACACGATGGAATGCGTCTTCGAAGACGCCTACGTCCTGATCCACGAGAAGAAGATCACCAACATCAAGGATTTGGTTCCGGTGCTGGAGAAAGTCGTTCAATCGGGCAAGCCGTTGCTGATCGTCGCTGAAGAAGTCGAAGGGGAAGCTCTGGCGACTCTGGTCATCAACAAGCTGCGTGGTACGTTCAAGTGCGTCGCGGTGAAGTCGCCCGGTTACGGCGATCGCCGCAAGGCGATGCTGCAAGACCTCGCGATCATGTGCGGTGGCACGGCGATCTTCGAAGATCTGGGAATCAAGTTGGAAAACGTCCAACTCAGCGATTTGGGCCGTGCGAAGAAGGTCATCATCGACAAAGACAACACGACGGTCATCGAAGGCTACGGCAAGACCGGCGACATCAAAGCTCGTATCGACCAGATTCGCCGCGAACTGGAAAGCAGCACCAGCGACTACGACAAAGAGAAGCTCGAAGAGCGAGTCGCTAAGTTGTCAGGCGGTGTGGCTCAGATTAACGTCGGTGCCGCGACCGAATCTGAAATGAAAGAGAAGAAGGCCCGCGTCGAAGACGCTCTGCATGCAACTCGTGCTGCCGTCGAAGAGGGAATTTTGCCCGGCGGCGGCGTGGCGTTGCTGCGAGCTTCTGGCAGCGTCAAAGCGAAGGGACTCAAGCAAGACGAAGAAGTTGGCTACAACATCATCCTGCGAGCCTGCCGCGCTCCGGCGACGCAAATCGCCGACAACGCTGGCGTGGACGGCGGAGTGATCTGCGAGAAGGTTCTCGAACTCGACGGCAACAAGGGCTACAACGCCCAGACCGGCAAGTTCGAAGACCTCGTCAAGAGTGGCATCATCGACCCAACCAAGGTGACTCGTTCCGCATTGCAGAACGCCGCCTCGGTCTCAACGTTGTTGCTCACCAGCGATGCTTTGATCGCCGAGAAGCCGAAGGACGACAAGAAGTCCGGAGGCCACGGACACGACGAAGACATTTACTAAGCCAAGACGGCTAGGCCGTCTTCAACTGAGATAGACCGCACTGATTAAAACAGCCCTCGACGAGGTAACTCGTGCGAGGGCTGTTTGTTTTGATGAGTTATTTGGGAAAAACTGACGAAGCTTGATTGGCCGCTGGCAAATACATTTCGACGAGGTGATGCCATGCTGCTTCTTGGTCCAATGCCTGACGACCTACGTGTGACCGTGCAGCGGTTCGTTGTTGAAGCTCGCTTAAAGCATTCTGGAAATGACAGCGAGTTTCTTGGATACCTTCTGTGCGGTGGGCCGGGTGGAAGTGACTATCTGGATGATGCGGGTGAAGTTTGGTCGTGGACGTGTGGGGCGGATTTGGAAGAAGTTGTTGAACGAGTTCCCGATGGCCCGCGAAAGATCTGTTCCATCGCGATTGCTGCATCACGAGTGCGAGAGCTTGCTGAATGGTTGCCTCGTCGTCCCTCAATGGCGCCCGATTGCTGTGTTTGCAAATCGACGGGTTGGTTGAAGCCACCTTGACCTCATCTACTCTGTCTCGAATGCTCCGGACTTGGGTGGTTGCCTCCAACACAGTGACGTGAATCGACTGTCTATAATCGCGAGCCGAGTCGGTGTTTCTACAGTTTGCGCGTGAAGCAGACGCATTCGTCGAACTCTCGGAGCGATGAGGGACAAAGTAAGTCCACAGACAGTAAGCGTCACGTTATCGATTGCGCCTTTGACTTTGGATTAGTCGCAAACACTCATCCACCGTCGAGATTGTCTGAGTAAATCAAAATTTCGGAGAGATGATTCGCGGTCATTGTCCCAACAATTTTGGGGCTTGTTTTGATGGTTCGAGTCGGTGGCTCGGGCGATGGCCTCGGGATTGTTTTTTCGTTGATCGTGATGTGTTGCCAGACTCCGAATTCGGCTTTGCGGAGCAATTGTTTGAAACCGAGTGCTAGGCGGCCCATCGTGAATCGGACGTTGATGTCTTGTAGTGGGCGATGCACGACATCACCGGTTGGCAGTTCGTGTTGAGCGGCATCAATTCCGAGTGGTCCGACATATCCGAGGTGTTGCAGTCGTTTGGCGGCTTGAAGAGCGAGCTCAACCGAGGATTGCCACGTTTTCGGGATGGCTTCGTCGAGCGAAAAACGGCTACCTCGATATCCTCCCTGAGGGGCCGAGAGTAGTGGCGTGATGCCTTCCAATCGGGGTGCCCCCATAGTCCGTGGCGGTATCGAGAATTGCAGGCCGACTTCTTCGAGGATCGGAATCCACGGCTCGAAGAAGACTGCGTCATCGGCCGCGATGTGGCGATGAATCCACTGTTGATGTGAGACTGACAACATCGGGCCGAGCCCGAGAATCCGTTCGCGAGCGGCCATGCCGTAATTGGACTTAATCACCCAACGGTGTTCTACAAGGCGATCTCCGCAGAGATTCGCGGATGTTTCTACAGTCGACAAAAAATCTTCGAGCCGTTCAATGCGAGCCGCACCGGGTAGGGCAACACCAAGCTCTTGCTCCAGCGCAAACGACCATTTTCGCGAGTTACCAACGAGGGCAGCTGCCTCATTTTGAAGATATGGTCGCCGGCTCAGCTCAAGAGTTCGCCGTGAACAGCCCCAGGGGACGAGTTCGATGTTGTCATCGGAAAACGTCTTGAGTTCAGCAACACCCTGGATCCGAGGCAATCCAACATTGGCGAGTTCTTCCCAAAACGAATCTGGAATTGCTTCCGGTGTCCAAATCAAATCGCCGTCGTTCGCAAGACCGATCCAGACTGAGGCTCGTTCGGCCAACATGCGTTGAATGGCAGGAGAACGTTGCCAACTGTTGGGATTGGCCAGTTCGTGTTCGAAGTCAAAGTTACCGTAAAACAGACGCCGCATGGTGTGACGATCGGCTTTCTATTTCATGTAGAACGAGCGGCTCGCTTGTTCGGCAGCACATACTATAAAAATGCTGAATCATTGCGTCACGAGGTGTTTGCCCTCGCTCACGCTTTGGGTTACGTAGGCACCGCAATCCGAGATGTTTGAGTGTTGTAACTCATCTTGTGGCGTTTTCCCGAACAGACATAGCATCCCGGTGTTCGCTTTCCGTTTCTTGACTGGGGAAAGTGGTGCCAGGAATCAGGGATGATTCGGCGACTTGCTCGCTTCATAATGCCGCTCTTGTTCGCGGTGCTGTTACTTGGATTGCTGCCGTGCGTGGCCGAAGTGTGGTTGCGCTGGCAGGAATTTCGAGCCGGTCGCCCATTGTTGTCGGCTGATCCGCGCGATGAGCTGATTGTTCCGTCGTGGTTCACGCACCATCAAGTCAAACCGGTTCGGTCGATTACAGGGACGAATCCGGATACCGGCGAGTCCTTCGAAACGCAGACCAACAGCTTCGGTTTGCGAGGTGCCGAGCCGGCAATTCCGAAGCCGGATGGCGTGCTGCGCGTGCTGGTGCTGGGTGATGAAACAATCTTCGGTTTGGACGTCGCCGATCAAGAGACCTTCACCGCACGGCTTGAAAAGCTGTTGCAAGCGGTTTACCGACGTCAAGTAGAGGTCATCAACGCGGCAGTCCCCGGAGATTGTCCGATGATCGCGGCGTTGCGGTTGAAACACGAACTGCTCAGTTTGAATCCGGACCTCGTGATTTGTCACTTCGATATGTCTGACGTCGCCGAAGATTACGCATATCGACGATTTGCGACGCTCGGCCACGGTGACGAACCACTCGCTTGTCCGCATCCGTTGTTGGAAAAACCGCCGTCAGGAGTCGGTCAGAAATTGGGCGATCATTTCTTGTTAGCGAAGTGGGGACAGCGACAGCTCGCAAAGTTCTGGCGCGAGAAGCGTCCGGACGAACCGACCGATGACATTGATCACTCGCTCGGAAAATATGCGTGGTTGGCCGACAAACCGCCAGATAGCTGGGCTCCGCATATTCAACAAACGTTGGCTTCTTTAGGTGACTTGAGTCGCGTGGCGGCAGCGGGGTCGAGTCGCTTGCTGATCATGACTTGTCCGACTCCGTGGCAAGTCTCGGCGACAGCGAGTTCAGGTGAGGGGGTTCGCGAAGAGGCCGGAGTCCCAACTGATGAGTTTTATCGCAGCACGCTCCCGTTCCAATTGTTGGCTGAAGCGGCGAAGGCTCGCGGGCTGACGCTTTGTGATGTGTCGGATGAGTTTCGTCGGCAGGCGAACCCCGATCGACTGTTCTTCAATAATTCTGCTCGGTTGTCTGCGGCAGGACACGAACTCTACGCAACATCGGTCGCAAAATTCCTCACGACTCACACAATTGCAGGTCCGCCACCAACAGCGAATAACAATGCACCGAGCGCGTCTGGCATGCGTTGACACGTGATAGGAACGCCGTCACTCTCGCTCAAAAATCATCCCGCAATCAAATGCACCTTGCTGAGCTTGTCTCGGTGGGGATTGTGCCATGCGCGGCCGTACAAAATTTACGACTGCCGCAAAACTGAAGAGACCTTGAAGAGATCATGTCTGATTTACAGCAATACACGATCGAGACGGCAAAGCGAGCACGCGTGGCCTCTCGAGAATTGGTCCGTGCGAACGGGCAGCAAAAGAATGCATGGCTGAAACGTTCGGCGGAGTTATTACGTAGTGGCTCCGCAGATTTGATTGCCGCCAATCAATTAGACATCGACAATGCTCCGGAATTCGGGCTGTCGGTGGCTGCGGTTGACCGGCTGCGGTTGAATAAGGCTCGACTCGATGCGATTGCTGAGGCGTTGCTGGATGTTGTGCGACTTCCCGATCCAGTCGGTGAGATCATTGACAGCAACGTGAGGCCGAATGGGATATTAGTGACTCGTGTCCGCGTGCCGTTGGGTGTTGTTTTTTTTATTTATGAGTCAAGACCGAACGTGACTGTTGATGCGGCGGCTCTGTGTGTCAAAAGTGGCAACGCCGTGATCCTCCGCGGCGGCAAAGAGGCCTTTCATAGCAACACGGCATTGCACAAAATTCTCGCGACATCTCTGTCGGAAATCGGGCTTCCTGCGGATGCGGTGCAATTGGTCAATACGACTGATCGTGATGCGGTTGGATATTTTCTCAAGCTGAATCAATTGATCGACGTGACGATTCCTCGCGGCGGCAAGTCATTGATTGAGCGAGTCGCTGCCGAAGCGACGATGCCGGTTATGAAACACTTCGATGGGATTTGTCACGTCTATGTGGATCGTGTCTCGAACCTGTCGATGGCCGAAAAAATCCTGATTAACAGCAAGTGTCAGCGACCCGGTGTCTGCAACGCAGCGGAATGTTTGCTGGTGCATCAAGCGGTTGCCGCGACGTTTCTGCCACGCATTGGGCCCGAGTTGGCTTTGCATGGCGTAGAACTACGTTGTTGCTCACGATCGCTACCACATCTCTCTCACGGAACGCTCGCGACCGATGAAGATTTTCGTACGGAGTATCTCGATTTAAAGATGTCGGTCAAAGTGGTGGATTCGCTGGATGACGCGATTCGACACATCAACGAATACGGCTCGCATCACACCGACGCGATTGTTACGAGCGATCTCGCGGCGTCAGAACGCTTTTGTCGCGAAGTCGATTCTGCGGCGACTCACGTGAACTGCAGCACGCGATTCAACGACGGTGGCGAATATGGATTAGGCGCGGAGATCGGCATCAGTACTGACAAATTCCACGCGCGTGGTCCGTGTGGCTTACGCGAATTGACGAGTTACAAATGGGTTGTTCACGGACAAGGTCAAGTTCGTTCGTAGTTGATATCGAATTTTTTCACCGAAACCGTTGTATTGGCCTTTTGTTACGTCGGTGAAACGAAGACGAAAAGACTCGTAACCGCAAACATGGAGACGCCAAGGATGGCAAATCTCAGTCCGTCAGAATTGGCTTCGTTGCTTGGACCGATCGAAATTTCGCAGGTTCGCCAAAGTCCAGTTGCTCATGTGTCAGCGGACGACTTCGCAGAATGGGTTCGCTTTGCGGATGAGTTCGCTCGAGTCCTTTCATCACGATTGCGTCCGTTGGTGAAAGCTGCTTCCCGGGTTCAGCCAAATGGATGTAAGTCACAGACAGCAGAATTTGTGATCGCAAATCACGATGCTCGGTCGGTTGTAGGGTTCTGGCAGAGTGATCGTTCGGCCGAACCATTGTCAGTCGTCCTCTCACCAACGCTGGTCACAACGTTTGTCGATCGGCTTCTTGGTGGCCGACCAGGGCCAAGTTTTGATGAGTCAATCGAACGACGACCACTGACCGAGATTGATCACCGTCTCGCCGCTCGTCTGATTGACGTGGCTCGGCAATGTTTGGTTGAAGCCGCTGCCGTTGGAGCAACGGACGCATCATTTGAGTTGCGCGAGCTTCCGACGCAAACGAACTCCTTCGAGGAAGCGTGGTTCCCCGATGGCTCATTGCTGCGGTTGTCGTTTGAGCTTCGATTTGTTCAAGGAGGGGGTTGGCTTGACCTGTTGATTCCACGCGATATGGCTGCCGCTTTTGCATGTACGCGTTCCGATGACTTGTCGCAAAAGCAGGGTAAGGGACTCGACGTGTCTTCGAGCGTGGCGTTCCAATCAAGAGTGATTCCGAATTCAAAGCAAACCCCGGTTGTGGCTCAACTCACACGGATGATGCTGGCTGTGGAGGAGATTCAATCGTTGTCTGTTGGCGATGTTCTGCTGACAGACGTCGCGCCTGATGAGCCGCTGGATGTACGCCTTGGTGAATCTGTTTGGTTGCGTGCTGACTCGGGATGTCAGGACGGGCACAAAGCAATTCGTATCCAGGCATCTGCGGCGGCGAAGAAAACAGCAATCAACGGCGTTTCTTGACGGGGCAGACGACCGCAACTACAAGGTTGCGACACGTTGGCTCGCCGAGCGGTTGGTTCGCTTGAGCGGCATCGACGCCCCAACTGCCGAGGAACACCGCAATCGAAAAGTCGCAGAGGATCAACGAACAGATTCGCATTACCCCTGTGCGGGTCGTCGATCAAAATGGTCACATGGTTGGAGTGATCCCGACATCGGACGCTCTCCGGCTGTCGCTCGAAGCGGGCTTGGATTTGGTCGAAGTCAGTCCCAATGAGCGGCCCCCTGTCTGCCGCATCATGGATTTTGGCAAATTCAAGTATGAGCAGAAAAAGAAACACGCGGCCAACACCAAGACGCACCAAACCGTGCTCAAGGAAGTTCGCCTCCGTCCCAAAACTGGAACTCACGACATTGACTTCAAGATCAAGCAGGCTCGGTCGTTCTTGGAGCATAAGGACAAAGTAAAAGTCAATGTTGTCTTTCGTGGCCGTGAAAATGCTCACCATGACCGGGGCCGAGATGTGTTGGCTCAGTTTGTTGCCGGTCTGGAGGACATTGCGAAGGTTGAACAGGCCTGCAAAATGGACGGGGCCAAGCAAATGTCCGTCGTGCTTGCTCCAAAAGTCTGAGCATCCTGCTGTTTCCGCCGCAGCTGTCCAATTTTTCGACTTGGTTTGAAAAACCGGCTCGCGAAGTGATCGAGATCAGTGGAAACGTTTGGAGTCGGTCTCTATAGTGCCCCGCTCTTTCGGCCACCCCACCACGGCGGCGGCGTTGAAATTCAGAATTTGTGGCCCTCGCCATACGAGACCATTATGCCTAAGCAGAAGACACACAAAGGAATTAAGAAACGCTTTACGGTGACCGCCTCAGGTAAGGCGAAGCATCGGAAGGCGTTTCGCGGCCACTTGCTGAGCGGCAAGTCTGGCAAGCGCAAACGTAACCTTCGTCAGGACGGTGTTTTGGATAATTACCAGGCGAAGACCGTCCTTGAGGCGTTGCGTCCGATTTTGTAATTGAAATTTAGTGCTGCGGGCGGTGCCCCGCGTTGCTCCGTCGGGCCAAACTGCTCGACTCACGAAGGTGAAGAAAGTCAGTCATGCGTATTAAGTCGGGTTCTATCCGCCATCGCAAAAAGAAACGTATTTTCAAAGAGGCTGAAGGCCGCGTTGGTGGTCGTAGTCGTCTTTGGCGAACAGTCATTGAGCACGTTGTTAAGGGGCGCGTTTACGCCTACAACGATCGTCGCTTGAAGAAGCGAGATCTGCGAGCCTTGTGGATCACTCGCTTAAATGCGGCAGTCACCATGCGTGGCGTGTCGTATTCGCGATTCATTCATGGCTTGAAGTTGGCGAACATTGAATTGAATCGTCGCACATTGAGCGAATTGGCGATTCGTGAACCGCAGATCTTCGACGAGATTGTCGCTACCGTTAAGGGATCGCTCGCGGCCGCTGTTTAGCAGAAACAAGTACCGCATTGGGCCATTGTTATGGTGTTGCGGGGTCATCGGGGCGAAACCTGCGCTGAGCATATAGTGGCTCAACGTGAGTTTCGCCCTTCTGCTTTTACCTTGGAACGATCAAGTGGCCCCAGTGCTAGTGCGAGGCGTAAAGAAGTAGTGAAATTGACCGAAAATCAACCGCTCTTTCACAGGCGGGTCGTGCGATTGTCAAAAACTCGCGATCGAGGATAGGCGTATGGAACCGCTTCAACAGTTCGATCAGTTCGAAGCCGCAGCCTTAGCAACGCTCACTGGTGCCAAAGACGCCGCAGCCGTCGAGGCCGCGCGAGTTGAATTCCTCGGCAAGAAGAGCGGTCGGATCAAAGAGTTGCAGGACATGCTCGGTAAAGCAACGCCGGCAGAGCGACCTGTGTTTGGGGCAAAGTTCAATGAGGTGAGGCAACGAGTCACTGCCGCGATTGAGGCAAGGCAGCAAGAACTCGCGAAGCCAAGAGCCTCGCTCACAAGCGTCGATATCAGTCTGCCAGGGGAGCCAGGTCGCCTCGGACGTCGGCACCCGCTGACGCAAACGATGGACGAATTCAAGAACATTATCGGGCGGATGGGGTTTACCGTCGCGAATGGACCTGAACTCGAAGACGAACATCACAATTTTGAAGCATTGAACATTCCACTCGACCATCCTGCTCGAGATTCGCTGGAAAATTTTTATCTGGCGACGGCATCAGCGACTGCTGGGGGCCCAGTGTTGCTTCGCAGCCAAACATCGACTGTGCAAATCCGCGTTATGGAAAAAACGAAGCCGCCGATCCGAATCGTTTCACTGGGACGTGTTTATCGCCCCGACACTATTGACGCGACGCATTCGTGCATGTTCCATCAAATGGAAGGACTAATGGTCGATTCGAACGTAACAATGGCTCAACTCAAGACGACGTTGCGGCTGTTTGCGACCGCATATCTTGGACGTGACGTGACGATTCGCTTTCGACCTTCATTCTTTCCATTCACTGAGCCGTCGGTGGAAGTGGATATGAGCTGGGGACAAGGCTGGATGGAAATTGGCGGGGCGGGGATGATAGATCCGAACGTGCTACGGGCGGTCGGTTACGATCCAGACGAAGTGACGGGCTTTGCATTTGGATTCGGCATCGAACGCTTCGCAATGCAGCGTTACGGAATCACCGACATTCGTCGCTTTACTGAGAACGACGTACGTTTCCTACGCCAGTTTTGATCCAGCAGACTTGCCGCTCATTGTCCCGATATTTCCGGTCACAGAGTTCTTGTCTGCTCGTTGAATTTTCCACAGGACCATCCGATGGCTGCACCGATTCATGTGAAGTCGCTCGATCATGTAACCATCGTCGTGAAGGACATCGAGTGTTCGCGGCAATTTTATGTTGACGGACTCGGTATGACGGAGGTGCCCCGTCCCTCATTCACGTTTCCAGGTTCGTGGTTTCAAGCGGGCGCGACGCAGATTCATTTGATTCAAGAACACGTCGGTACTCCTCCAGCGGGTAATCCTTTGCCGGAGAAGTTTCGGACCTCGCGTTCGCAGCATTTTGCGTTTGTGGTTGATGACGCTGAAGCGACGTTCGCACGCGCTCAAGAACTCGGCATGAAGATCGTGTCACCACCGAAATCACGACCTGATGGTTTTGTGCAAGTTTTTCTGAATGACCCAGATGGTCATGTCGTTGAACTCTGCTCGTCGGGTAAGTGAAGTAGGGCGGTGTGATCTGCGAGATTTGGATCGGTGGTGATTTCGCAGAGAATATTTGAAGGCGTCAGTGCATCAGTTGTTGCACACATCGTCGCTGAGAGGGCGTGAGTTTCGCGCGACTCAAGATTGTATCTGCGACGAAATGCGTTTTTCCGTTCTGTGCTCAGGAGGCAATCCCATGTTGAAGCTGTGGAACTGTGTGTTGGCGTTGAGTATTTCTGCCATGTTGCTTTCTCCGACGATGGCCGATGACGCTAAGCCTAAGAAGCCGAAAGCTGGAACTGCCCGAAAAGAGCAGCCTGCTGTGCAATTGCCCAAAGAGATTGAACTATCTGATGAGCAAACGCCAAAGATCGCAGAACTCGAAAAAGAGTTTGCTCCTAAGATGAAAGAACTTCGCGAAAAGCTCGACAAGGTGCTGACTGAAGATCAGAAAAAAGCCCGTTCTGAAGTCACCAAAGAAGCTCGCACGAGCGGCAAAAAGAGAAAAGAGCTGCAACTAGCTATCAAGGACGCGACAAAAGCGACTGAAGAGCAACAAAAGCAAATTGACGAAGTCGAGAAAATGATTACTGAGATGCGTCAACAGATTCGCGCAAAGGTCGAACCGATTTTGACCGACGAGCAAAAGACCAAACTTCCACCGAAACCTGGTGAGAAGAGAAAGAAGGGCAAAGAGAAAAAGAACACGTAAAGCAACTGCGAATGTTTCCGTTAACTCACTTCAGAAGCTCGGCCTTTTCATAAAGCCGAGCTTCTTGTATTTCCCGATGATGCTTTTACGTAGTTCTGCCTCTCACGGGTGACACGAAGCTCGATTGAAGTTGTTGGGTACCTTCGAATCAGGCCGAGAAGTCTGACCAACTTCACGATGACGGTGTCATGTTTTCGGTTCTGCTGCGATTGGAGATTCGGACAACACTTGATCTATGCGGCACAAACTGCGGTTGTCTGAATTTTGAGGACGTGACTATAAATCGTGCCGTTCGATGAGAGGCCGCGCGAAAGGCTCGTGCGGTGGCAGATTTTATAGCACGCATCAAGCAGGGAGGCTCAGCGTGAAGACATTGTTGATCGTTGGTGTGGAGACGGTTGTTGGAGCAAACTTGGCAGCTTCATGGTCTGATCGAGCGAGGGTCATCGGGCTTTCGACGGGACCAGAAATAAATATCTCCGGCTGTGAAATGGGAACGTGCGGACGAGCATCCGCAGACGTCGTTCGGAAGTGGCTCAACCAGACTCAAGCAACGCATGTGGTCTATTGCGGAATCGCGTCACGCTCTTCGTGGGAGCCGACAGCGAAGACAATCGACGATCCAGCGGCGAACACTTGGGCGAATGGAGCGGCAGAATCGGGAAAGCACTTCACGCTCATCTCCTCCGATGCGGTCTTCAGCGGGCCGTGGATGTTTCACGAAGAGAACTCCAAGTCGCTGTGCGCCAGCAAGAATGCAGATGCGATCCGCGAAATCGAAGAGTCGATCAGTGAAACCTGTCCGAAGTCGCTCATTGTGCGCACGAATGCTTTTGGCTGGAGCCCAATGGGGTTGAATGGTGGCTGGCTCGAAGGAATGTTGACTTCATTGGAGCACAATGACTCCGCTGACATTGATCCGATTAGCCACGCGACACCAATTCTCGCTACAGATTTGGCCGATTGCCTCGAAGCGGCATTGGAAGACGAGCTCATTGGTACTTACCACATTGCCGGTGCTGACCGAGTCAGCCCGCATCAGTTCGCAACGCAACTGGCGACTGCTTTTGAACTCAGTCCCCCCCAGTCACGGACGGTAAGTGAACTTGCCGCACGACCGCTTGGATTCGGTCGAGGTGAAACCTCTTTGCAGACTCGTCTCTTCCGCAAAGAATACGATTGCTCAATGCCACTCGTCAGCGAGGGAATTGTTCGACTCGTCGAACAACAAGCGGTCGGATTCCGATCCCGACTGTTGGGCGAAGGAGTCTTCGTCAGCAGGGCCGCGTAAAAAATTGTGCGACTCGTTCGTCGCCTGATTCGTCGCGAAGCAGGCGAACGGGGTGCGTCAGCTTCCTGGCTTTGCGGTGAATACACCTCGGGGTTGACGCCTCCCGGTTCGTAAAAATGACTCAGAGGCTATCCGAAAAGTTTGTGCGGTGATTCCGAGTTCGCGTGGCTTCGCTCTACGATAGGGGTAGGAACGACCGATTGATTTCGGTCGCCCCTCCCTCCGAACCGGACGGGCGGGTTTCCCGCATACGGCTCTCCGGTTGATGGTCTTACCTGCGAGAGGATTGTACGGCCAGTGCATGGGCGGTGGTCAGGTTGAACAGCCCTTGCTTGACAAAGAATTTGTTCGGCCAGCGGTGATGATCTAGCCCTCGGCCTCGACCGCAGCGACCTTGGCGTTTGCGGAGCACGCTCCGCAGTCGGCCTCG
>JAPLNX010000329.1 GCA_026400935.1 Planctomycetia bacterium | reverse complement strand
CTTGGTCGTGGCACTAGCTGGAAGTTGTTTTGAGTTGAGTTTGTAGGCCTGGATAGCACGACCCTGGCCAACGGGACGGGCGTGTTTTTCAGAGTTGATCGCGATTCTCACGCCCGTACCGTTGGTCAGGGTCGTGCCACCCAAATTCACAAATTGGCCTGTCGCAACGATCGCGTCAACAAAGAGGCCCGGCGGCAACTCGAACTCAACGTGACGACAAACACGGCGTAAGCGTCAGGAGTTCACCGACAAACGACTTTCAAAATGGCTCATTGTCCTGATACCGGCCGGTTGGCGAGCCCCATACGTTTTCCGCTTGCCTTTAGATCCTGCTTTCCTCGCATCCCCTTGGTTGTTGCTGCGAATGGTTTCCGCTGTGTGCAGGAACTTCGCGAGACCAATTGTTTTTGCCGATGGAGACTCGCGGTTCGTTCCGCGAATCCTCCAGAGACCAGTCATTCATGATCCGGAGTATGCCATGTTACTGAAGCCGTTGTTTGCGAAATTGTTTGCTCTTCAATCTCGAAAATCTCGCCGTCGAGTGCGCGAGGCAGCCGTTCGGATCGAAGCTTGTGAGACGCGAACATTGCTCAGCGTGACGAACACGTTCACCAGCGGAACGCTAGCGGTGACTGGATCCGGCGCGGATGCGATTGCGGTGGGATCGACATTGGCAGCGGACAACGTGACCAAGGTCGTGACGATCAACGGAACGGCGACCACAACGGCGGCGGCGGATGTCACGACGCTGGCAGTCACTGGCGGCACGGGAGCGAATCGCATCGACCTGACCGGCGTGTCGAATGCGACCGGGTTCACGCATCTGGCCGGTATCACGGTCAATGGCGGCAATGGAAACGACACGATCCTGGGTAGTGACTTAGCGGAAAGTCTCCTGGGAGGCACTGGCAACGACAGCATCGTGGGGAATGGCGGCAATGACACCGCACGTGGCGGCACTGGTAATGACGTGCTCACTGGCGACAGCGGCGACGACGATCTCTTCGGGGATGATGGAAAAGATACGGTCAGTGGCGGAGCGGGCTTGGATGAACTGTCGGGTGGCAATCAGGACGACTCGCTGAATGGCGGCGATGACGCTGATTTACTCAGCGGCGGCGGGGGCAACGACAAGCTCGTTGGCGGCGGCGGCAGCGATGATCTCAACGGCGATGCCGGGAACGATCGGCTGCAAGGGGACGACGGAGCGGACGATCTCGATGGCGGCACCGATGCCGACATACTCAGCGGTGGAGCGGGGAACGACACGGAAGCTGGCGGTCTCGGTCGTGACAGCTTGGTTGGCGATGACGGCGATGACTCTCTGAGCGGCGGCGGCGACCGGGACACGCTCAGCGGCGGCGCGGGGAACGATGACCTCTTGGGGGGTGGTGATAACGATCTGCTCAACGGCGATGCGGGGGCCGATGATCTCTTTGGCGAAGATGGGGCAGACACGCTCAACGGCGGCGCTGACGACGATCACGAGAGTGGTGGACTCGGCAACGACAGCCTGAGCGGCGGCACTGGTAACGATAATCTCAATGGTGATGGCGGCAACGATCGTCTGAAGGGTGAAATCGGCAATGACACGCTTGGCGGCGGCACGAACGATGACATCTTGACCGGTGGAACCGGTGACGATTCGCTGGATGGCGGATCGGGCCGCGACAACGAGACCGGCGACGACGGCAACGACATCGTCAATGGCGGTGACGATAAGGACACGCTCAGTGGCGGCAACGGCGACGATGATCTCAGCGGCGGAGTTGGTGACGATTCGATCAACGGCGATGCCGGCGACGATGACGTCAATGGCGATGATGGAGTGGACTCAATCAACGGCGGGATTGGCAATGACTCGCTGCTGGGAGGCGCGGGCAACGACCGCATGCTCGGTGGTGTCGGTCTCGATTCGCTCGACGGACAAGGGGGCCGCGACATTCTCAGTGGAGATGACGGCGATGATTCGCTGCGTGGCGGCGATGACAACGATACGGTCAGCGGCGGCAATGGAAACGACGATTTGTTCGGCGATCTCGGCGATGATTCGATGAACGGTGACGCTGGAAATGATGACGTGAGCGGCGACGACGGCAACGACTCGGTCAACGGCGGCACGGACAACGACATCGTGCATGGCGGACGTGGAAACGACCGCCTGCGTGGCGATACCGGCGACGATGACGTCGATGGTGGCGATGACAACGACGACATCGACGGCGGTCTGGGTGACGATCATGTCCGGGGCGGTATTGGTGCCGACAAGGTCAACGGCGGTAGTGGCCGAGATATCTATCAAACCGATGACGACGACACCGGCGATGATCATGGCGGCGACGATAACGTGCTGGAGGACGCTCTGAGCTTCGCCGCGGCGCTGACACCAGTGACCGGCGTGACTGGCGTTACGGGAGCGGCCAACTACGGCGTGTCGTTGGGCGACGAGATCGAGACGGAGTTTGAAGTCGAAGTCGAGGGCGCGGCAGCCGGGAACTACAACGTGCTCGTCGATGGCGTCAACGTCGGCCAATTGGTCGTGGATGTCAGCGGTCGTGGCAAGTTAAAACTGAAATCGAATCCGAACGTGGATGATGTCCGCTTGCCTGCTGGTTTCCCGAATGTCGCTGCGGGGAGCACGATCCTGGTGCAAGGCTTGATGCAAGGGACGTTCGGAGCGGCGACCTTCGGCGTTGTCGGCGGTGAAGGGGAAACAGAGGGTGAGTTCGCGGCCTCTCTGGCTGGCGTGACCAGCACCCTCGGGACCGCGAGTTACTCGGTGAAAATCGACAGCAATGTTGAAAAACAATTCGAGATCGAAGTCCAAGACGCCGTGACTGGAACCTACAACGTGCTCGTGGCTGGTGTGAACGTCGGGATCATTCAGGTGGACGCCGAAGGCGAGGGTAAGTTGAAGCTCTCGACCGACCCGCGATTTGACCACGGCGAACTCCTGTTGCCCAACAACTTCCCGGACATCGCCAATGGCGCGACCGTCGCGATTGAAGGACTGGTCAGCGGCACGTTTGCGGAAATCGTCGTGTGAACCGCTGGTAGCCACGCTCGCCAAGAGCTTGTTGAATTTCTCGCCACTTGGGCTTGTCCCAGTGGTTCCCGCGCTTCTGCACTACTCAAAAAGCTCGGAGAATTCGGTAGTACAGAAGCGAGGGAACCACCTTGACAAGCAAGGTGGCGGACTTTTTCAACAGGCAATGGCGAGCGTGACCACGTCATCCTCAATGGAACTTCGACGCCTCGGGCAGTGATTCCGTGATGTGGTCTGCATCGCGATCTCTGGCCGAGGTTTCTTCTTGCGCGATCCGCACCGATCGGCGCATTCACCAGTGATATCCTGACGTCCTGTCGGGGTGATCCGCAGCGATTCATCGTTGTGGGATGGGCTTACTCCGCATCGACAGGACCGTTGATGAGTAAATGCTTAGACACAGCGACACCGTCTGCAAGAAACCGCGTCTTGCCGAGTATGTTTCGGAAGTATCAACGTGGTACTGCGACGCGAGTGTTCGACGTCGGCCACGGATTGATGGTGTGTGAGTTTCTGCAATGCAGACCGGCGTCACAACGCCACGAAAGGGTGCGATCATGTTCAAAACCAATTTTTGGAAGCAGTGGACCTCGAAAGCCAAGACCGCTCGCCGACGAAACGGAGCGGCGTTCGCCGCACCGGCACATGTTGAGCGATTTGAAACGCGATGCCTGTTGAGCATCAGTTCGGTCTTCAGCAACGGAGCGTTGACCATCACCAGCAACGGATCGGATTCGATCACGGTTGGTGTGCAAGCGAGTGGCGCTGACGCTGGCAAAGTGACGGTCAACGGCAGCACGCTGCATCTCACGACCGGCGGAGCCAGCGTCGCCGCGAACTCAGTCACGTCATTGACTATCAGTGGTGGAACCGGGAACAACAAGATCGATCTGAGCGGAGTGAATTCGGCTTTCACTTCGTTGACCTCAACTAAGATCGACGGTGGCGCGGGGAACGACAACATCACCGGCAGCCGCTTGAACGACAACATCATCGGCGGAGTCGGAAACGATACGCTCAACGGGGGCGACGGAAACGATCAGCTCTTCGGCAACGCGGGGAACGATGCTCTCAGCGGCGGCAACGGAGATGATCAATTATCGGGCAACGCAGGCAACGATACGCTCAATGGAAACGACGGCAACGACATTGAAAACGGCGGTGCCGACAACGATTCGCTGTCAGGGGGGGCTGGAGCTGACAACCTCAATGGGAGCGATGGCAATGACGTCGAAGATGGAGGGGCTGGAGCTGACACCGTGATTGGCGGCAGCGGCAACGACAACCTCAAGGGCGGGCTTGACGCATCCAATGACTCGCTCGATGGCGGTGACGGAAACGACAGCCTGGATGGCGGCGACGGAGATGATTCTCTGACTGGGGGTGCTGGTGACGACAGCGAAACGGGCGGTAACGGCAATGACTCGATCTTGGGTGGAATCGGCAATGACAAGATCGTGGCCGGAGCTGGCAACGATCTGATTAACGGTGATGCGGGAGCCGACAGCGTTGATGGCGGAGCTGGCAACGATGACCTCTCAGGTGGCGATGGCAACGACACGCTGAGCGGAGGCGATGGCAATGATATTGAAAATGGCGGCGGTGGCGATGATTCGCTCGACGGCGGCAACGGCGATGACTCACTCAACGGTGGCGATGGAAACGATGTCGAAGATGGTGGCGATGGAAACGACCATCTCGATGGCGGCGCCGGGAAAGACAACATTAAGGGAGGCACTACTACCACACGAGCAGCCTTGAGGATTGGAACCGCATTCGTTGTGGCTCCTCACGACGATGACACGTTGGATGGCGGCGACGGGAACGACAGCCTCACTGGTGGCGACGGTAATGACAGTTTGATTGGTGGCGTCGGCGATGATTCGCTCGACGGCGGTGACGGCAACGACGACCTGTCCGGCGGCGATGGCAACGACATTGAGCTTGGTGGCCTCGGCGACGACACACTATTTGGCGGCACCGGTGATGACCAACTGGATGGCGAAAGTGGCACCGATGACGTCGTTGGCGGTGAAGGGAATGACGACATCAATGGCGAACACGAAGATGTCATCGACCAAGAAGGGACCGACAACGAAAACGATTGATCATTCGCATAACGGAGGATCTCGATCGCTGGCCCAGCCCCTAATGTGGTGAAGCAAGCGATGAGGCTTCCGCAGTGTCAAACAAACTGAGCGTGAAAATCGCGTGGGTTGGTGAAGACGGACATTCTTCGCCAACCCATTTTTGTTTCAATCTCAGTGTTCGCCACCGCGACTGAATGTGTTGTCATTCTTCTTAACACGCGACGGTCGTGCCTCTCGAGATTTCTTCAATCGTGAGGGCGTTATCGAATTGAGTATTTCACTTTGAATTCAAGAAGCGGTAATCGCGCGTCATTTGTTTCAAATCGACGCGCAAAACATTCGGTGGTTTCACGATCTGGTGCGAAGGCTGAGAAAACCACGGGGAGTTCGAATCTTTCGCCCGGAGCCACGAGGATGGTTTCACCGTCTGATGGTGGGCAATCGCATTCCGCAAGACATTCTCGCAAGATCAATCGGCTGTCTCCGGCGTTCTTAACTCGAAAGGACACGGACACCACTTGGTTATTTTCAACGACTCCGATCGTGCGTTCGGTTTCGTCGACAAGAGCGATTGGACCTTGCGCATTCAGATCGTGAGTGTCACTGTTGGCGGCAACCATTCGGCCAAAAGCAAGCTTCAGAAAGATAAATGCCCCAACAATTATCGCTGCATTCATAAAAAGACTGATGACCTTGCGGCGAGCGGGCTGTGGTTCAAAGAAGGGAAATCTTGATTTCACAGGTTGGTCTCACGGTTAATCGGATCAAGATTTTATTGAACCAAAGCAAGCGTCTTCTTTGCAGTCGTTGAGCCATAAACAGACTTCAGCGTGCTATTTTTCATGTTCGCTTTTTGATTTAGCTGCACGTCATTGACGGCTTGGCAGTACCCCATTGTCGCCACCGTCGCGGCCTGATTGAGTTGCACGTCATGACCAGCGACGTACTCCACCATATTGACCGTTGCATCTTGTCCCATTTGCACATCGCCAGATGCGATCAGCAAAGTGTTACAGTCTCCGGCAGAGGCCGAACCGGAATTATTGATTTTGCATTTTTGGCCAAAATGAATTGTTCCGCGGCAGGCAATGATGTTGTTCTTGAAGTTGCAAGTCGTATTTTCCGTGATGTCGACTGATGAGTTCACGACATAAGCCGTATTTGGCTGAATCCCACTCGAAGGGGCCACGAGCTGAGAATCTTGACCGTCGTAATCTTTGAAGGAAGGCCAACCGCGTTTTGAATATTGTCGATGAGTTGTGAGCAGTTCTGCGCAAGGGTGGGCTGCTTGTCTGCACGAATGATCGCCCCAGGAAGACCTCCTCCGGCGCTGTATTGGATCACCGATGTCGGCAATGAACCCAGTTTTGATGTATTCAGAAAATCGCAATTGCAGCCACATTCCACTCGGCGACGTCCATAGCAGCAAATGTTGTCAAAGATGGCATCTGCATTCACCTGCAGGCTATTGCCACAAAGAATTCCTTTCTCGAAACAATTTCCAGCATCCGTGGCGTCCTTTGTCATAACGATCACGGTTGATGCGATGTCGACTGCTGACTTCCCAAGCAAAGGCCCGAAAAGTAGCTTCAATGCGTTACCGGATGCTGCACTTTGTCGCGAGACAACTTTGACGGCATTCGCACTGGCGACCGTACCACCGGGAGTGAAGGTGCGATTCGAAGCATCCCAAGTGCCAATTGTCACGTCGGAGTCTGCCAATATTTGGCCGCCAGTCGGTTGGTTGGAGCCGCCGTAAAAATTGAGCAGTGCGATTTCGCGTGCCTGCGTGATCATGTCATCGGCAGACGACGTCGTAGAGCCCAGGTTCAGAGCGGCGGCATACGCTGAGGCATCGGCGGTACTTTGCAGCCGAGTGCGTACCAGAGTGATCAAACCGATATCCGTCGTCATTGCGACGAACCCAAGCATGATCGTCAACACGATTGCTGTCAGGACGATAATCACGCCACGGCGGTTCGCGCCATGGTCGTCTTTAACACTCAGCCGTTTTGAGTGAGCACATGAAATCATGATCTACCCTTAACCGAAAGGAAATCCGCAGTTTGGCCATCCATGCTGTTGAAAACTCGAGCGCCCATCGAAAGTTAGGAGTCGTAATTCAATCGTCAGTCATCGAACGAACGTGGCCAAATACACTGATCGCCGACTCTTTCGATACTGATTGCCGAAAGGCTCTTGTGATTGCGACGCCAAAGGGAGTTCTGATTCGCTGTGCGTGCGGCAAACGGACATCGAAAGTCAATCCTGGAATGCCTGAAGCACAACTCTTGAAGAATGTGTCAATACGGAGGTTTTGCAAATTAGTTTTCGATTATCTTCAAGCTCAACACGACGCACCTTTCCCAGATGCTGGTCGCCCGCGATGACCCCAGCGGCATTGCTTGTGATTGTTCTCAAGCACCGAGCGTAAGGCATGTCAGAGGCAATCACCGAGCATCACGTCAGGTAAATGCGAACCATGTCGAGGCAACATGAATTCTCGCTTAGAAAGCGGGAAGTGCCCTCGGTCATTCTTCGGTAGAAACGATAAACAGCCGGTCCCTTCGGAGAGTTCTCTCCTCGCGACGCTCACCCCACCGAGCAGTCTTCAACAACCACTTCATTCACTTCTTTTTTTCGACGCGATGGCACCAAACGGCCAGCGTGTCGTCCAACTCAGCCGTTCGTTCCCAACAACTTTGTCGGACAAGGAGGTCCAACGTGGTCATGTTGCGCAGTCAGTTTGTGTCACTGGTTCGTGCGGTGTCACTGTGGAGCTTGCTCGCGGTGGCCAGGTTGTGCGTCGCCGCTGGACTACTTGCGCAAGAGTCACCTCCAATACCGACAGCGCCGGCAGTCCGTGATACGAAAGACGCATCGAGCGACAAAACTTCAGAGAAGCCGCGATTTGATCCCGCGTTGGTGGCAAATGGGCAGGCAGCTTTCGAGCGATCTTGCACGTCGTGTCACGATGCGGCTCGATCGTTGGAGAAGCACAAGTCGCTGCACGGTTGGCGGTCGAGTGTCAAACGGATGGCCGAGAAAGACGGAGCGGAGGTTGCTCCCGCCGATGTCGAACCAATCGCAACGTACTTGGCCAGCCTGAGTCATCATGCTGGAGACGGGGCCAACTCGCCCGATAGGTCGGGCAAAGAGGATGAAGATGACGACGATGATGGTTTCTCGGTCTTTGGCACGATCTCGCCCGTGTGGCGTGGGGGTGGTGGACCGAACGTGCAATACAACCAGTTCTTTCCAGAGATGTTTCTGGGTGGACAGTGGAAAGGACAAGTAATTTCGGCGCGAGTCACCGCTTGCACGGCCTGCCACGGCGTCGCGGAAGACCCCGGATACCTCAGCCGCATTGAACTCGTCGAGGCTGCTGTGAAGCTCGACATCGCCACACTGTTGACCGGAACCTGCCCACGCGAATGGCAGATGTCGGTTGATGCAGGCCGCTTCGTTGTCCCTTTCGGAGCGTTCTCCGCACAGGTCAATCCTGGTGTCTATCGCACGGTGTCGAAGCCGTTGATGTTCAACATGGGACAACGTGTGATCGAAGGGGACATCGGCGATCCGGTGTTGCCGATGCCATTCTCAGATGAAGGTGCGAGCTTGAATGGCTCGATGACGCTCCTTTCCGACGGAGGCATGGACCCGATCACGATGACTTACAACGGCTACATCGTGAATGGCTTAAAGGGAGCGTCTGACGGAATCAATTTCGATGCAAGCCGTGACTTTGTGACGCAAAACAATAGCCCGTCGCTCGGTGGTCGAGCGACGATCGGCAATCGCTGGGTTCGATTCGGCAGTTCGGTGATCGGCGGTCGCTTCAACGACAAGCCCGTCAGTGACGATTATCCAGGACGTCAAAACTACTTGATCTACGGTTTCGACGCGACCGCACGCTACGAGAACATCTTGCGGTTTCAGTTTGAGTACGCTCAACGCAATACCGACTACCTCGTGGCTGCGGCCGCGCCGCCGGGAGCGGCGGTGACGAGCGTGGAAAAAGTCAGCGGCTACTACTTTGAACTCGAAGCTCGCCGTTGCAACGAATCGAAGTTCGGTTTGCTAGGGCGTTGGGACCACATGAATCGCAACGTGGCTCCGTCGGCGTTGAACATCACAGAAGTGAACCGCATCACCTACGGACTCAATTACGCGGTGACCTCGAATAGCTTATTCATGCTCAACCATGAAATCTGGCGACCAATCGGTCACAAGCACATCGACGTCTTTGGTGCTCGGTATGCCGTGACCTTCTGAATCGACATCACGCGGCTATAGTCTGAGGCACCGGCTCGCTGGCTTCGCGGAAAAATGAGTTCTTCCTTATCTTCCAGCGGAAAGCAGCATGAGCGCTTCCCGCGAGAGTTAGATTTCGCGGGAAATTCAGCTCTAGCTATTGTGAGTTCCGAATGGCCCGCCTCCTTGTTGTTGAAGACCAGAATTCATTGCTGCTCAGCCTGCAAAAAGGGCTGGAGGAAGAAGGGCACACCGTCCTCACTGCGATTGGCGGGAGCGAGGCGTACCTCATTGCCAAGCGAGAACCGTTGGACGCGGTCATCCTTGATCTCATGCTGCCGGACGGAAGCGGTTTGAGTACTCTGCGGCGACTTCGTGACGAAGGCTTTGTGAAGCCGGTTCTGATTGTGACCGCTCGTGATTCGCTCGAAGATCGCGTCATTGGCTTGGACAGCGGCGCGGATGACTACCTCGTCAAACCGTTCGCGTTTGCGGAACTACTGGCTCGATTGCGGGCACTCTTGAGGCGGAACTTCACGGCCAACGAGACGGTGCTGCGATATGACAACTTGGAGTTCGACCTATTGGCTCGCACGGTGAAACGGGGTGGCGAAGAGCTCGAATTGACGCGGCGGCAGTTTGAATTGCTGGAGTATTTGCTGCGACACAAAGACGAGATCGTCACGAGAGAGATGCCGGCTCGCGACGTCTGGAAAGCGGCGACGGCAACTTGGACCAACGTCATCGAAGTGCAGTTGAATCAATTGCGGAAACGTATTGAACGGGAGGGGTGGAAGCCGATCGTTCACACCGTGCGTGGCGAAGGCTACCAGTTAGGAGACGCGCCGTGATCGGCCTCATCTCTAAGAACTGGACCATTCGTTGGCGGCTGACGATTTGGAATGCGGTCGTCCTGGCCGTGATTGGCGTGGCCTTCAGCGCAATGATGCTGGCGATGGTGCATCGGCATTTGATCGCCCGAGCAGACTCAGCACTCGTTGACGAAATCCGCGAACTGATCGAAGAAATCAACTTCTATCCCGATACCGTCGACTTGGGACAACAACTTGCAAAACGCTACTATGTACATTTCGACTATCACTTTCAGGTGCTGGCCGAGGATGGTCGGCCGCTGTTTCGCAGCCGGTTTTTGACGTACATCCAACTTCCAGTTCCGGCAACCCCTGGCGAGCTACGAGGCCAAGTGTTGCAAGACTTGGCGTTACCGAACTTGGGGCCGCATCGGTTGCTAACAATGGCGATGCGAGATTCGAAGTCGCGACCGATGCTGCTGCAAGTACTCAGGTCGCGAGTCGCACTCGATCAAGAGTTTCAGTCTTACATCTGGATGGTGCTGACACTCGGCCCGTTAGCGGTGGTGGCGGCAGTCGGAGCGGGTTATGTACTCGCACGCAAAGCGCTCGCGCCCATCGAAAAGATCGCGGCGACTGCCGAACGCATCTCCGCCGAAACGCTGAGCGAGCGTGTTGATGTTCCGAATCCGTACGACGAATTGGGACGTCTCTCGGCAACGCTCAACCGAACATTCGATCGACTACAGCGTTCGTTGGATGAAATGCGACAGTTCACAGCGGACGCCGCACATGAACTCCGTTCACCGCTGGCGGTCATGCGTACTGAGGCAGAAGTGGCGCTGCGGAGTGCTCGATCCGTCGAAGAGTATCGTCACGTCATCGAAATCAACCTCGAAGAGACCACTCGGCTCGCGGCGGTCGTCGATCAACTGCTGACACTCAGTCGGCACGACGCAGGCACGGAAATCGATCTTCACGACGAAGTGCCGCTCGATGCTCTGCTTGCTGATGTCGCAGACAAATTTCGCACCGTCGCCCAGGAAAAATGGCTGACCTTCGAGGTCGCACCGCTGCCTTCGTGGAACGTGGAAGGGGACGATATCCGGCTCAGTCAATTGTTTTTCAATCTGCTCGATAACGCGATCAAGTACACGCCGCGAGGCGGTCACGTCGCGATCAAGGCCGAGGCGAACGGCAAGCTCGCGCGTTTCATCATCGAAGACACTGGCATCGGCATCCCGGCCGAACACCTGCCGCATCTCTTCAAGCGTTTCTACCGAGTCGATCATTCCCGCAATCGAGCCTTCGGCGGCACCGGTCTGGGTCTCGCGATCTGCAAGTCGATCGTCGAATCCCACCACGGCCAGATCGAAGTCAACAGCCAACCGAACCTCGGCACGAGGTTCACCGTCACCTTTCCTGGAAAGCCATAATCTAACCACGCGCAGACGAGCCGGAAGATGAACTAACTCAACCATGCCATACCGTCGAGCTTTCACGTTGATTGAACTGCTGGTCTCGATCGCGATCATCGCGATTCTGATTGCGTTGTTGTTGCCGGCGGTGCAGTCAGCTCGTGAAGCCGCTCGGCGCACTCAATGCCGCAATCATCTGAAACAGATTGGCCTCGCTCTGCACAATTATGTGGACACGAACAAATTGCTGCCGCCGAGTTTCATCTTCTCGCTGCGTGGCTCGTGGTCAGTGCATGGCCGGCTGATGCCGTATCTCGAACAAGCCAACGACTACAAGAAGGTCCGCTTGGATTTGGAGTGGCACGACCCGATCAATCTCGCCACTGGAGTGCAGCGATTACGCATCGAAACCTACAAGTGCCCCAGCGATCCGAACTCCGGTACGGTCTATGACGCGGGTGCCGGGGAAGGTTTTGTTGAGACCGTGAACTACGGTTTCAATTTCGGGACGTGGTTCGTTTACGACCCGGTCACGAACACTGGCGGTGATGGCTGCTTCTACCCGAACTCAGCACTCAGCACCGCCGCAATTCGAGACGGCTTATCGCAGACACTTTGCACCGCCGAAGTGAAATCATTCCAATCTTACTTTCGCAACTCCGCTGACCCCGGCCCGACGCCACCGTCTTCAGCGACGGTCTTCGCTGGTTTGGCGGGCGGTTCGCAATTCGAGCTTGGCCCCAACCTCAATGACAACGGCGGCCACAACGAATGGTGCGAAGGAACCTCTCACGACAGCGGCGTCACGACCGTCTTCACGCCGAACACGCGCGTACCGTATCTCCACTCCGACGGTCGCACCTACGACATCGACTACAACTCGCGCTACGAAGGGAGCAGCCTGACTCAACGCACCTACGCGTCGATCACCTCACGCAGTTATCACGACGGTGTCGTTCACGCCCTGATGATGGACGGCTCCACGAAAGCGCTTAGCAACAGTATCTCGCTACGTACTTGGCGAGCACTCGGCACTCGCGCCGGCAGCGAAGTGGTCGGCGAATACTGAGTTAAAGCGATAACCATCGACTGACTCGATGTGGTGAGTCTTCGCTTATCTCACGCGACGGAACATCGTGGTGCGACTCGGCATCCGATAGTTTTTCTGACGCCCCAAACAACGCTGTTCGACCGATGCGATGTCGCTTCGCAAGACAGTCGCTTGGAGTGCATTCGGGCTCGTTGCCCAAGGCTCTGAGAAACATCGTCAACCACACGGGAGAGAATCATGATCCAGTTTCGTCGGTTTCTAATGTGCGCCGCAGCCGTCTTGGCCACCTTTGGTTTCACACACATCACGTCCGCATTTGACTCGGACGGGGACGAAGAGTCAGAACACAACGGTTCGCACAATGAAGGCTCTGAGCACAACGGCTCCTCCAGCAGCGGCTCATCCGGAAGCGAGTCGAGAAGATCGAGTTCAACAGGAACCTCCGGCAACGGCTCGGCGAGCAGCAACAGCAGAACGACCAACAATGACTCGCGTGGAGCGAGTTCATCCAGATCTGATTTGCAAGGCAGCTCAATGGAACGTACCGCTTCAAAGCGAGCTTCCACAAAACGCGCTTCCTTAAAACCAGTGACTCCAACGCGAAACCGACCGACAACTCGCGCAATCAGTTCATTGAACGCGGCAGCCACTCGCACAGCCTCATCACGAGACGATGGTCCGGAACGAAACGCGACGTTGCGTTCCACCGTCGGCGGTCGAGGCAAGGCCGAGTACAAAGCGTCGGGAACCAACCGCGCGTTTGAGATTGAGTTGGAAAACACGACGCTGACGCCAGGCCAAACGATTTCGGTTGCCTTGAATAACATCTCCGTAGGCATGATGACCGTCCGTGTTTCGGAACGCCGAGCCACCGCCAAGCTGAATCTCGACAGTCGTCGTGGCGACCTCGTGCCACTCATCTCTGCCGGTTCAGCCATCACGATCACGGCCGGTGCGGCGACGGTAGCTGTCGGTACGTTCTAAGCGGTCCTGACCACACGTAGTCGTCAAAGAAATATTTAACCGCACGCCGCAGGCAAGCACGCACGTTTCGCCACATGCGTGCTTGCAGCGTGCTGTTAAGCAAACTCTCAAATCAAAGTGCGCGTGCGATCTATTCACCGCGACATCAACTCGGACTCACTGACGTGTTGTGCGACATTCAGGCCGTGAATCATCTCGATCAATCTCCGTGACACTGACCGTGGCATACGTCACGCAGCCGAATTGTCAAAATCGTTGCGTGTTGTCGCAAGATTCGGTTGTTCGTCGGGAAACAGCATTGTGGCTTTTGTCGGCGTGGTTAACTTCAGCCTCACACTTCTGCCCCTGCTCAATCGCGATTTTTTGTCGTCTTGCTTGTTCCACGGAGACCTGATGAATGTTATTTCGCAATCGTCTTTCGACAGCGTGGCCTTGGTTGAGTGGCGTTGGTTCTCGCTGGTCGAGTCGGAAGATTCGTCGCCGACGCAAGGGGACTGAGCGGTCGTGGACCCTCGAATCGCTTGAGGTGCGCACGCTGATGAGCGCAGTGGCGACAGCGCCACTGACGAGCGCCACAACTCTTCCAAAAAACGGCTTGGTTGGGTTAACACCGTTGCAGATCGACTCGCTGACGGTTGCTCAAATTCAAACGGTTAAAGTCAGTCAATTCCCTTTGTTGTTGCCGAAGCAAATTCCGTCGCTCGCGATCGCGCAAGTGAAGACGATCATCAACGACGGCTTGATGCGAGCAATTCCTGCGGAAAGTCGGGCGGCGTTTACCGGAGATCAGATTCGAGCGTTCAAGATTGCCGACATCGGCTTGAGTTTGCTGACGGACGAGCAAATCAACGCGCTCTCGGTCGCACAGATTCAATCGCTGAAACCGAAGGACGTCGCACAGTTGCTGCCCGCGCAGACGAAATCACTGACGACGGCACAATGGGCCGCGTTGGTTGGAACGGTTGAGAATTCCGGCGCTGCGGCGAACCTACAAATCGGCAGCCTTACGGTGGGTCAGATTAGGAGCTTACCGACCTGGCAATTCAAGTCGCTCACGGCGCAGCAGGTCCCATTTTTAACAGCACCACAAGTGGCGAGCGCGTCGGGAAGTTGGCCGTTTGAGTCGATGAGCGATGCAGCGAGTGAGGCGTTGACGACCGGGCAGATCAAGTCGTTGATGGTCGGTTCGACCGGCGTCGAATGGCTGAGCGAGCGACAGCAGAACTTGCTGTCAGTCGTGCAAATTCAGGCGTTCAGAACTCTCGCCGACACAGATCACATCTCTGACTGCGGACCAACTGGCGTCGATCCCAGGACAATGGTGGTTTGAGCGAATCCCGGAAGCCTCGCGATCGGCACTGACTGCAGTGCAAGTCAAAGCGCTCAACGTCGCAGAATTACGACTCAATGGCCTAACGCCGACGCAGCGTGGCCAGATCAGCGTTGCTCAGATTCAAACGCTGAAATACTGGGACTTCGATGATTTGAGTTCGACGCAGACACCATCACTTTCACCGCAGCAGATGGCGAGCATTCCGAATGAATGGTCTTTCGGACGGATGTCGGCGGCCGCTCGTGCGACGTTGAAAGCTCCGCAGATTCAAGGACTCAATGTCGCCGTTGTGGGATTGAGCCTACTGACACCAGCACAGGTCGGATTCCTTTCTGCCGATCAAGTGCGGAGCGTGGGATATGACGATTTCGATTCTCTGCTGCCGACTCAGACGCCGTTGCTGACCGCGATTCAATTGCAGTCGATTCCGAATGAGTGGTGGTTCGGTCGAATTTCTCCGCAGGGTCGGGCGGCATTAACGACGACTCAAGTCCGTTCATTGAACGTTGGCAACATTGGACTTTCTGGTTTGACGGCGGCACAGATTGCGGTGCTCACTCCGGCTCAAGTGCAGACACTCGCGTATGACGACTTCCGCTATCTACCTGCGACACAGACTCCGTTTTTGACCACCGACCAATTGACGTCGATCGACAACGAATGGTGGTTCAAACAAATCTCAGCACCCGCGCGTGCCGCTTTGACCGGCGTTCAAGTCCAAGCCTTGTCGATCACCGATGTCGGATTGAGCGGGCTAACGCGCACTCAGATCGATCAACTGACGACCGACCAAATTCATCAGGTTGACCAGGATGACTTTGATTTTCTCACGCCGAAGCAATCGCCGAATCTATCGACCGACCAATTAGCGGGGATCGACAACGGTTGGTGGTTTAGCCAAATGCCGACTGATGCGCGAGCGGCGCTGACCGCCAGCCAAATTTCAGCGCTGCCGATCGACGTTGTCGGCCTCCGCTATCTAACGACAATGCAGGTCGGCTATCTGTCGCTCGATCAACTACATCAGGTCGAGTACGACGACTTCGATGAGCTGCATGGGGATCAGATCGACGACCTGACCGTCACGCAGATCGCGTCGATTCCGAACTCGTGGTACTTCACGAACATTTCTGAAGAGGTCCGTGCGAACCTCACGGTCGAACAGATTCAGGCTCTCAACGTCGTCGAGGTGACGATCAATCATCTCGCCGCGTTTCAGCGATTGAGTCTGGCGACAGCTCAAATTCAGTCGTTGGACGATGGCTGGTACTTCCACCTCCTGACAGCCGAGCAAGCAATGCTGCTGACTCCCGAACAAATGGGACTGATCGACAGCGCTTGGGAATTCAACCAGATTTCGGACGAGGCTCGTGCAGCACTGTCGCGCGAACAACTCTTGGCGATGCCCGAAGAAGTGCATGCGCAGTTGCTTGGCTTAGACGCCGGAATGTTTTCGCCCGACGGGCATGATCACACGCACGAAACGCCGACCGTACCTGTCAATGACGGCCTGCCTCATCCGGATGATCCGGCGAAGCGCGACGAGCATCTCGCGCTGTTCGCACTCGTGCCGCGTGAGGCAGCGACCTTCGTCAGCATTGCCAGCGGCAATTGGAATGACACACACACTTGGAAGAACGGAGCGATTCCGAACGGTGGGGCACAAGTGCTCGTCGCGGCGGGAACGACGGTGACATTCGACGCCGTGCAGACCAACGCGATGAAGTGGGTTCGCATCGACGGTGAGTTGGACTTTGCGACAAACATCGACACGCAGATGCTCGTTGAGACGGTCGCCGTCGATCCGGCAGGGACATTGCACATCGGTACGGTCGCGAATCCGATCGCGAGCGGCGTCGCCGCTCGATTGGTGATCGCAGATGCCGGACGTGCAATCGACACGACCTGGGACCCCGAACAACTCAGCCGCGGCTTGATCTCGCACGGAACGGTCGCGATGCAGGGGGAAGAGGTCACGCCGTTTGTTTCGTTGGCGGTCGCTCCGGTTGAGGGAAACACGCAGTTGAAACTCGACGCAACGCCAGTGCATTGGCGAGTCGGCGATCGACTCGTATTGACCGGAACGAGCACCGACCTCGATTCCAAACAAGATGAAGAGCTGAAGATTGTGGCGATCAATGGTAATACCGTGACGATTGATTCGGATGATACGAAGGCCGGAGTGCAAGGACTCAACTTCGATCACACGCCGCCGGAAGGGTTCGGGCTGAAGGTGTATGTTGCCGACATGAATCGCAACGCCGTCGTGATGTCGCAGAATCCGGCGATCAACGACCGGCGCGGCCACGTGATGTTCATGCACAGCCAGAAAGTACAGGTTCACAATGTCGGGTTCTACGGGATGGGCCGCACCGACAAACGCAACCCGGAAAACGATCCCGTGATCCAAGAAGGCAAGGTGCTGAAAACCACCGGACTGAATGTTCGCGGTCGTTATGCGGTTCACTTCCACAAGACCGGGATCGACCGCTCGAAGGTGGCAGCCGAAATCAGTGGTAGCGCAATCGTTGATAGTCCAGGTTGGGGCGTTGTGAACCACGAAAGCTATGTGAATATGCTCCACAACGTGGCCTTCAACGTTGTCGGTTCGAGCTTCGTCACCGAATTCGGCGATGAGATTGGTTCGATGGTCGGGAACTTATCGATCCGCAATGTCGGCTCCGGCGACGGGCTCGAAGATCGGCAAGACATCTTCGATTTCGGTCACGGAGGTCACGGCTTCTGGTTACAAGGTCCGGGCGTCGAAGTGGTCGATAACATTGCAACCGGAGCCGCCCAAGCCGCGTTCATTTTCTTCACGACGTCCAGCGAAGCAGAGTTCAGTGCGGCGAACCTCGATGATCCGAGTCTGGCCGCAGGACAAACGTCGGTCCCCGTGGGAACAGTGCCGTTCAAGCGAGTCTCAGGCAATACGGCCTTCGCGTCGGGAGCAGGGCTTGAGACGTGGTTCCATCTCACCAACATGAATGACGGACAGTCATTCATCGACCAGATGACGACTTGGAACACCGACCGCGGCATCTTCACGCCTTATACCGGACGGACGACGATTCGCGATGCGTTGGTCATCGGTCGTACCGATGGTGGCTGGCTGTGGGGGACTGGCATTGATCGCAACAATGTCACGAACAACATGACCTACGAGAACGCCCAAGTCGTCGGCTGGGAGGTTGGCATCTCCGTGCCGGTCAATCGCTCAACGGTGATTCGCGATGGCAGTTTCCGTAACGTGCGGAACATTGAAATTGAAACCGCTCACGACACACTGCGTACCGTCGATATCGTCGGTGATCCGAAGTTCTTGCCAGCCACAGCACGCGAACTCGGTGGACGCGAACAGTTCGATATCTATTTGGATGGTTCGATTGATGTCCGCAATCGAGACATCGAAACGTACTTCAGCCCCGATATCGTCCGGCTTGGAACAGTACGGTTCAACAACCATCAGATCTACTACGTGAAGCAGGCGGCGAATTACGTTCCGTTCCCAGCCGGGAGCGACATGACTTGGCTGCCGCCGGAAATCGTCGGCAAGACGAACACACAACTGTGGGCTCAGTATGGCATTGCTCCCGGTGGAGCGATCGCACCGAGTGACGCGATTCCGATGCCGCACATCAACGGACTGGTCGGCTCGCGCTCGGCCTATCTACCGGCGTTGGAACTTCGCAGCGCCAAGTACACAAATCAGCCTGCGGCGTATCACTTGAGTTACGTGAATCCGATTGGCGACGACGTGACGGAAACAAACACAACGCCGCTGCGAGAAGGCTGGAACTTGCTGACTCGCCAAGTTGATAACCACACGCGGACCTTCTTCGTTTACGGCGACACAAAGGCTCCCGTGTTCGTACTCAATACCACTCGTACCGACTTGCGAGTCAATCCGCTCGGCTTGAAATACGGGATCGTGATTTACGGCAGCGTGATCGACGACAGCTTCGGCGAGATGCACTTCCGAAAAGAATTCAAAGATCTGGAATCACGAGCAATCAAGACTGATACGAAAGGCAAGAAGTATCTCGAACTCGATTTCCAGATTCGTGACCTTGCCGGCAACACGACATCGGTGCTGCTGCGAGTGATGCTTGACTCCACCGTCCCCATCGTCCCCGGCACCGGCCAACGTGATCTCCCGCCCCGCGAAGTTCCACGCACGCTCGCCGCCTTGCTCGAGTATTACTATCTCACAGGGGAGACGACTGGCGCGTAGCTCAGCGTGCTGTGGTTTTCCCCACTCTCACAAATTTTGACATTTCACCAGCCGATCCCCCTTGTCTCGTTTCGCAGACCTTTGATATTGTCCGCCCCCTGCCCCGGAGCGATCTGGGAAACCCGCGCATCGATTCGCTATGGCAAGGAGGCCATTGTGAGTTGGACTCAAACTCAGCAAACCGCGTTGAAGGTTCAAATTCGTTGGCTTATCCGGCGCGACATGCCGGAGGTCTTGGAGATCGAAAGCCAGAGTTTCGAGTTCGCTTGGACCGAAGAAGACTTTCTTTGCTGTCTCCGCCAACGAAACTGCATTGGGATGGTTGCGGAATGCAATCATCGCATTGTCGGCTTCATGATTTACGAATTGCACAAGGCAAAGTTGCATGTCTTAAACTTTGCCGTTGATCCCGAATTTCGCCGCCAGAACATCGGCGCGCAGATGATCGAGAAGCTGGTCGATAAGCTTTCGCAGCAGCGTCGCCAGGAAATCGTATTGGAAGTTCGCGAGTCAAATCTGCCTGCACAACTCTTCTTCAAGAAGATGGGCTTCAAAGCTGTCTTGGTTCTTCGTAGCCATTACGACGACACTGACGAGGCCGCCTACGTCATGCGATTTGGCTTGCACGAAGAGGGAGCAGTCCTGTTGCCGTTTGCTCCAAGCAACCGCATTTCGGAGTACGACGCCGCGTAGTCCGGATTCAGAACTACGTTTATTTCGATGCCAACACGACGCGTGAGCGAGTGGGGCCAATGCGGCCACACGCTCACGCGTCGCGTTTTTTGGTAGCCGCATTCAAGTCGCATTTGCAGCAGTTCTCTACATCAGCAGCGACGTGCCGATTTTCGAGTCTGCAAATCCTCAAGAGGCTCAGTCCGCTTGAAGCGATTGTGTTAGTCGCGCCGACTGGACTGGTCGCGGGATGACGCCGGTAAGGTAATTCGCCCGCCTCGCGAAAATGAGCGACCTATGTTTCCGCAGTGCACCATTCTCCGCACGCGGTGCGCGCTGAGAATGGTGTGGAAACCTTCGCTAGCTCAGCAGAACTCATCATGGATCGCACTTGGGATCGTCCCGCTGCCTCACAGATCGCATTTGCGATGCTGTTGGGGACTTGCGCGACGATGATTGTGCGACCGGCGGAGCTTGTCCCCGATTTAATGGGGCTGCCGATCTATGACTTCTTTATCTCCTCGTCGTTGTTGTTTGGATATCGCGGCCTGCAGCAGCGATTGTCTTGGGAGAACTTGAAGCAAGAGCCGACGACGATGTGCCTCATCGGCGTGTTCTTTGCGATCATGGCCTCGCACTTGGCTCGCTTTTACATCGGCGGTGCAGTCGGTGGTGCGAAGGACTTCTTCAAAGTGATGCTGCTGTTTGGCTTGATCGTGTCGTTGACAGACACGGTTTCGAGAATGCGCGTGCTGTTGGCGGTCTTGGCGCTATCAGCCACGTTGACCGTTGGCTTGTGTGTGCTCGACTATCTGGAAGCGGTCGATATTGAACTCATCACACACATCTCCGAAACCGGCGGTTTCGATGAAGCGAATGTCCGCACGAAATACACCCGCATGCGCGGAACAGGAATCTTTCAAGACCCGAATGATCTCTGTCTGATCATCGTCTTTTCGTGGGTCGTCTGCACGTACTTCTTGCTGGATGAAAACCTGAAGGGGACACGTTTCACCCTGCTGATTCCGATGGCCATTCTGGCAACAGGCTTGCTCTGCACGAAGTCACGCGGTGGGCTGATGGCAGCGGGACTCGGCTTTTTGATTCTGGTAGTTTGCAAATATGGCAAGCAGGCTGCGGTACTCGCGGGAATCGCGGGGCTGTGCGCGCTGCCGTTGATCGCGGGTCGGCAGGCCAACATTGATTTGGGGGAAGGTGGAACCGGACACGAACGGATTACGCTGTGGCGTGACGGCCTAGCGGCGTTGCGTTCGCCAGCGATTTTGTTCGGTGTTGGCCAAGGCACGTACGAGGACTACGCCGGGCTAGTCGCTCATAACTCTTTCGTGCATGCGTTCGTCGAACTCGGATTGATCGGCGGGACATTGTTCTTGGGCTGTTTTTTCTTTCCGGTGATGACGCTGTGGCGACTGAGATATGAACGGCACAACCTGAATCATCCAGAGTTACAGCGTCTATATCCCTTTGTCGTGGCGATGCTCGCGGGCTGGACGATGAGCCTGCAATCGCTGTCCCGCGTCTACATCGTTTCCACTTATCTCATGCTGGGTATTCAAGTCGCGTATGCCAATTTGGTGGCGATGCACCTGGAACCTCGTCGGCTGGTGACTTCGTGGGATCGTTCGCATCTGTTGCGATTAGCGGCGTGCAGTGTGTTGGTGTTCGTGTTTTTTAATGTGTTTGTTGTGGTATTTGCGTGAGTTAGGAAACGACATGGGCATTCGGAAGCGAGTCACAATCAACCTTTTGGCCACATGGGGCGACCATGTGGTTGGCTTGGCTGTGGGCCTTGTCCTGATGCCGTTTGTGTTGGGTGTGCTCGGCGATGCCAAGTACGGCATGTGGATTTTGATCAATTCCATTGCTGGATATTCAGGGCTGTTGAACCTCGGTTTGGGCCAGACCATCAGCCGTTATGTCTCGACGTATCATGCGAAAGGGGAGCGTGAGGAGGTCAACCGTGTCGTGAATGTGATCGGTGCGGTCTATTTGGTCATGGGACTGGTGGCCCTCGGCATTGCGGGAGTCATTGCGTGGCTATCGCCAACACTGTGGCCTGCAACATCGATTCCGACATCCGAACTGAGGTGGGTCATTTTGATTCTGGGAATCAACGTTGCGGTGAGTATCACCGGGAGTGTCTTCGGGGGTGTGCTCGTCGGAATGCAGCGATTTGATTTGGAACGTGGCATCACAGTAACGAGCGGCTTGGTGCGTTTCGTGATGACGTTGGTCTTTCTGCAACAACACTGGGGGCTGTTGATTCTGGCACTGATCTTCTTGATGACCACATTGGTGGAGAATGTCGGCTTGGTAATCGCCGCGTTTCGGTTGGTACCAGAGATGCGGTTAGGCCCGCGATATCTCACCCGCAACACATTGAAAGAGTGCTTCTCGTTTAGCGTGTTTGCGTTGCTGGAAATGGTCGCGAGCAAGCTGATTGATTCGACCGATTGCGTAGTCATCGGCTGCATCTTTGGTGCAGAAGCGATCGTGCCGTATTACGTGGCTCAGCGGTTGTGCCAGTTCATCACGAAGCCGTTGCAGTTCGTCGGGCAAGTTTGTCTACCGCGTGCGGGCGAGTTACACGCGAAGCACCAGATGGCCGAACTGCGCGAATTAGTGACGCGAACGATGGGCCTGTCTTGGTTACTGACAATGGGCTTCTTCATCGGAGCGGTCTTCTTCGGCCCGATACTCATTGAGACTTGGGTCCATAAGCCTTACCCGCAAAGTCATCTGTTGCTGTTGGTCTTGCTGGGTGGGCAGCTTGTGGCAACGCCGATGAAGGTGATTAGCGGCGTCCTGTTCGGAATTGGCGACGTTCGCAAGCCAGCGAAGACTTACATCATTGAAGCAATATTCAACTTCGCCTTGAGCCTCACGCTCATCTTTAGTTTCGGGCTGTCGGGAGTCGCCATTGGTACGGTGATTCCGCTGTATCTGATCGAACTGGGAATCCTGCTGCCGTATGCATTGAAGAAATTAGAAATGAATCCGCGTCATTTTTTCAGCCAAGCGATCTTGCCGCAGGTGACCCCATTAGCCGCGCTATTGGGCTATTCGATGGTGGTTTCAATGCGAATAACGCTCACGCCAAACTGGTTTCACATGCTGGCAGTGGCTGGCGGTGGAGCGGCCACGCTGGGTGCGACGTGGATCATTCAACATCAACTCGTGAATTGGTTGAGCACAGACAGACTACACGGCCATGCGGTCGAAGTGCCGCAGAATAGCAATTGACAACTAACAACACTGACAATTCTCGGAGAACAACATGCTACGTTGCGAACTACATCAGCTTGAAGGGAATAAGCCACTCTGGTCGGACTGGCGTGAACTGCTCTGTCGCGTGAAACCGGAATTGCGGCTACTCACCCCTGAATGGTTTTTGGCATGGGGCCGCTCGATTGGCTCGGAGGCACCGTGGACGACGGGGATTGAGGTCGTTGCGGTCTATGAAGACTCGACACGAAAGCTTTGCGGCTTGTTCCCGGTCGGGCATCCGAAAGTGGGATTGCTGCGAGTCAATGCGATGGCCGGTTATTACCAACCGTCGCGAGTGATCTTGGCGGACGAGTCCTGCGAATATGCCGTCGGGCGTTCAATTGGCTGGTTCCTGGTTGAATTGGGTTGGAGTTTGATGCAATTGGGGCCTTGGCCGATGTCACACAAGGCACATCTTGGAGCGTTGTCTGCATTGAATGAATTGCAGATGCCGATCCAAAAACAAAGTTCATGCGGCGTGGCCATCGCCGAACTTCCGGCAACTTGGCAGCAATATCAGGATGAAGTGGTCGATCGAAAACTATGGCGGCGACTCCGCAATGCGGATGCGAAACTTCGTGGCGACCATCAGATTGCCGTTCAACATCATCGGCATCCGTCGGCGGAACAAACTCGGGAGTTGGTCGCCACATTGGCTCAGATCGAACAACGCTCGTGGTTGTCGACTGACCCACGCGGAAGAACGAGATTCACAGGTGCAACCACGCAGCAGTTTTGGTCGGAACTGATTCAAGAGACGTTGATTCCAAATGATCAACTCGATTGTTGGGTGATGTCTGCTGATGGGCTGCCGATCAGTTTTGTGTTCGCGCTCACAGCCGGCTCAACGCGATACGTCATCGCGAACAACTACGACGAGGCATTCGCCGCACATCGCACCGGATCGTTGTTATACCGAACGATGTTTGAAGAAGGTTATTCGCGCGGCGTGACGCGGTACGACTTCGGGACCAATGAACTGCACTACAAGCAATACTGGGGCGCGAAGTACCTCGATCGCATGGACACGTTCACAGTCGCGACGAATCGCATCGTAGCCGGATTTTGGAATGCGGGAATCAAGCTGAAAGGCTTGCTGGACGGCCACCTGCTGGGACGTTCGACGTCAGCCGATCAGCACACTTCTGGCGAACTGCTGCCGCATCCAGCGTCCCCAGATCACAAGAACTTGAAGAAGGTACTCGCCGAGGCAGACAAAGAACTGGCGGGACAAACACAGGAAGAGCGAGAGACCGTGACGAGGGTGTAACACGCACGACGATAGCAATATCACGCGTCCCCCACTGAGCTTGCCACGGTGGAAATAGGCTTTTGCACTGCGAATTGTTTTCTCTAGCAACGTAGTGCAGTAGCCCGAAACCACCGAGACAAGCTCGGTGGGGTTGGAACTTATCGAGGCTCCTGCGGCATGTCATCTGGATTCTTCACACTCGACGAATTGGGCCTGAATCATCAGGCGAGTGGTCGCGGTGTGCCTTCAACCGACTCGTCGGAAGAACGGTCTGTGTTGGAGATCAACGATCTGGCAACGCTCGAAGAATTGCGACCGGTCTGGGAAACGCTGCATCGACAAACTCCGCAACCGAAGTTTTGCCAAACACTGGATTGGTTGCATTTGTATCTGAAGCACAGTGGTGTTCGACCGACGTTGCGAGCATTCTGTGTTGATGAAGAAGGTGAAACGACGGGTTTGACTGTTCTTGTCGAACGCTGGTTTGATCGCCGTTGTGAGTTGTCGTTACCTGTGATTGGCAATGAGACCTTCTTGCCACTCGGCGCGAATCCTTGGGGGAACTGGGTGCCCGTCGGTGTGCATCTCCGGTCGGAGATGACTCGCCGACATACGCTCGACTTGCGTGGTCTGTCGGACCCGGAAGGGATGACGACATTCTCACTGCACGCGGCCGGTTGGGACGTGCAACCACATCCGTGGAGCGGCTCGGCAACAATTCCAATGAGTGAATCATGGGACAAGTATTGGACGCAACTTTCGCCAAAGTTGCGTACTGTGATTGAACGCGGTGAGCAACAATTGGCGTCGCTGGGACCGACGACCTTTGTTCGCTTTCGACCACGATGCTCCGACAACGCGGCTCCGCTGTATCAGTCAGACCTTTATGATCAATGCCTCAAGATTGCCCTCAATGATGAACGGCAGTTGTCGCAGTCTGACTCCGTGCTCAATGACCCGAACCGGCATCAATTTGTGCGTGATTTGTTGCCAGTGGCGTGGCGTCAGGAAGCGGCAGATCTGTGTCTGCTGATGGTTGGGCCGCAGCCAATCGCGTTTCGCTTTCACACGCTGGCTTTCGGGCATTTGCAAACAGTTTGGACGGCAGTCGATGCGGAATACCATGACTTGCCCCTGGCAACATTGCTGCTGATTCGCACCCTGAAAGACAGCTTTCAACGGCACGATCAAGAACTGGACCTCAGCCCAATGTCGGCTGATGTGACTCACGATTGGAGTGGCCTGTTTGTCCCACTAAGACGGTTTGTCATCGGCAATGGTGGACCAATCATTGCGGCCCAGCCGCCGGAAGCGGGGAAGAGCTAACCATGGTTATACCGCTTGCTGTCATAGATGAATTGGTTGAAACATCTCGTTCAGCGCCGCATGAGGTATAGAACTCACTTGCTAGCGATTCAGGAACTGCAGGGCGGTCGTCAAAGAACTCGTTTGGTCGTTGGTTATTAAATGTTGGCTATTTGTCATCCGAAAAGCAGTACAACAACAATGTCATACATTTCACTACATGAAAATACCTCGCGTGCCACGAAACAAGATGTGGCAATTCGCTTTCGGACGGTCAGCGTCGCGGAGCAGCAACATCTGTCGGCAGATTACTGGCGCTGGCTGGACTTGTTTCAGCGCGATCCCGACGCACGAATCACGCAGCATCCCGACTATATGTTTGCTGAAGTGACTTCATGTGTCACACAAACAGGACTCGATTTCCCCAAGACAAATGCCGTAGCGAAAGCCGCGCATCCGCTCGTACTTTGTGAAGCTTGCCGTGGCGAGCAACTCGTCGCGTTAGGAGTACTCGTACCGAAGTTGATGACAACTCGACAAGCGGGTGGCTTCGGATGGAGTAAGACGTTTGAAGGTTACCGACTGGCAGGCAATCGGTTCCTCAGTCGGCCGACTGGCGAGCAAACTGAGTCTGACGATCTGCAACGTCAGATGCTTTCGGCCTGTGCAACATTCGTTCGCGAACAACAAGCGACTTATCTGCTCATTGAAGACCTCGAACGCCAAGATCCGCTGTTCATCGCCGCTGAATCACTCACACGCGACGGATTTCGGTTGTACTGTCCGAGCGGCATTCAAGAGCGGCTAACGATCGAGTTTTCTGCGAAACCGGATGATTACTGGCAGAAGTTTTCCTCAAAGACCCGCAGCACCTTTCGTCGCAAACAAAAGAAAATCGGCGTAGCGCGTTTGGTCTGCGTCACCGAACCGGTACAGGTAGCGGAGTTCCTTGATGCGGCACATATCGTTTCGCAAAAAACATGGCAAAGTGCTCAACTTGGTTTGCGAGTCCACAACAACGATGTGGAGGCTCAACTCTTTACGTTCTTAGCTACTCAGCATGCGCTGCGATCTTATTTACTCTATGTCGAGGAAAAGCCAACAGCGTTCTTGATCGGCACTCAATTCCAAGGTCACTTCAATTACGAAGAAGTTGGCTACGACCGCGACTTCGCGGACCGTTCTCCAGGACAAGTCTTGTTGCTGTGTGTTCTCGACGACTTACTGAAGAATAATCCGCCGCGCCGATTCGATTTCGGTGGCGGTGAAGCGGACTACAAGCGGATGTTTGCCACTTCGACATCAGAGAGCGGCAGCGTGTGGCTTGTGCCGCCGGGCTTGCGTCCGCAGTTCTGGCTCGGCTTTCTTCGAACTTGTCGTCTGACTGACCGATTGGTTCGTGCGTGTATCAGCAAGCTCGGCCTGACGACATTGTTACGGCAATTGATTCGCGGCAAACGCGCGACACTCAAGACTGACGGAGATAACGAATGAGTGCTTTGCGACAGCTTCTGAAAACAACATTCAAAGCCATAGTTCCGCCGAGTTGGTTGCTGATTCAGGGACCGAAGACCGCCTCTTCAGCCGGTTACGTCGAAGTCGCTTTGACAATTGATGACGGCCCGCATCCGGGACACACGCCCCGAGTTCT
Organism: Planctomycetia bacterium; assembly: GCA_026400935.1. Classification (GTDB taxonomy): domain Bacteria; phylum Planctomycetota; class Planctomycetia; order Planctomycetales; family Planctomycetaceae; genus SXKJ01. The sequence continues at coordinate 6,835 of JAPLNX010000329.1, read as the reverse complement.
CGACTTGTTGGCGGCTGCCAATATGAAAGCGACCTTCTTCGTTGTTGGTGATTCGTGTCGTCGTTACCCCGATGTCATTCGTCGTATCGCGGCCGAAGGGCACGAATTGGGAAACCACACGTGGTCGCATAGCGAACCGACAAAGACAACGACCGCCAAATTTCTGAAAGAGACGCAGCAGACTCGCCAATTGTTGCAAGACCTGACCGGTCAAGATTGCCGCCTGACTCGCCCGCCGAAAGGTGAATTGACTTTCGGGAAAACACTGGGCTTATGGCAACAACAGCAAACGATCGTATTGTGGAACGTGGACCCGAAGGATTACGCGATGGACGATCGAGAGAAAATGCGCCGTTGGTGTGAGAACTATCTGCCTCAGAACGGAGACATCGTGTTGCTACACGACGATCAACCGTACTCAGCGACGTGCTTAGAACGGCTAGCGGCGATTCACCACAAGCAGACGCACTTCATCACGATCTCACATTGGTTGAATCAGAGAGCGTCGTTGCAAGTCGATTGCGAACTCGAACGACGTAATTCCGGGTTGCGCGATGAGAAAAACGTTGTGCAACTCAAATCACCACTGGCGACATAACACCCCTTACGAACCGTATTGAAAACACCTGACTTGTCATTGCCTCAATGTGTGACAGAAACATTAAGACTTTCAACCATGTTTGACTTCCTGCTCAATCCGATCGGTACATTGATTACTGCGGCATTTTTGTCTGTCGACATGTTCGTGGTGTTGCTCGTTGTGGCCATCCGAAAACGGCAGATGCACCTGTGGTTGCCGAGCTACTTGTTTCCGAAGGCGGCTCAGAAAATCGAACGGTACGAAGCTAGAACGCGAGTAAGTTCGGCATTGGATCATTCTGCTGGTGGTGGACTCAATACCGCTGACGACCTTGGCAACACGTCCGAACCGCTTGATGTCTTCTTCGCGATCTGTGACCACTACGAACCTCGTTGTTATGGCGTTGATCACCAGTCCGCAATCGCACGCGTCGATCGTTGGTGTGGTGAATACCCACGTTTGTTCGGACGCTTTCATGACAGCGATGGGCGAGTTCCGCAACATTCATTTTTCTTCCCGCAGGACGAGTATCACCCAGAGTACCTCGATCGATTGGCCGATTTGTGCGGCCGTGGCTGGGGCGACGTTGATATCCACTTACATCACGACAACGACACTGCTGCCGGACTGCGTGAAAAGCTCGAAGAGTTTCGCGACACGCTGTTTCATCGGCACGGTCTTTTGCGACGCGATCCGCTGACTGGTGAGATCGTTTACGGTTTCATTCACGGCAACTGGGCATTATGCAATTGTCGCCCCGATGGACGTTGGTGCGGAGTTGACCAAGAACTGACGGTACTTCGAGAGACCGGCTGCTACGCAGATTTCACATCTCCGTCCGCTCCCTGTGACACGCAAACCCGCACGATCAACAGCATCTATTACGCAACCGATCTTCCCGGCCAGCGGAAGTCGCACGACAGTGGGATTCGCGCTCGGGTTGGTGTTGCTCCGCCGGACGAACACTTGCTGATGATACAAGGACCGCTCGAACTCGACTGGTCACGCCGCAAGTTCGGTTTAATCCCACGCATCGAAAACGCCGACATTCATGCCGGTTTCGCTCCGACGTGGAAACGAATGCAACTCTGGCTCAAAGCAGGAGTGCATGTGGCCGGTCGTCCGAATTGGGTCTTCGTCAAACTGCATTCGCATGGTTGCAAGAACGGCAACATCGACACATTGCTCGGTGACCCGACTGTTCGCTTTCATCAAGAGTTGTCGAACGTCGCGGCTGCTCATCCACGATTCCGTTATCACTATGTCACCGCATGGGAAATGGCCCAACTGGTCCACGCGGCAGAGCGAGGCGAAACATCGCTCGATCTCCTCGACCAACAACGAGCAACCCAGACTCGTGAAAAGAGCCTCTCCCCCGTTTCCGTTTTTTGAACTAAAAAAGCCTTTGTCTTCCAACCACTGACCATCGAACACCGAACACCAACCACCGCAATGCTTCCCAACGCCACCAACACGTCCGGCCATCTCATGCAGGAGTCAACATCCGACTTTCAAGCCCGGATGTCGCAGCTCCGGAATGAGGCACAAGGTGTGAGGCGAACATGGCCAACCAGACAACGCCATTGGCTTCGCTGGCTGACTGCGGCGCATTTCGTAGGTATCACAAGTTTGTGGTACGTGATCTGGGATGTGTCGGAGCAATGGTGGCTCGGTTCGGTGCTGACATTTTTGCCGCGAACTCCGTGGTTGGCTCCCGGTCTACTTCTGATTTTGATTGGCGTACTGCGACGCTCCAGAACCATTTGGGCGAATCTGCCGATCACACTCTTCGTGATGATTTCAATTGTAGGATTCAACGTCCCGTGGCAGTCGTTGGTCGCTGTTTCCAACCAAGCAACTGCAACCGATGATCGTTCGGTCCAGACAGTCCGAGTCATCAGCGCCAACACGCAGCATTTCGAGCCGGACTTTTCATTGCTTTTGCGTGAGATTCGTTCGGCAAAGCCGGATGTTATTGCGTTGCAAGAAGCGTCTCGACCACCGAAGTCATTGAGCGATCAATTTCCGGATTGGCATTCTGTCCGCGTTCGGGGTTTGTGGGTCGGATCGAAATGGCCCATCAAACTGATTGGGCAATGCGACAGTGATGTCTACGAACGCGTCACGGCCATCATGGTCGAAGTCGATGCACCGTTCGGCAAATTTCTAGTCACCGACGTGCACCTGATGACCGCACGCAAATCGTTGATTTATCTCCATCCGAAATCAGTCCTCGTCGGAACCGGGCAAGAAACTGTGACCGAAGCACTCATCGAACGCTCTGAAGAAGCTCGACAGACGCGCGAGTTCGTCACGGAATACAGTCGCGATTTGCCGCTGATCATCTGCGGTGACTTCAACATGCCGACCTCGAGCAGCATCTATCGCACTTGCTTCGGCGATTTCGCGAACTCATTTGAACAAACCTCGTGGGGTTGCGGATACACGGCCCCCTGTCGAGCGATCCGATACTGGCCGACCAACGTGCCCTGGCAACGCATCGACCACATCTTGGCAAATCACCGCTGGCAAATCGTCGCCAGCCAAGTTGGCCAACGTGACGGCTCCGACCACCGTCTGATGTCCGCCACGTTGCAATTGAAGGCCGACGCTCCCGCGACACCGACAGGCACTCCGGTTGATTTGTCAAACGAAGTCGAGCAACTGCGTGCGGGGCGATAGCCCTAATCCGTCAATTTCACCTACTTCATTGCGTTCAAGCTAAGATCTCTTGCACGACGTCGCCATGCACATCGGTCAAACGAAAATCTCGGCCGGAGTAGCGGTAGGTCAGGCGTTCGTGGTCGAAGCCGAGCAGGTGCAGCAACGTAGCGTGCAGGTCGTGGACGGTGACTCGGTTCTCGACAGCGCGGAAACCGAACTCGTCGGTCGCACCGTAGGCCATTCCCCCTTTGATGCCGCCCCCGGCGAGCCACATCGTGAAGCCGTAATGGTTGTGGTCGCGGCCGTTGCCGCTTTCGGAAACTGGCGTGCGACCGAACTCGCCGCCCCACACGACCAGCGTTTCATCGAGCAGGCCACGACGCTTCAGGTCGCGGAGCAACGCCGCGATCGGCTGGTCGATTTGACGGCTGCTGCTCGTGATCGACTTGTCGATGTTCTCGTGATGGTCCCAGCCTCCGAGTTCCACATGGATGTAGCGAACGCCGCGCTCCACCAGCCGGCGCGAGATCAGGCAGCCGCGCGCGAAGGAACTCGATCCGTATTCGTCGTGAGTCGCCTGCGTTTCGGAGCGGATGTCAAACACGTCGCCGGCAGCGAACTGCATCCGAAACGCGGTCTCCATCGCGCGGATGCGGGCTTCCAGCGCGGGGTCGTCCCCCGACGCCGCAAGTTGCCGCCGATTGAACCGCGCGATGAACTCGACTTGTCGTTCTTGTTGCTCACGACCGAGCGTTCCGTTCCGCAGGTAGCGGACCATCTTCTCCGGATCTTTCTCGGCGATGTTGATCGGCGTCCCTTGGTGCTCGCCCGGCAGATAGCCATTGCGAACATAACGAGACGCGGTCCCGCCATCGCTCAGCGAGACAAAGCCGGGCAGGTTTCGATTCTCCGTTCCCAACCCGTAGGAGACCCACGAGCCGAGCGATGGATGAATCTGATCGATGCGTCCTGAAAAGAGATGATTCGCCGCCGGTACGTGATTCGGATTCCCTCCGACCATCGACTTCACGACGCACAAGTCGTCCGCACAATCGCGAAGATTCGGCAGCAGATCACTGATGAGCAACCCGCTCTTGCCGCCGGGCCGGAACTCCCACGGAGCCGGCAGCAGTCCGCCGGTCACTCGCTCAGTCCGCAAGTCCGCACCAGCAGGCCGTTGCCCGGCGAATTTCTTGAGGTTCTTCTTTTCATCAAACAGGTCGATATGCGAAGGGCCTCCGGCCATATAGAGGAAAATGACGTGCTTGGCTTTCGGCACATGCGGCGTCACGACACCGGACGTTGCTTGATCCGCATGCAGCAGATCGGCCAGCGCAAGCGTTCCGAAGCCGGCGCCCAGCGAGCACAGCAACTGCCGGCGCGAAAGGTTGATTGGCGGATGATCGTGAGGCGGGGGCATCGGTGTGTCCGAGAGTCTGGGCGTGACAACGTGAAGAGTTAACCGACGAACGGTCAACCAGCGGTTGATTGAGCGGCGGTAGCAGTCTGACGCTCCTGACGCCAAGTGATGTATTCACGCAGCGCGGCATTCACAGCCGCCTCATCCGCGAATGCTGCCGAGACGTCTTCCTCGAGACGCACCATGCGCAATCGCTCACGATAGCGTGCCGCGTACTTTCCACGGACCACGCCACGCATCGACCGAAAATTGTACTCCGGCTGAAGGTCTTCTTCCGGCGCTGGCTGATTAGGGGAAGTTGCCATCTTCATAGTCCTTTCGTTCGCGACGACTCGCTTCACGGGCGCTGATGATTCGCACGGCATCACCGCGATCAGTGTGCGATACCACCAACAGCCGCCCATCGACCGACATGCCCATTGTGAGAAAACGATCCTCATCGTCGGAGTGGCCAGGATCGTAGCCGGTGACTGACAGTGTATCAGCAAAGATCGTCATGGCCTCGGCGAAGGTGACACCATGTTTCACTTCGTTGGATTCGGCCTTTGCATTATCCCATTCGAAGTCCATCTCGGTCTCCCACCAGACATGCTCAGAATACTCCTTTGATTGCTGTATCGAAAGCGGAACCTCATTCGACGTACAAGAACTCATTCGTCGCAAACAGTGAGTGGGCGAGGAACGCCCAGCTTTCGCGTGGCTCTTCACCGGCTTCGTTTTGCACGAGGTTGAGTGCCTCGGTCAGTTCATCAATCGCCGGGTCTCGTAGCAAGATTCGGCGGAACAGGTCGCGTGCAATCTCTTCCGTTTTCTCCGGATTTTCTCCGAGCACACGACCAACGGTCGCCTCCGCTTGTTGCTGCAAGAACGGACTGTTGAGCAAGTACAACTGCTGAAGTGGCGTCGTCGTCGGCAAACGATTCTCGGTGTGACGCTTCGCATCGGGGAAGTCGAACAGTCGGAACAGGTCCGCCGGTTTCTGGCGGCTGACGATGCCGTAGACGGTGCGTCGGCGGAACTTCGCATCGTCGAGACTGACCGACGGGCCGAGCATCGTCGTTTCGAGTTCCATGCTCACTGACAGCACGGCATCGCGCCACGCTTCGGCTTCCAGACGCCGACGATTCATGTGCCACAGCCAGCGGTTGTCAGGATCATGATCGTGATAGTCTGTCGGCGAACGGCTGGCCTGCCGCCAGGTCGCCGAGAGGACGATCTCGCGATGCAGCCATTTCAAAGACCACCCCGACTCGATGAATCGCGCAGTCAGATCGTCGAGCAGTTCGGGGTGCGACGGTGCGTCACCCAACCGACCGAAGTTGCTCGGAGTCGTCACCAGCGGCCGATCGAAATGCCAGCCCCAAACTCGATTCACGATGACTCGCGCGGCGAGTGACGTAGCCGAAGTCGTGAGACTTTGGTCCGAACTCTCACGAGTTCGACTACCTCGGACTGGTCCGACGATCGCCTCAGCCAGCTCTCGCCGCCCGCTCCCCTGTTGATATGGCTTCGCATCGCGCGGCGACAGCACTTCGAGAAATCGACGCGGGACAATCGGACCGGGATTCGCCGGGTTGCCTCGAACAAAGACCGGCAGATCGCGCGGGCGACCCTGTTGGTAATCGAGCAGCGTCCAGGCGGGATCGTCGCCGTTGATCCACAGACCGGCATCGCGCACACCAGTCGCGATCGGTCCCTCGAAAAGTTTGGTCTCCTTCAACGCTTTCAGCGCGGCTTCCCAGCGAGTTACCTCGGCATCGAACGGAGCGACATCGACTCCCTCCGCCTTCGGTGTCTTGCGGTTCGTCCTCGCGTAATCGAAACGCAACTCGACATCGATAATCTGCCGTTGCACTTCAGTCAGCGCGGCGGCCTCTTCGGGAGTTGTTTCCACGAGCGGCCATTCGACCAACTGTGTGCTGGCCATCACTCCGGCGAGCGCGTAGTAGTCGTCGGTCTTGATCGGATCGAACTTGTGGTCGTGACAGCGAGCACACGCGACGGTCAGCCCCAGAAAGCTGCGCGTGACCGTGTCGAGCCGCTCGTCCCACTCGTCGGCGACGATCACCGAGATCACATCGGCCGCGAGCTTCGGCTCCTTGTGATAGACCGGCGAAAGACCGAGGAACCCCAGCGCCGCCAATTCCGAACGAGGGACATCCAGCAAATCG
>JAPLNX010000240.1 GCA_026400935.1 Planctomycetia bacterium | reverse complement strand
CGGTCACCCCTCAAAACATGCGGCGTGTCGAAATTCTTATGAACGACCGCCCGCGCCGCTGCCTCGGCTACAAAACCCCAAGAGAAGTTTTCCTCGAACAAGCCTCGATTCGATCTTGCGTTTGAGATTCATGACCGCCGACCTGAAAGATGTATCAACCCGTCATCGGTGATTGGTGACTCTGCAAAATAGACATATTTAATGTTTGGCAACGCCTCCAATGCCGGACGTATGGCAGCCAAGTCTTCGTCGACCAGTCTTGCATTTTTAAATACAACGTCGGTCGCTCCATCGACTCCAGAACCGAGAATGGCCGAGCCGTCGCCGCTGTAACGAACAAAGCCGCCCAATCGAGCAATTGGTTCGGTGATTCGATTTGCTTCACGCACATTTCTGACTGGCTGCGTCACAATTGCGATCACCCAAACCGCACCCATTACCCACGACCAATGATTTGTCGACGTCGAGACGGATCGCTTAGTTGTGGCATTGTGATTCATGGCGCAGTCCTCATCGCACCGAGTAGACAGCGATTGGTTCTCGATTAGATGATCAATCGCGAAGACTTCATTTCATTGACGGCACTCTCGATGGTGGCAGAGTTCCGATCGTCAAACACGTTGGGTACGCATTCGAGCGATAAATCCGATGCGTCGCTTTGCGGAAGTCATCGGGTTTTGCGAAGTAGATGTTGGGAACGAACGTCTGAGGATTGCGATCGACGAGCGGGAACCAAGTGCTTTGGATTTGCACCATCAGGCGATGTCCCTTTTGGAAGCGATGCAGCACGTCGAGCAGCTCGAAACGCACGCGGGTTGGTTCGCCGGGCTTAAAGGGTTCGGGCTTCGCGTAGTCGTTACGGAAGCGGCCTCGGAAGACTTCGCTGCGGACCATCATTTGGTATCCGGCCAACGGCGTTCCATCGGGAGCGTCCGGGAAGACGTCGATCAGCTTCACGATCCAGTCGGCATCGGTGCTGGTCGTTGAAACCCACAAGTCCGCTTCCAGTGGGCCAGCGAGTACGAGGTCTTCGTCGAGAGCGTCCGTTTGATACGTCAGCACGTCGGAGCGGCGAGAGGTGAAGCGTTGGTCGTCGGTCATGTATTCGATCGTCATGCGTGGTGTGATCGTTTCGGAATACGGGACCGGCTTGTTGGGATCGCTGACGAACTCGTCGAAGTGCGTGTCATTTGCGGAGGTGTCAGGTGCAGCGAACTGCAGCTTGCCGCCGTCACGCACAAAGATTTGTTTCATCTCAGTTTGCTTTGGCGGCCAATGATCGAAGGTCCGCCAGACGTTGGCTCCTGTTTCAAAGACGGTCGCTTCGGCAGGTGCGGGAAGTTCTTTGTCTTTGAGATATTTCTCGAAGAACGGGAGTTCGATTTCTGCTCGATAGAACGCGGCCGTCTTGGAACCGAACGGGACATTGCCGAGCTTGTCGCCGTCCACCGATGCCCAACCGCCATGATGCCACGGGCCAACAACGAGCACGTTATTGACCTTCGGGTTCTTCGCTTCGACAGACTGATACGTCTTGAACGAGCCGTAGAGATCTTCGGCGTCGTACCAACCAGTGACCACCATCACTGCCGGTGCGACATTTTTCAGGTGCGGGATCAACGCTCGCTTTTGCCAGAACTCGTCGCGATTCGGATGCAGCATCATGTCCCGCCAAAACGGGATCGAATCTTTCAGGTAGAGCTTGTTGATGTTCTCGATCGAGTTCGCTTCGAGGAACAGCTTGTATCCGTCTGGCGTCGGATAAACGTAAGGCTTTGCTGGGTCAGTTGTCGGCTTCGGACGTTCGGTCGCGTTGCCAGTGAGCCACTTGAAGGCGTGAGCTAAAAAGAACGAGCCATGATGTAGAAAATCGTCAAAGTACCAATCACCGACGGGAGCCTGTGGCGAGACCGCTTTCAATGCCGGGTGAGCATCGATCATTCCGGCTGCCGCGTAAAAGCCCGGATATGAAATGCCGGCCATGCCGACTCGCCCGTTGTGATTGGGGACGTTCTTCAGCAGCCATTCGACCGTGTCATAAGTGTCCGAGCTTTCGTCAACGTCGGTCGGCTTCGTCTTGTTGGTGAGATGCGGCGTGACTTGAACGAACTCACCTTCCGATGCGAAGCGTCCGCGCACATCTTGATTGACGAAGATGTAGCCAGCTTTGATGAAGTGCTCACTGGGGCCGACCTTCGCAGGGTACTTGTCTTCGCCGTAAGGGCTGCACGAGTACGGAGTCCGCTTCATGAGTATCGGATACTTCCGCGTAGTGTCTCGTGGAACAAAAACGGCAGTGAAGAGCTTCGTCCCGTCGCGCATTGGGATTATGTGTTCGTGTTTGGTGTAATGCAGGCGGATGTAACTTTCCGGTTGCGGCGTCTCTTGAGCGATCGCCATGTTTGGCTTCGGAAAATCTGTCGCTGCGACCAACAGCCAGAACACCCAAAACGCTCGCTTGAAGCACTGCATCAGAAGCCCTCTCGGATTGTGACCGACTCAAATGGAGCAATTTTCTGGGGAGGGAGTTTCACCGCCAAGGCGCAAAGGGTTGCAAAGAAATCTGGAACGCTGGCTACTTCCAAAATTTCCTCATCTCCTGAGAAATGAATTCTTCGGGTTCGTTGCGCCTTGGCGGTCAACCTCGCCCTCCGTTTGAAGTGACAGAGGAATTGCTAGACCGTTTTCTAACGGGAGTCCGTCTAGGAATCACGTTGGTCTGAGTTCTCGCGAGAACGAACAAAGACGCGAGTGCCTTTGGCTCGATGTCCGCTATATTGTTCTGCCCGTAGCACAGGCCGTTCGCTTGTGCCTCGAACACGGTCGTTTGACATTGGCATTCAGCAGATATTTTTATTGATCAGGTGAGCCGCCTGCTCGACATGGAATAAGGTTCGCAACGATGCGACGACGCAACTTCTTAGGTTTGGGTTTGACCGGTGGCCTTTCCGGGTTGTTGGGATCAACCTCGGTTCTGCGGGCGAGTGATTCGACGAAGGCTCGCGCGAAGCAAGTCATCATCGTCTTTGAGCAAGGGGGGATGTCGCACATTGATACGTGGGACCCGAAGCCGGAGACGATTGCCGAGCATCGGAGTCCATATCAGCCAATCGACACGAACGTTTCCGGTATTCAGTTCACGTCGTTGCTGCCAAATGTGGCTCGACACGCTGACAAGCTGGCGATCGTGCGGTCGATGTGTCACACGATCAACGATCATGGAGCCGGTGCGAAGTACGTCCTTCAAGGAGTGAAGCCCGGTGGGGCAGTCGAGATGCCCGACCTCGGTGCGGCAGTCGCGCAGCGCATTGGAACCGTGGCGAAGCATCTTCCCCCTTACGTGATGATTCCCGGCAACGGTGAAATGTCGGGCTACGCGCCGACGACGGGCTTTCTTTCTCCGGCATGGAAGGCGTTTCGGACTCAAGGTCGCGATTTGTCGCAGCCGGGTTGGAAGGTTGCTGATCTCGGTCTGATCGGCGGACTGGATGATCGTCGATTCAAGAATCGCCGCGATTTGCTCAGCAACCTCGACGTCGGCTTGCTCTCTTCGGGCAACCCGACTGACGTCAGCAAATCGCGAGAGATGACCGGCTTCTTCGAGCATGCCTTTGACATGCTCAGCAATCCCCGAACGCAGAATGCGTTTGATCTCACTCAGGAATCAGCGGCTACTCGCGAACAATACGGCATTGGGCATCGCGGCCAGTGTTATTTGCTAGCTCGACGATTGGTCGAATCGGGAGTTCGTGTTGTAGCGCTCGAAGTACGCGAGAACGAATCGCCGACGACCCCCGGTGGCTTCAATATGAACTGGGATCATCACGATGAGATTTATACTTCAGGGTCATGCGGAACGGTCCGCAATAAAGCGGGTGGTGAAGGACGGTATGGCATCGGGCATTGGGTCATGACCGGCAGTACCGATCAAGCGTTTGCGGCGCTGCTTGCCGACTTGCATGAACGAGGTCTGTTGTCAGAAACGCTCGTTTGTTTCGTCACCGAGTTTGGTCGCACACCGAAGCTCAATAAGTTTCAAGGACGCGATCACTGGTCGAACGCCTTCAGCATCGCGTTTGCCGGAGCGGGCGTACGGGGCGGCCAAGTCATCGGCAAGTCCGACAAAGATGGCGGCTATGTGCTCGACCAGCTTTATACCTTGGACGACTACGCAGCGACGGTCATCGAGTTCTTGGGGATCGATCGCGAGACGCCGACTTACACCCGTGAGAACCGCCCGGTCTTTCTTGTTCCTGAAGGTCGAGCAATCGAACGACTCGTGTAGCTGTTTTGGAGAATGGGCACTTTGTGAGTTTAGGTGGCACATCCTGGCCAGCGGAAAGGACTAGGGAATCGCGATCAACTTTGAAAACCACGCCCTTCCCGCTGGTCAGGGTCGTGCCACTCACTCCTGCAAAGCCAACTCAAATCGAACTTCTAGCCAGCCTTGGCTCATCCTCCGGGCTTCCTTTTCTTTCGAGTCTTGTCTGTTACGATCCTCCGCTCATTCACGCAGCCGGCCCCGAGATCAGGGCTGACGAACTAGGTTTTTCTACATGGAGTCAGAGAGTGCTCGATGCGTACGCGGATCGCTGGGCGCTGATTACCGGAGCTTCCTCCGGCATCGGAGCCGAATTCGCGCGCCGTCTCGCGTCTCGAGGGATGCACCTCATTCTGACCGCACGTCGTAAGTCGATGCTCGAAAGTCTTGCCGAAGAGTTACACACACGGCACGGCACGAAGACGGAAATCATCGTCGGTGACTTGAGCGATCCGGCGGAACCGCAACGCCTGTTTGAAGCCATTCAGGCAAAAGGGATCGCGATTGAACTCCTTGTGAATAACGCGGGGTTTGGTTGGGTGGGGACGATCACGGAGACGGATCCAACTCGAATGCAGGAAATGATGCGGCTGAATAATCAGGCGCTCGTCGATCTCTCGTATCGATTTCTTCCAGCAATGTTGGAGCGTGGCCACGGTGGCATCATCAATGTCTCGTCAGTCGCCGCGTTTCAGCCAGTTGTTTACATGCCGGTTTATGCTGCGAGCAAAGCCTTCGTGCTGCACTTCAGCGAAGCGATGTGGGCAGAGAGTCGTGATCGCGGCGTGACCGTCACTGCTCTTTGTCCGGGAACCACGCAAACCGATTTCTTCGATGTCGCGAACGTCCCTGGTTGGCTGAAGAAACATCGATCGTCAACTGTTGAACAAGTCGTCCGCGCCGCGATCAAGGCGTTGGAACGACGTCGGCAGGTTGTCGTCCCTGGCTGGCAAAACCGGATGATGGCGTTTCTGGTCCGCATTGCTCGCCGGAAGATGGTTGTCTTGCAGTCGATGAAGTTCTTCCGACCGAGGAAGAAAGATGATTCGTCAGCAAAGTAGACGAGTCACTCCGTAACTCGAAGTTTCCGTTGATGGAGTTACCGGTCTACTTTTCACGTCATGTTGAGAAAAGAGATTGCTGATGAAGTCTGTGCAATTTGATCAATTCGGCGAACCGGCGGATGTACTCCAGGTGCGCGATGTTGATGCACCTCAGCCTAAGTCTGGCGAGTTGCTTGTGCGGATGTTGTTGAGTCCAGTGAATCCATCCGACTTGATGACCATTCGAGGTGTTTACGGCAAGCAGCCGACGTTGCCGTGTACTCCGGGATATGAAGGAGTTGGCGTTGTCGAAGCGAGTGGCGGCGGTTTTCTCGGCAAGTTACTCGTTGGTAAGCGAGTCGCATTGCTCAATGGGATTAACGGAAACTGGCAAGAGCGGACGACGGTCCTTGCGAAACAAGCGGTCCCTTTGCCGAACGGACTTCCCGCTGAACAAGGTGCGACGTTCTTCGTGAATCCGACAACGGCCTTCGCGATGACTCGCCGAGTGCTTGCCGTACCGGCCGGTGATTGGTTGCTGCAAACGGCGGCGGCCTCGGAACTCGGCAAGATGGTCGTGCGACTTGGGCGACGGTTTGGATTCAAGACTTTGAATGTCGTTCGTCGCGCAGAGCAGGCCGATGCATTGAAGAAACTCGGAGCAGATGCGGTTGTTGTCTTCGATGCGGCGAAGCAATCTGCGGAAGAACTGCAACGTGAAGTGAGCAACGCAGTCGGTTCACACGGCGTTCGATTCGCGATTGATCCGGTGGGCGGTGTGACCGGTTCTGCAGTCGTGAAGTCGCTCGCTCCGGGTGGCCGCTTGTTGGTTTACGGCACTCTGTCGCCAGAGCCGTTGAGCTTTTCGCCTCGCGACTTAATGACGCCGGGAGCTTCGATCGCGGGCTTCTGGCTAGCCCGTTGGCTGCCGCAACTGAGTTTGCTTGCGAAGCTCAAGTTGATTCGGACGGTTTCCGGACTGATCCAAGACGGCACGCTCACGTCCGACATCGGTGAAGTGTTTTCGATCGACCGAGTGACCGATGCTGTTCGCGCTGCGGAGACTTCCGGACGAACAGGGAAGATTCTGCTCCGTATGGCAGATGCGTAGGAGTTCCTGTAGCACGGTTTTCCAAACCGCGCGGACAACAGACATTCGATGAGCGTTTGATGCACCGTGTAGAACGGATTGGAAAACCGTTCTACAGCGTTCGGCCTTCGACAGCACTGCCGTCGTTGTCGGGATCAATCTCTGGCGACTTCCGCTTGCGACCACGTCGGCCTGTTGGTGAAGGCTCATGGGACTCATCGGATTTGAAAGAGTCCCAATCACGCTCTGTTGGTAACAAGTCAATCAATGGCGACACCACTGATTCCTTCGCGGTCGGTGCCACAGCGATCAAACGTTTGGACCAAGCGTCGGCCTCGCTGAGAAAAGTCTTCTGCAACACCTGCATCGCTTCGTCGTGTTTATCTGCTGGCATCAATCGCCAAATCGCACGAGAGCGATTTTCTAACTCGTTGCTGGAGCGATTGTATTCCAAGCCGGTGATGGCATATTTCCAAGCCGCTAAGAGGTCCACTTGAGTTGCTCGCTCGCGTGCGAGCCTTACCCAAATGCTGGGTAATGTTGGATCGCGGCGAACAGCTTCTTGAAAGTAAGGGGCACCTGCCGACAAACCACCTTCTTGTGCAACCTGGCGACCTTTGTAGGCGTGATAGCGACCGATCCAGATGGGATGCAGCACACCGTAGACTGCGACTGGAACCAAGAGATGGCCTCCCAGCCAGATCAGCCATCCGAAGCGAGCACGCGATGCTCGAGCATTGAGCCATCCGTAGCCGACACCGACGAAGTGCGCAAGGTTCGCAATATTCAAAACATTAGCTGCTGTCAGGACGACACACACGATCAAACAAGTCCAGAGATTGCGAACAACTCCATCATGAACTCGGTAGGCGACTGCAGAGTCATACCGGCGTTCAACAAGGCACCAACCAAACATCGCGCAGACAACACCCGAAAGTCCGATCGCAATGTGCTGCATAAAATACTCCGGCAGCATCGGTATCAAGGCGGCGAAAAACCAAAAACTCAAATAGGTTGTTTTTCGTAGTCGCCGCTCCATCAACGGCCCTAGAAACCAAAGCGAGCTCGCATTGAAGGCGAGATGTAACACCCCCCCGTGATGAAACGAACTAGCCGGAATCCTCAGCCATCGCCACCACGGTCCGCTCCAAAGATCAAAGGGGCCGTGAACGTCTTCACCACCGACAAAGCTGAGATCAACAACTCGCCCCAAAGAACTCAGGCCCATCACATCTTTGTTGCGGGTTTGTTGATATTCGGCGGCAAGAAACAAGACGACTGACACCGCAATCATCACAAACGTGATCGGAGCTTTGCGAAAATCGCGAGCTAACGCGGCAAACATGCAGATCAACTTTCTGTGGGGTGTTCGGTAAACGGGCAATGTAGGCGAGTCACTCCGTGACTCGAAGGCTCCAGTCACGAAGTGACTGGTCTACGTTGTGTCGTTTGCTTTAAGACGACTTGGACCACAGCAGCCCCAAAATTCCTAAACCATAAAACGTGTATTCGACATCAGCTTGTTCGTCCCAACTGGCTCCACGAAAACCGCCCGTCGGGAATTCAATCTGCTGAGTGATGAACGATGCGAGGGTCGCGACATTCAAGAGATCGAGCAACCCGAAATCTTGAGCGATCAGCAAACCGGTGAACGTCGACAGGCCATCTGAAAACGGAATTCGTGAGTTTGCTTGAAAGCCTCCTTCGGAGCCGCGGACTGATTTCAAGAAGTCGCGCAGGTCGGCTGTGAGTTGCTCATCCGCAAAACCCAAACGCTGCAACAGCACGGCGCCAGCGGCAGTCGGATTGGTGCCGCTAGTTTTCATCGGAGCAATCTCCACAAACCCGCCGTCATCACGCTGGCGGTCCAAAATGAACTGGCCGAGCTTGTTTGGCTTGACTACTTTCTTGCCGAGCAGTTCATATGTCATCGCAACCAAAAACGATTGATACGTACTGCCGATCGCTCCTTCAGCGGACTTTGCATAACCGCCATCGGAAGTCCGCACGCTTTCGAGCTTCTCGCCAATCTGGTTCGCCCAATCCGACGGCTCATTTGCAAATGGATCAGGGCCGCCAAACGCTTGTGTCACGAGCGCCGTGTAAAGCCAACTAATGAGATCGACGACATGCAGCTTGCGCCAGTCAAAGCCTTGAATGAAGTGGCCAACTCGTGTCGCTTCATGAGCCGACATTCCGCCGAGCACGCCGAGTCCGCGAACGGCAAAGCTCGTGTAATACAGATCGCTGTCACCTTCACGGCCTAAGAAGCCACCGTCTTTGTTCTGGCGAGAAAAAATAAACTGCCGATGCCGCTCGCGTCGTTCTGAGTCAAGCCGCGCAAGCCCAGCAGTAATCCGGTTGCCGAGTTGGATAAGGTAAGGTTCGGAGTCGGGCATGAGATGAATGGTCAAGAAGGCGGGAAGTCTGTTGGATTTGTGAGCAACTCGGAGACAAGACTTTGATAATCGGCAATCGCCGGAAAGTTGTATGCCGCATGATGAGTTGTAGCCATCGTCAACGTGCGCAGCGAATAACAACTCATTCGCGCTAGGCTCTCTCCATGCGCTGCGAATAGCCGAGAGGTTGGAGTGCGTGATACAAGTGACGCTGTGTCGTCGCAGCTTTTTCCTTGCAGGTTTTCGGCATTCAACTCTTCGGCCAAGCGTGGCACACAGTACGTCTATGAACGAAGAAATGTTACTCGCCGATCCCTCATCCACACGTCGCTCGAAGGTTCTAATTGGCCTTTCGGTGTTGTTTGGGCTTCTGTTGGTTGGAGCTTTGTGGAAACTCGGCGATCCACAAAACGACGCTGAACGAGACGAGTCCATCAATAAGCTGCTGTTGGCGAAAAAGTATTTGGGTGACGGACGACTCGACTTGGCGGAGGTTTCGCTTCTGGCTCATCTGCAACGCCATCCTCAATCAGTTGAGGCTCTCGAAGAATTGCGTTGGCTATATTTCAACCAGTTCCGTACTCGCGAAATTGAAACCGTTTTGGAAACACATCTGGCTAGGTTCCCAGAAGATTTTGGAGCAGCGATTGAACTGCTGAATTGTGAGTTTCGCAAACAACTTCCGCGCGAAGGAATCGGTTATTTGCGTGAGATTAATCAGAGGCAGCCAGGCCAACCCTTCGTGCTGCTCGCATTGGGCTATTGTCATTGGCAGATCGGTGAACTCGAAGCCGCTCGAACAGTGTTTGAAACGGTGCTCACGAAGTGTCCCGATCATGAAGAAGCACGCT
The DNA here is from genome assembly GCA_026400935.1 of Planctomycetia bacterium. GTDB lineage: Bacteria > Planctomycetota > Planctomycetia > Planctomycetales > Planctomycetaceae > SXKJ01. Next base: position 10,188 of record JAPLNX010000240.1, on the reverse strand, counting down.
GTGTTATTTCAGAGTTTCTATTGGAAAATGGCGAAACCGAAGCGGCGGCTGAATTGTTGAAGAACGATGCCGAATCAACGGATCAATCGACCATCCTGAATGCAGGAACGGACAATGACCGTGTGTGGTTTCTCCGTAGCGTTGTTGCCGAACGGCGAGGAAACATTGACATGGCCTATCAAGAGATCAAAAGAGCAATCTCTCTGCGATCCAGCGAGTTGTCTTACGTGCATCGCGAAGGGCTGTTACTTCAAAGATTGGGGCGGCAAGAAGAGGCGACAAAAAAACTGCAACGCGCCAACGTATTGGAAGGTTTTCAAACCGAGTTGAGTGAAATTGTGCTTCGCGGTCAACATGCTGAGCCAACACCGGAAATCTGCGCACGAATCGCCAAATTGTTGCACGAATTTGCTCGCGAAGTTCCTGCTCGAAGTTGGCGTCAATTTGGCTTGCGAATGACGTCGGCACAATCAGAGCGGAGGCCATGATGCGAGCGTATCTCCGATTTCTCCTATTCAGCGGAAGTGTGATTGGTTTGCTGATGACATTTGCGTGGTGGCGATTTCGACCGAATCGCTTTGATGAAGCGACTTCAACTCGATCGTCAATTCAATTGCCCGCCGGAAACAATGCTCAATCAACGGCGGATTCACCGATTCGTTTCTCATCGATCGCGAAAGAGGCGGGAGTGGATTTTAAGTATTACGGTGGACCCGGCCCGCAACACTTCATGACTGAGCAAAACGGTGGCGGTGTTGCATTAATTGATTTCGATCAAGATGGCTGGCTCGACATCTTTTTCACCAACGGATCGAACTTTGAAAGACCTGCGGAAGAAGTGGGGTCGACAGCGTCACAGCGGTTGTTTCGTAATGTGACCGTTGGCAATGGCGAAGCACTTCGGTTCGAGGATGTTACAGAGACAGCCGGTCTGGTTTCGTTTGGATTTGGTATGGGCTGCTCGTCTGGCGATTATGACAACGATGGGTTTCCCGATTTGTTTGTCTGCGAATATGGTCGCCATCATCTTTGGCATAACCGAGGCGATGGCTCGTTTGAAGATGTGACAGAACCAGCTGGAGTGGCCGATTCGTTGTGGGCTGCAAGTGCCGCGTTTGGAGATCTCGACGGAGATGGGAACCTCGATCTTTATGTCGCGAACTACGTAAAGTGGTCGCCTGACGAACCGGCTTGTTACACGCAACATCAACCACCGGTTCATATCTCGTGTGGGCCGCTGGGTCGGCAGGGGCAACCCGATCGACTGTATCACAATCTCGGTGATGGCAGGTTTGACGAGATCGGTGAATCGGCAGGGATCGCAGTACAGGATGGTAAGGGGCTCGATGTCGTACTCGCCGATTTTGATGGTGATCGGAAGTTGGACATTTACGTGGCGAATGACACGGTCGAGAACTATTTGTTTTTGAATCGTGGCCAAATGAAGTTTGAAGAGGTGGGCGTATCACGCGGTGCCGCCGTAAGCGCCGAAGGAACAGCGATGTCCGGGATGGGCATTGCCTGTGCGGACTACAACGGTGATGGGCTGTTGGATTTGTATGTGACCAACTTTGAGAACGAAGTGAACTCGTTTTTCGAGAACCTCGGTGGCGCGACCTTTCGACCGGTGAACTCACAATTGGGGCTCAATCCGGTGTCCCGTCCGATGCTGGGATTCGGTGCGGTACTCGCCGATTTTGATCTCGATCACTATCCCGATCTGTTTGTCGCAAACGGACACGTGTGGGATTTGCGGTCGCTAGCGATGGGGCATTCCTACGAGATGCCGGCTCAAGTGTTGAGGAACGATCACGGGCGGCGATTCCAAGATGTGTCGAGGAATGCGGGCAATTACTTTCAACAGAAGTGGCTCGGCCGCGCTGTCGCCACTGGAGATCTCGACAACGACGGTGACACCGATGTCGTTGTGACACAACTTGGCCAACCACATTCAATTCTTCGCAATGACAGTCGCATCGAGAACAAGAGTGTTCAGCTAAGGCTCATTGGCACGACGGCTTCACGAGATGCCTTGAGTGCCCGCGTGGTGTATCAAGTCGAAGAAAGAACTTGGACGTTATTGATCCCCGCTGGTGGAGGGTATCAAGCCAGCAGCGATCACCGCTTACTTTTGGCAGTCCATGATAACACCACCGGAAAACTAACAGTTTTTTGGCCCAATGGTCACGAAGAAGTTGTGATGGCGAAGGATCTGAGCGCAGAGATCGTTCTGATTGAAGGCCAGAGGTAGTTTCTGTTGTCTTGCAAACTAAAATTCGCCGATCACTTCCCGTGAGAACGGAGTTCCCAAAGCTTGCCAAATGTTCCCATTGATACTGCTGTTGATGAATTTCACGCTTCCATCGAGGAAACTGACATGGACCCCTCCAGTGTGATAGCTTCTGGCATTGCTAGCGTTGTACGCCGGGTATTGTGAAATGGGGCTGTTTGGTGTTGAGAGAGGGCCGACCGAAAAGGTTGTGCTACCGAACCACGGTTCCGCCCAGCCTCGCCCGATATCCAAGTTGTTCCAGGTGTTGACTGCGGTTATTCCTTGAGCGAACTCAGAGAAGGCCATTGTGGTACTGGTTCCGTCTTTGATGAACCCCAATTTAAGGATCGGATCGCCCGCCGCACCGGATTGCTCGGCGATTCCCCATCGAGCAGCAAATACTCCATTGATTTTGTTGGTCCCATGTCGTCCACACCATCCCCAGCCATGGTGAGAGCCCGCGCCAGGGTAATTGTGAGGCTGAACGGGCTGCCCGTTGGCAGCCGTGCGTGGTGCAGACAGAAGATTACTGGGGCAAATGTAGCCGGGGATCAGAGTATTGATCGATGCGGCATTTGACGCGTGGCTCCACGGAACATTGAAGTTCATTTTTTTGTACAACGGCGATTGATCCAGATAGGGCAGCAGCATCGCGTGGACCGTGTGGCCACTCACTGACGGAGAGTCGTCCGCCGTGCAGCAGCAGTCCAATCCCTTTAAGTGGAATGCTCCTCGCGGAAGTGTCTCTTGAAAGTTCGACATGTAGTTATGCAGCGCCAGGCCGATCTGCTTCAGGTTATTTCGGCACTGACTTCGGCGAGCAGATTCTCTGGCCTGCTGGACTGCCGGCAGCAACAAGGCGATCAAGATGGCGATGATCGCGATGACAACCAAGAGTTCGATTAATGTGAACGCTTTGTGCTTTGAGAGTTGCTGTTTCATGGTCCTACCTGTTCGTCAGAATGAATCTCGGAGCGAAAAAGGAACTACGCAAAATCACTTGGCACTCAGAATTTCGACTACTTACTAGCAGGCAAATCAAAATCAAAAACCTTCTTGTCTGCCGCCACTTTGGCTCGGAGCGTACTGGTTGCACCGTAGGAGGCTAGAGGACTCGGAGGCGGAACAGCACTCTTAGTAGCGTCCATGCCTCCGGTGCTTTCCAGCATGACGACGTATTCGGATGGGTAAACTTTCTCAATCGAGTACGTCCCATCGGGTTTCAATTCGGCTACCAAGGTGCCAAGTTCTCCCGGGAGTTTCGTGTCGCTCGACCGAAAGATGATTCTCGCTTTGGTTACTGGTTGACCAGCCAATGTGATCTTCCCTGTCACCGCTATTGGCGTTCCATAGGAATTGCCACAACCACTGATGCCGCATGCCCACAAAATGAGGAGCAGGCCAGAGAGCTTTCTAAACATTGGGATCGTCTCACGTTGGTGAAGGTGGTCTGACTTGAAAAGAAAAGCCATTCTCTGAAATCTCTACGAGTGCTTCCGTGTGGAAAGCGGAAAGCTCTTTCATACTTAATTTCGGAAACACCTCATGTGCGGCAGTGGCAGGCTACGTATCAACAATCACTAAATCAATTAACTCACATGCGTTGTTCGGTCGTTATTGTTGATTGCGTCGATTTCTGCGACGCGGTCAAATCCCTTTGACTTTACGGCCGATGGTTCACCTTCGAGTTTTTATCCGATGTCAGAAATCGCTGCTTCTCCTGAGACATCGGTATCGGAATCAAGCGATTGCAAGGCCGGATCGTTCAAAGAATTGCTACAAGTGGCGATGCCGCTGATGATCAGTTCGGGGTCAGTCAGTTTGATGCACATTGCAAATCGAACGTTTCTGACCTGGGATTCGCGTGAGTCACTCGCCGCCGTTCTGCCGTCGGGCATTTTGCATTGGACGATCATAAGTCTCGTCTTCGGCACTGTGCAGTACGCGAACACGTTTGTCGCACAGTACGAAGGAGCCGGGAGACGTGATCGTGTCGCGGCGTCGGTTTGGCAAGGGATTTATGTATCTCTCTGCGGTGGCGTGCTACTGACCCTGTTCTCATTTCTGGCCAATCCGATCTTCGACACGATCGGTCACGAGCCTGCTGTCGCTGTTTTAGAAGCAGATTACTTTCGAGTGCTCTGCTTTGCGTCATTGCCCATGTTGCTCACGGCGAGCATGACCAGCTTTTTCAGCGGTCGAGGCCAGACTCGCGTAGTGATGACGGTGGTGCTCATCGGCGTGGCGATCAACATTGTGAGCGATTACTTGTTGATCTTCGGGAACGGGATGATTCCGCGCTTGGGGATTGAGGGAGCGGCAATCTCAACGGTGATTGCTCAAACGGCTCAGTGCGGGATGCTGATGTGGTTACTCTCACGACGAGACCTCCGTGAGCAATACGGAACTTGGCGGCATAGCGCGCTGGACCGAGAGTTGCTCGCTCGATTTCTGAAATATGGATTCCCGCAAGGTCTGCATTTGTTTGTGGATGTTGCAAGCTTTGCGATGTTCATGCTCTTAGTGGGACGACTCGGCAAAGATGAGTTGGCCGCTACGAACCTCGCATTCAGCCTCAACACGCTCGCCTTCGTGCCAATGCTGGGATTGGGGACGGCAGTTTCGACGCTCGTCGGGCAGCGAATTGGTGAAGGTCGTCCGGAGTTGGCGATCCGCACGACCTGGAGCGCGTTCAAACTTTCGTCGGTCTACATGCTGACGTTCGCTGCAATTTACGTCGGTCTGCCGGACCTCATCTTGACGCCGTATGCAGCGTTCTCTGACGCAGCGGACTTCTCAGCGTTACGTGACCAAGTCGTCACACTGTTGCGTTTCGTGGCAATTTATTGCTTCTTCGATGCGATGGGGATTGTCTTCGGATTTGCCATTCGAGGAGCTGGTGATACTCGATTCGCGCTCGTGTTTTCGTGCGTGTCGGCATGGACGCTGATGGTGGTGCCGACAGTGATCAGCCAAGTTTGGTTTCAAGGAAGTCTGACTGCGAGTTGGTGGTTCTGCACGATTTACACCATCGTGCTCGGCCTCGGCTTCATGGCTCGATTTCAGGCCGGTCATTGGCGAACCATGCGGGTCATCGAAGCGACTGCCAACGTGAAAGAGCTACTCTGTGACACGAAGATTTCGGTCAAGGAGTGAGCGGTCTTCGATCTTATGCACGCCTAAAAAAACGAAACCCACAGAGAGATCAGCCCTGTGGGCTTCGCTGCGTAAGCTCAGTCAGCTACGAACTGAAGGAGCAAGTTCTCGTGGTCGCATTCCTCAAAGTCGCCCGGTTTTTCATACCGGGCTATAGACTAAACGTCGGTCTCTTCATCAGCGGCGAAAGCGAGGATCAGGTCGTCGTCATCGTCTTCATGATCGAAGTTGTAAATGCCAGACGGTTCGTCGTCGCCGTCATTATCAGCGGCCCACGCGGGGCGAGTTGTCGCCCAGTCGGGAGTTAACCCTGCCTCGTAAGGCTGCTTCGGTTCCGACAAGAGCAAAAAGCAGCCCTCGGCGATCGGTTCGAGGAATTGTTGGAACCACAACATCCGTTGAACGTGCGGTTGAGGGTTGAAGAGTTGGACGCGGTTCCCCTTCTCACGCCAATCAAACAGCAGGCCGAAGAAACCGCTGGGGATGTACTTCACATACGCCATATTGACGCCGATGGAGTGCTGTCGCTCTTTGTCGATCAGCTTCGTCAGCGTCTCGCGGAGCAGAGCCAAATCAGCTCCGTCCCAGATTTCCATGGTGCCGAGGTCAATGACCTTCGCACCGTTCCAGTCGTGAAACCGCAGTCGATTGCGTTTGGCCATGATTGTGCTTCTCATCAGAGGGTGATTCGGACGGGGCCGGTCCAAACATAGTTCGCGTTTTGGACGAGGGATTGTTCGCAAGAGCCGGGCCAATGGAAAAAAGGTTTTTGATTTCGCGTGTAACTCGTGATCTGGCCTTGCTCAACGCTTCCCCAAAGTTTTTGGACAGTCGGTGAGGATTATTCCGATGTGGTGTTTTGCAACACCCGCTTGATTGTTGAACGTTGCGTTCTGACGACGGTGGCGAAATGCAGCAGTCCCACAATCCGACGGCTTGAATTCGACATGAGCGAGCATCATGCTCCGGGTGATACTCACTCACCCCACCGAGCTGCCTCAGTGGATTCAGGCTTTTGCACAAGAGTTGAAGCTGAAAGGGAACCATGACTGACGAACGGAGTCCGTCTGCTTTGGCCGTTGATCCCGCGACAACATTTCTCGGGCACCCGCGCGGGTTGTTCCTGCTGTTTTTTGTCGAGATGTGGGAGCGGTTCTCTTACTACGGGATGCGAGCGTTGCTCGTCCTGTATTTGATCGCGATGACGAACCCGCAGCCGGATGCTAGCGGCTTTGTGAATCCCGGGCGGGGCTGGTCGAAAGCAGAAGCAAGCGTCTTGTATGGTTGGTACACCGGCATGGCCTATTTGCTGCCGATGGTGGGTGGCATGATTGCAGACAAGCTGATTGGAACGCATCGCTCGATGGTTTTGGGCGGATTTATCATTGCTTTCGGGCACATAATGCTGGCTGTTTCCGGCATGGGCGGTCTGGACCACAGCGACCTTGGCATGAGTCTATTCATCTTTGGATTGGTCGTGATCGTAATAGGGACCGGGCACTTCAAGCCGTGCGTTTCGGTCATGGTCGGCCAGCTTTATCCGGAACGAGATCCGCGACGCGACGGAGCGTTTACGATCTTCTACATGGGGATCAACCTCGGTGCGTTCTTGTGTGCGTTCGTTTGTGGAACGCTTGGTGAGCAGGTCGGATGGCATTGGGGATTTGGATCAGCGGCACTTGGAATGATCGCCGGTCTGGGGTTGTACCTCGCATGTCGTCCGGCGTTTCTCAAGGAGATCGGTGATCCACCAGCTGGACGAAGCGGGGCTTTGGCGTGGGTTTGGTTGCCCGTTTCGCTCGTGATTGCGACTTCGGTCGCGGTGTTTTTTCACTTCGGGTGTTTCGGAACCTTGCAGACTTGGTTTTCTGGGCTGGGCGACAAAGCAAACTGGATCATTGGCGGCATGTTGTTGGCCGCGATCATTGCGGCCGGACTTTTCTCCATGAAGCAAGAGCCTCAAGATCGCGGACCGACAGCCTCGATCTTCATCTTCATGCTCTTCAACATTTTCTTCTGGCTGGCGTTTGAGCAAGCCGGTTCCAGCATGAACGTTTTCGCGAATGAGAAAACAGACCGGCACATCTTCGGCTGGGAAGTTCCTGCGACGTGGATGCAGTCTGTGAATCCCGGCGTGATCATCTTCATGGGCCCAGTGTTCGCCGGACTTTGGACGTGGCTGGGCAAGCGGCGAATGAACCCGAGTCAGCCTGCGAAGATCGGCTTGGGGTTGATTCTGTTGGGGATGGGTTTCGGCGTGCTAACTTGGGGTGCCTCTACAGCGGTTGAGCCGGGTGCAAAGGCGAGCGTCTTGTTTCTGCTGGTGACGTACTTCCTTCACACTCTGGGCGAGTTGTGTTTATCGCCCACAGGGCTTTCCTATGTGACGAAAGCCGCGCCGGTGAAATATGTGTCGCTACTGATGGGGATTTGGTTTGTCTCCAGCTTCGTGGCAAACTTAGCAGGAGGACTCATCGCTGCCCGCGTTGAAGCCATCGAAAGAGGCGAGATTCAACTCCCGTGGCATTTCGGCGGGCAAGCAGACTTCTTCTTCTTGTTCGTGGTCACGTCTCTAAGCGCGGGGACACTGATTTTGGTCCTCACACCGTTGCTCAAGAAGCTGATCGGTGGGCGTGAGGGATAAGCGTCTCCGCGAAGCAGAGACGTTGAATCCGACGTCTAAGTTACGGTATCAGCGAATCGATCACAGAGTGATTCCGTGATCGATTCGATTATTCGTCAGTCACGCAACCTTCAGATGCGTTCTTCACGTTCTTGATGTATTTGTAGAGCGTGCCGCGTGTGTGCTTGTAAGCGGGAGCTTTCCATGCGGCTCGGCGACGGGCGAGTTCTTCGACGGAGACGTCCATGTCGATGGCTCGTTTGTTGGCGTCGAGGGTGATCTTGTCGCCGGTTTGAACGAGCGCGATCGGGCCTCCTTCTTGAGCCTCCGGCGTGATGTGGCCGACGATGAAGCCGTGCGAACCGCCGCTGAAGCGACCGTCGGTTAACAGCGCGACGTCGTTGCCGAGGCCGGCACCCATAATGGCCGACGTCGGCGTCAGCATCTCCGGCATACCGGGTCCGCCCTTTGGGCCTTCATAGCGAATGATGATCACGTCTCCCTTTGTGATCTCGCCTCGTTCGAGGGAATGCAGCATCGCCGACTCGCCGTCAAACACCCGCGCGGTGCCGGTGAAGACCATTCCTTCTTTGCCGGTGATCTTGGCGACCGCTCCGTCGGGAGCGAGGTTGCCGCGCAGAATCTGAATGTGGCCAGATGCTTTGATCGGTGTTTCGAGCGGCTGGATGATCGGTTGCCCCGGCAAGAGCCCCGGCAGCGGCTCAAGGTTTTCGGCGACAGTTTTGCCGGTACAAGTGAGGCAGCTACCGTCGAGCAGACCATTTTCTAGCAGATATTTCATCAACGCGGGTGTGCCGCCGATGGCTTGCAGGTCGGCCATGACCCACTTGCCGCTCGGCTTGAGGTCCGCGATGAACGGGATGCGGTCGGAGGTCTTCTGGAAATCGTCGATCGTCAATTCGAGTCCCGCCGCTCGTGCGATTGCGATGAAGTGCAGCACGGCGTTCGTCGAGCCACCAGTTGCCATGATCACGACCATCGCGTTCTCAATCGACTTGCGAGTGATGATGTCGCGCGGCTTGATGTCCTTTTCAAGCAGCAGCCGAATCGCCGCACCGGCTCGCAGGCATTCGTCGTACTTCAGCGGATCTTCCGCCGGAATCGACGAGCTATATGGCAGTGACATGCCCATTGCTTCGATCGCCGAGGCCATTGTATTGGCTGTGTACATGCCGCCGCACGCACCCGCTCCGGGAATGCTGCAACGGACGATCGACTGACGCTCTTGATCGCTGATCCGCTTCGCCAAATATTCGCCGTAAGACTGAAACGCCGAAACGATGTCGAGCTTCTTATCTTGCCAGCATCCTGGCTTGATCGTCCCGCCATAAACCATCAGCGACGGCCGATTCAGGCGAGCCATCGCCATGATGCAGCCCGGCATGTTCTTGTCGCAGCCGGGGATCGAGATGTTCGCGTCGTACCATTGGCCTCCCATGACGGTCTCGATGCTATCGGCGATTAGATCGCGTGATTGCAGCGAGTAGCGCATTCCGTCGGTTCCCATCGAGATGCCGTCGCTGACGCCGACCGTGTTGAACCGCATCCCGACCATACCGGCCGCCTGCACTCCTTCTTTCACTTTCAACGCCAGATCGTTGAGGTGCATGTTGCAGGTGTTGCCTTCGTACCAAACGCTGGCGATGCCGATCTGCGGCTTGTGCATATCCTCTTCGGTCATGCCGGTCCCGTAGAGCATGGCCTGAGACGCTCCCTGCGAGCGGGGCTGAGTGATGTGTGAGCTGTACTTGTTGAGTTGAGTCATGATGCGGTCTTCAGTGCTTCTAATTTGAGATTTGAAATTTGAAATTCCCGGCGAGAGTTTGGCATCGGCGGCGGATGACTTCCAGCGAAGCGTAGCGCAAAAGTCCGTTTCCACTGAGACAAGCTCAGTGGGGAAGCGATGGAAGTCTGATTGAATTGGCACTTTCATGGCTATCGAGTTAAGAACGCAAATTGTTCTTGGTGAGCCGGGCGGCGTCAGCCCAATGGCACTTACTTTAGGAGTCTGGTTTGGGGCCGGGATTTTTGGGTCTTCTTTTTTGGAATTGGTTGGATTTTGGTCGTCGGGGGTAGGCTTCTCGGGCGAACGAGCGGCCGGGACGATTGGGGAGTT
>JAPLNX010000535.1 GCA_026400935.1 Planctomycetia bacterium | reverse complement strand
TTATCAAATCTCACGGACGTTTATGTCTTTAATCTTCGCAAGAAGCTGGGGCGAGATTTCATCGCAACTCGTCGCGGCCAAGGCTACATGATTCATGGTTAAGTCGCTGCGTTGGCGTCTGCAAGCTTGGCATGCCGTGGTACTCATGGCCGTGCTGATGATCTTTGGCGGGATCGTCTACGAGCTGCATTGGCGAACGCGGCTACAACAAATTGATGCAGAGTTGGACCGCACCGTTGACGTCGTCGTTTCACAATTGCGACGCTTGTTGCCCTGGCCGTCCATGTTTCCGATGCCAGGACGTTGGCCCGCTTTTGTGCCACAGCGTGATCCGTTTGTTCGAACTCGTGCGACCGACATAAACCGTGAGGAGCCCAAAGCTCCTGAGACTCCTCGAAACGAAGAGTCGAAAACAGAAGCTGGAAACGTCTCGGGGACTGAGTCAGCCAACCTTCCCGGACGTGACAACCGAGATCGTGAGCGCAATCGCGACAGAGACCGTGATCGTGGACGTGGTGGTCCAGAACCGGGACGCGGTCGTGATGGACGTGGTCCGGGCGGGGGATTTCCTCCATTTGGCGGTACTGGATTTGGAATGCAACCAGGCTTCGGGTTTCTCCCCGGTCAAGGAAGCAACCAGGGGCTCAAACTCCCAGATGAGTTTCTGCAACTCTTCCAAGGTGAAGAGGTGTCGCGACCATACTTCGTGATTTGGGATCGCAACGGGAAGCAGTTGCAAAAATCGGAATCCGCTCCGGCGATTGAATACCCGAATGTGCATATTGGCCGAGATGAAATCCCCGTGCGCGAAGTCCGTCTGCGAGACGGTTATCGCGAAGTGATTCACGCCATCCGATTTGATATCTGCGTTTTGGTCGGACGTTCGATTCAGCCCGATGTCGCCGAGCAACGCCAATCGGGGGCCTTGTTGGGGCTCGCCGGCTTGGTCGTTCTTGCGGCGGGACTCGTGGGAGGTTGGTGGCTCTCGTCACGAGCTATTCGGCCGATCGCCGTGATGACCGCCACTGCGGATGCGATCTCCGTCCGAAATCTTTCAGAGCGTATCGACGTTCGTGAGATCGACACCGAGCTCGAAGAGCTGGCGACGGTTTTGAATCGGACGTTCGATCGACTGCAAGCGGCGTTTGAACAACAAAGTCGCTTCACTGCGGACGCCTCTCACGAATTACGGACGCCGCTGTCAGCAATCTTGATGAGTACCGAACTGGCACTCTCGCGGCAGCGATCGCCGGAGGAATATCGGACGGCACTGGAAGCCTGCCGTCGAGCTTCACAGCGAATGAAATCGCTCATTGAATGTCTGCTCGCACTGGCTCGATTTGATTCGGGGAACTCGGCACTTGATCCTCGTGAATTGGATCTCGAACCGGTCGCTCAAGAATGTGTGGATCTCATGCGACCGCTGGCGAACGAGCGACACATCTCGATCAACCGCACATCGGTACCGACGACTGTTCGAGGAGATCACGATCGCATTGCCCAGGTTTTGACAAACTTGCTCTCGAACGCGATTCGCTACAACCGAGATGGCGGCGAAGTGAAACTCGGAGTCGCTGCGGAAAACGGACACGCCGTCATCACTGTCACCGACACGGGGATTGGCATCGCCGCCGAAGAGTTGCCGCACATCTTCGAGCGGTTCTATCGAGCCGACAAATCACGCTCGCGACCAGACGGCGGCAGCGGACTCGGCTTGTCGATCTGCAAAACAATCGTCGACGCCCACGGCGGCACCATCACCGCCCGCAGCGAACTCGACCGAGGCACAACGATCGAAGTACGTCTGCCAAGGTCGGAATGAACCAAGCATGAAGGGCAGTGGCCCTGTTGTGGCCGGTCTCCGACCGAGCCACAAGTATTTGACCACAGGTCTCCCATCCGGCGAGGCGATCTGCCGTCATCGCTCGTGTCTGGGGCGACGCTAAAAAACTGGTTGCAGCGAAAAGACCATGAGGGAATCAACCAACTAACCCGACGCGTGAGCGAGGGCGAATGCTCAGCCGACAACATTCGCAACGAAGCGTTCTGGAGCATTCGCCCTCGCTCACGCACTTTGAAGTTGCGCTATTTTGTTTTCAGCCCCAACGGGGCGACCATAAGCCAGCCCAGGGCAACGCCCTGGGTTGGCGATTCTCTTGGAAAACTCAGCCCTGAAGGGGCGGCACTACTAATTGGAACAGAATTAGGGCCGCCCCTTCAGGGCTTCAAAATCTGTCACGGACACCAACCCAGGGCGACGCTCCCGATGGTCGCTTGCCCTGGGCTGACTTATGGCTGCCCCTTCGGGGCGAAATGCCAAAACAGCGCAACTTCTAAACTGACGCTTCGGGTTACTTCGCGGCACTCCATTCTCTCCATGAATAGGCCGTGAATAATTCCGGCACAGTGGCAACCTGTCCGGTAAACTGCCCACGGAACAGTACCCCTTGGATTTCCCCTGGCTTCATGATTGAATGATTGAAACGCCTGTCACCGCAACCTGAGGCATTCATGGTCAATTACACACAAACCGGTCGTCCGATCGCCGTGAACACGCCGCTTGGCCCGGACAAGCTGCTGTTGATCGGCATTTCCGGGCAAGAGGAAGTTTCGCGTCTGTACCGCTATCGACTGGACGTGTTGGCCAAAGTTGGGACCGACGTGCCGTTCGACAAGCTGCTGGGACAGGGCATCACGGCCGAGATGCAGTTCCATCCGCAAGAGCCGAAGAAACGCTATCTCAACGGCATCTGCTGCCGAATCAGTGAAAAAGGCCAGGATGGCGAGTTCACCACGTATCACCTCGAAATTGTGCCGAAGTTTTGGCTGGCGACGCGGAGGGCTCAGAGCCGCATCTTCCAGCAAATTTCTGTGCCCGACATTCTCAAAAAAGTGTTGGATGGCTTCGACACTGTGTTTGAACTTCAAGGAACGTTTGAGAAGCGAGACTATTGCGTCCAATACCGCGAAACCGATTTCAATTTCGCTTGCCGTTTGATGGAAGAAGAAGGGATCTACTTCTTCTTCAAGCACTCCGACGGCAGCCATAAGCTGGTTGTCGCCAACACGCCGCAAAGTCACTCCGACGTGCCGGACGGCAGCAAGCTGATTTACGAAACCGTCGTCGGTGGCAACCGGCCGGAAGACCGCATCTACGATTGGCACAAGCTGCAAGAACTCCGCTCCGGCAAGTACCTGTTATGGGACCACACGTTCGAACTGCCTCACAAGCATCTCGAAGCTGAGAAGACGATTCAGGAAACCGTGCAGGTCGGCGAGGTGACTCACAAGCTGAAGGTCGGTGGCAACGACAAGCTGGAACTGTATGACTATCCCGGCGAGTACGCTCAGCGGTTTGACGGTGTGAATCCCGGCGGTGGCGATCAGGCTGATGAGCTGCAAAAGATCTTCCAGGACAATCGCCGCACCGTCGAAATCCGCATGCAAGAAGAGGCCGCGGCCAGCATCGTCATCCAAGGAGCCAGCACTTGTCGGCAACTGGTCTGCGGGCACAAATACTCGCTCGAACGACACTTCAACGCCGATGGCCAATATCTGCTCACCAGCGTGAGCCATTCGGCCGTGTATGACGGATATCGCTCGGACAGTTCCGGCGAATTTCACTACACGAACCAGTTCACCGTCATGCCGTTTGCATTGCCGTTTCGCCCGGCGCGAGTGACTCCCAAGCCGGTGATTCATGGGACGCAAAGTGCAGTCGTTGTCGGGCCGCCCGGAGAAGAAATTTGGCCTGACAAATACGGTCGCATCAAAGTCCAGTTTCATTGGGATCGCGAAGGTAAAAATAACGAGAAGAGTTCGTGTTGGATCCGAGTCACAACATCTTGGGCTGGTAAACAATGGGGCGGTGTTTGCATTCCACGCGTCGGCCAGGAAGTGATCGTGGCTTTTCAGGAAGGCGATCCGGATCAGCCTATCGTTGTCGGCAGCGTCTACAACTACGAACAGATGCCGCCATTTAAATTGCCAGAAGGCAAGGCGCAGATGGGGATGAAATCTCGCAGCCACAAGGGAGGCGGTTTCAACGAAATCTCGATCGACGACACGTCGGGCAAAGAAAAGATCACCATTCATGGCCAGCACGATATGGGGACGACAGTCGAGCACGACGATACGCAGACCGTCCACAACGACCGGACAATCACGGTCGATGGCAAGCATACCGAGACCGTGAAGAAGGACATGTCGATTCAGATTACCGAAGGGAATCTGATCCACGACGTGTTGGCAGGAACGGCGTCGTACCACGTCGCGAAGGCCGTCGAGGAATTCTTCGACGACACGCAAACGACGGTCGTTAAAAACAAAGTCACCATTCAATCCAGTGGCGATGAAATCTTTATCGACGCTGCGAGCAAAATCACTCTGCTGTGTGGTGCCAGTGCGATAGTGCTGGAGAAAGATGGGACGATCACCATCAACGGCAAAACGATCTCGATTGGTGGAACATCCGACGTCGAAGTCTTCGCACCAACGACGAGCATTGGCGGACAAAAGGAAGCATCAATGTCCGTGGGATCGAATTCCTACAAATGCGACCCGGCAGGCGTGACGACTTCAGGCGCGATGGTGACTGCTTCGGCTCAGGGCGTACATAACATTACGGGAGCGTTGGTGAAAATTAATTAACCGCGCCGCAACATTAAAATTCCCAGAACGACATTCATGCTGCCGATCAGCAAAAATGCCAAGACCGTGATCCAGTAGATGATGGAGGGGCGATAAGCCATCTGTGCCCAAGTGCTAATCACTTTGCCGGAAAACAGGGCCGAAAGGCCGTAGCAAAACAACGCCATGCCAAGCAGGATGATGAGAAACATTTTCGTTCGCCAAGATTCGTGGCTGAAGTCTGGTTCTGGCTGAGACATCGAATACCTCGACATTTCTCGCGTCTAACGCGAGACAAAGCAGCCACTCTAACTCGTGATGAAAGCTGAGTCGCACGCGTCATTACAGGTGGTGTTGGAGAGACAACAGAAAAGACTCTATGCGTCTGAAGGTACTGATTCAAACTGGTGATGCTCCAGCCGAGACACTTTGGTTGTCGACCGGTCAAACGTTGACTGTTGGCCGAACTCAGACAGCGAATCACGCTATCGAGATGGACTCGTTGATGTCGCGAGTCCATTTCAAGTTTGTTGTCGAGCGTGATGAGTGCCGGGTCGTTGACCTCAACAGCTCCAACGGGACGTTAATCAATGATCATCGAATGCCCGAAGGACTCGTGCGTGATGGCGACCGAGTTGTTGCGGGGATGACGAGTTTTCTGATCGCCGTCGAAGCGATCTCGCTAGCTCCGTGGGCAGACAAGAAGCCACTTCCTAAAGTGATTCGGCAACAGAGTGCTCCAGGTGTGATCAGCTTCCAAGGGAACGAGCCACAACCGAATCCGTCGGAGATTGTGCAGCGACTGGCGAACTTCGCGTCACTCTCGTTGATTGCGGATTTCAGTCAGATCGATTTACCCCTCGCTCCGCATCCGTTGTTCTTGATGGACTGGCTTCCGAGGCCAGTCGCGCGCGACCTTTCCCCCGTTTTCATGACTTGGGAAACAGACCGGGAATTGATGCTTCGTCTGTTGAATTCCACGTGGGGAAAAGACGCGATCGTGTGGGTTTACTCGAAGCTGGAACCCGCGAAGTTACTGGCGCATCTGCGTGAAGCGGCGCGAGGCAAGCACCGACCAACTGCTCCTCCAGATCCGCAGCACATGTTCGGGTCATGCCGTCCGAGTTTCTTGATGCCTTTGCTGGAGAAGGCCACTCCGTTGTTCTTGGCGTCCTTGTTTTCGGGAGTCGAAGGATTGTTGTTCGAGTCCACTTCTGCCGTCTGGACGCTGCTTGCCGCGCCGTCGTTTGCTCAACTTATCAGTGAAGCAGGGTTCGATGTGGCAGATTTGGCTGTGCCGCCGCTGCCAGCAACGATCGCTCCAGAAGTAGTTGCGAAGAAAAGATCGTCCCGCTCAAAGCGTCCCAAGCCACTCGACGTACGTGCGACGATGGAGTTCTCTTCGATAGATTCACACATGCCCGAAGACCTCAAGTCGCAATCGGAGTCGTCATCAATCTTGTTCTGTGCGGGGAACGTCGCAGTCTTAGAGGCGATTCAAGGCTCGGCCATCGGCAGGTCAATGCGTATTGGCTTGGGTGAAATGTTCTCGGTCGGAAGGTCTGAGAAGAATGACATCGCCTTTCCCAACGATTTGGCGATGTCAGGGCGACATTTTCAAGTGGAGTTCAACAAGTGCGAAGTCATTGTGGTTGACGTTGGAAGTCGTAACGGAATTCTCGTGAACGGCATTCCGTGCAAGCGCGCCGTGATGCTGAGTGGCGATCGTCTGGCTGCGGGTGACAGTGTTTTCGAGTTGCGATTTGAACTGATTGCCGCTGCCCCGCCGCCGGTTCTTTACACACAGACAGTGGCCGTTGCGCCCTCTTCCAAAACAGAATCGAATCCCAATCAACCATCGCAGTGATCACGCCGTCACAGGGAATCTAAGCAACTCAACTCAAGATCACCCGACAACACGACATCCCCAAAAATCGAGTCCGCAGGTCGCAACGAGTCATCAATATGCCCTTGAAGAATTTTTTTGAAGAACAACTACAGGAGCTTCGAGACTTCCTCGATGCACCCGATCGCACAGTCCATGCAGTGCAACACGACCCAGACATCAAGCAGATGTTGCAGAAAATGCTCGTCGGTTTAGACGACGAGTCGCCGCATGTGCTCGTAGTTGTGACCAGTACTTTTCATAACCACGATCAGTACTTTCGAGACTTGCTGAAAGAACTCGTGGAACTGAATGAGGTGTATCGCGAGGAGTTGAGCCAGCGATTGGTGCAATTGCCTCAGGCCGTTGCTGAATCGAAAGCGAGTCCGCCGATTGACTGCTTTCTGCATTACGTTTCAGAGGTCGCGGATTCGCTGCCGGACAACTTCGGTGCGTTTGCATTGATTCTCGATCCAGAAGCGATTGACGATGAGCCGGGCTTCTCTCAGGCGATGGAGCGTTTAGCAAAAGAGACGAAGTCCCCTTGGGCCAAGTACCTGTTCCTTGATCGACGCCGCGACCCCATTCTGGCTGATCTGCCGCAGGCGACAAACAAAGCTGCGAACCAAGTTTTCTATCTGTCGCCTTTGCAAATTGAGAGCAAGGTCAAAGCAGACTTAGCGTCAGGGACGCTGAGTGGAAAAGAAAAACTGCAGTACGCGGCGATGACCGGAGCCTTTGCTTTCGCTCATCGAAAGTACGATCAGGCCGAGCAAATTCAGTTTGAAGTTTTGAAGAACGCTCAAACCGATGGTGAGCCTGCCGACGTGGCGAGCGCGCACTACAACCTCGGTAACACCCATTTGGCCAACAAGCAATTCGCGCAGGCGGAAGAGGATTTCAATCGGGCAGCTGCCGTCTGCTTGGAGCACGGGATCAATCCCTTGCTGGGAATGGTGTTGGTCAACCTTGGCGTCACCGTTCATCGGCTTGGTCGTATTGAGCAATCGCTGGAGAGTTTTGATGTTGCTCGTCGGACCTTCAAAGCCATGAATAACGTTCCGGGTGAAGCCCATGTGCTCGACTGCCAGGCGGCGGTATTCGCGTTGGAGAAGCGGAACGATGAGGCCGAAGCCACCTGGCGAAGCGCGCTGGCTTTGTACGACGGCATCACCAACCCGGACTTTCAAGAAGCTCGTGACGGGGGCCGTCGCGACATCGTTGACAAGCTCATTCGCTTCTTTGAACACACGAAGCAAAAACAAAAAGTTCGTGAACTGAGTTGATGGCGAATCCAAAGTTTTGAATCCCGCCTCACGGCGAAAGTGATCGATCATGAGCATCCCGGCAACCACGGCAGTCACCCTCGCAACGGCCACTTCCAACGCCGGACAGATGGAGTTGGCGAATCAGCAGGCGGATCGCAAAGGTCAAGCCGCTCCGACATCGAGCGCGCTCGATGTCTGGACCAATACGGGTGGCGGCTTGAAAGAGCAGTTTAGTAGCGCCAGCTCTGTGTTGATGAATCGAACGATCGCTGGTTCGGTTGTGGGTGCCGCGAAAGGCTTGTCTGGGCCATGGGCTTCGTCATCGCTCAGTGGAATGGCCGCTGCCGTTGGTCAGCAGGTTGATGCGACGGGTCAAGCGTTTGGTGAAATCGGCAAAGCGAAAGGAGCATTGGCCACAACGGGTGCGATCTTTGCCGCCTTGACGTCGATTGAGCAAACGCTGTCCATCGCCCTGTCGGCAATTCCGTTTCCCGCGTTTCCCGCCGTGCGTGTTTTGGACATGGACATTGGGTTGCCTCACGCCCACATGCACCCGCCGAACCTGATTCCACCCGCTCCTCCGGTGCCGCTGCCGAGTACCGGGCCGATCATCCCGATTCCATTCCTGTCGGGAGCCAACAAGACTCTAATCAATGCCATGCCAGCCGCTCGTTGTGGCGACATGGGCTTGGGGATTTGGTGCGGCGGCTATTTCCCGATGTACGAAATATTTCTAGGGTCATCGAGCGTTTGGATTGAAGGGAATCGCGCGGCGCGGGTGGCCGTTGATATAACCAAACACTGCATGTTCTCTTCACCAAAACCGTCTGATCCACCGCTCGGTCCGATGGTTGGCTTCACAATTACGTCGAGTGCCAACGTGTTGATCGGCGGAGTTCCGATGCCATCGCTGACTAGCATGGCGATGGGGGCTTTCTTCAAAGGAGTGATTGGGGGACTGAAGAAAGTACTGGGAGCTGCGAAGTCGGGCTTGTCCAAGCTGGGTCAGAAAATCGACAGCCTGCGTCGCGGGTGCGGACATTTAGGTGAGCCGGTCGATGTTGTCAGCGGCGCGAATGTCGATGACTTTATTGATTTCGAGCAGCCAGCTACTGAGTTGCCATTTGTGTGGCGACGATACTACTCCTCGAACTTCCGGAAACGAGTGGGGCCGATGGGGCGCGGCTTTCGTCACGAGTACGAAAGAACGTTGCGACGAACACGCGGCAGCTTTGAGTACATCGATCAAGCCGGAGAGGTCGTTGAGTTTCCGGCGTTCACTCCGGGAAGTTCGGAAGTGTCGAACGATGGCCTCGTGCTCAAACGGCTGGACGATGGTTGGTACGAGATTGATTCGCTGCATTCGCCGACCATGCGTTTTCAAATCCGACGCGGTGAAGTGGAATCGCCGGTCCACTCGATTCACAAGTTCGATCAGTTTCAAGAACTCACCTACGACGATTTGGGACGACTCATCGGACTGAGCGATTCTCTGGGAACGCGCGTGCGATGGGAGTATTCGGTGACTGGGGAGATTGTCGGCGTGTGGATGACACCGCCTCCCGATGCGAATGGTCAGCCAATTCACGAGCGGGTAATTGCTCGCTATCGCTACAGCGCGGCCAACGAACTGTTGGAATGGATCGACGCGCTGGGGCATGTCGCGCTCTTTGAATATGACGCGACGAATCGGATCACTCGTAAAACGGATCGGCGTGGGTACTCATACCATTATCGCTACGACGACCAAGGACGTTGCATCCACACTTGGGGCGACGACGGTCTCTACGATCTGAAACTGGCCTACTTACCCCATCTAGGAATGACCGAAGCGGTCTGGGCAGACGGTGCCAAGTCGCAGTACTTCTACGACTCCGATGGGCATCTGACCGAGATCGTGGATCCACTAGGTAACTCGCGAAAGTTCACCACGAACGATGTTGGCAACGTTGTTCAAGACATTGACGCACTCGGCAACGTCACGGAATTGCTGTACGACCAACACGGCGAGCACTACGAGCGAGTCGATTGCCACGGCTACTCGTCATTGCCGGTTCACATCCAACCGCTGCAAGATGATCCGCTCCAAATTCAGGTTCCACGCGAACCGTTGCAGTGGGAACACGGCGACACGATCTCTTCGACAACGATTCGCGGCGATCGTTTGCATGATCCGGTACTGAAGAATTTCCCGGTGATGCTCCCGATGGCCAGTCAGTTGGCCGCGCAGAAAGTCGCGACTCCCGGCGAAACGCTGGACGCCTTGGGGCGAGTGATTCGACGCGATCACGGCGACGGTACTCACGAGACATGGAATTACGACCCGAACGGCAACGTGCTGCTGCATCGAGATCGTGCCGGAGGTGCCTGGGAGTCGTCGTACAAATCGTGGAACTTGCTGGATGTTGATACGGACCCGATCGGAGCTCAGCACAAGGTTGATTACAACCTCCGCGAAGAAGTCACCAGCTTCGTGGACCCCGGTGGGACAAAGACTGATTACGTCTATGACGCGAAAGACCGGCTGGTCGAAGTACGTCGCTTAGGCCGAGTCCGTGAGCGAATTCTTTACGACGCGGCAGACAACATCGTCGAGCGACAAGATGGCCAAGGCCAGATGCTCGCGAAGTACACAATCGGCCCCGGCAATCTCGACAAAGTCTTTGAACTGGCGACCGGCGAAAAGTATTTGCTCGACCACGACAAACGTGGTCGCATCGTCGTCGCTGCGACCGACAAGTACCGCATCGAGCGCGAGTACAACTCGTTCGATCGATTCCTTGGTGAGCAGCGACTCGGCAAAGGAGTTAAGCACGAATACGGTCGTCGCGACCTGACCAAGACGACGTTCTTCGACAACTTTGCTGTCGAGTATCGCCACGTCGGCAACCAGACAGTCATCAAAGACCCGACTGGCCGCGAACATTTTCTCCGTCATAGTTTCGATGGGTTGATCGACCGCGAGTTCTCCAACGGCTCGCGAGAGATGTCGCAGTACGATTCGCAAGGGCGCTGCGTTCGCAAAGTCGTGCTCGGAAAACACTCCAGCCAGACTTGGATTCGCGAGTTCCTCTACAACGGAACCGGAAACCTCACAGCGACGAACGACAACGTTCAAGGCAACACTAGCTATGACTACGACCTGGCTGGCCGGCTCGTCGCGAGCCATTTGCCGGACCGATCGAAAAGAGTCTTTGAGTACGATGCCGCGCGGAACCTCACCGCACAGTCGGGCTTGTTCGGGGCCGTCATTGGTGACGGCAATCAGCTTCGCACCGCAAACGGCGACTCGTTTGCCTACAACGACCGCGATCATCTCAGCGAACGGAGCGGCCCGAATGGGACAACGCGATACACCTACGACGCTCGCGACCAACTGACGCATGTCGTGGCACCCGGTTTAGACTGGACCGCGGAGTACGATCCGCTAGGCCGCCGCATCAAGAAATCCTGGAACGGAAACGAGGTCGAGTTCTTTTGGGATGAAGACCGACTTGCTGCTGAAATCCACAACCAAGGCCGTACTCGATTCTACGTCTACGGTGCCCCTGGTGCTCGCGTCCCGTTCATGTTCGTCGAATACGACAGCCCGACCGCTGATCCGAAATCAGGCCGTTGTTACTTCGTCATTGCTGACCAACGCGGTTGTCCGATTCGTATCGAAGACGCCAGCGGGAAAATCGCGTGGCAAGCGGACGTTGATCCGTATGGGACCGCTCACGTTCGCAGCGGTGCCACGATCGAGATGCCGCTCCGCTTTCCGGGCCACTACTTCGATGCGGAAACCGGCCTGCACGATAACCGTTACCGTTCGTACTCGCCGGAACTCGGCCGCTACTTACAGTCCGATCCGGCGGGACTGGGTGGTGGAGTCAATCTTTATGCCTATCCCGCCAACCCACTGACCGATGTGGACTTGCTGGGACTCCACGGTTTGATGAACCGCTTCGCGAAGCGCATCTCGGACCTGGGTGCCAAGGCCGAACAGCGCTGGCAAAAATTCCTTGATGGTCGCAAGGCTGCAAAAGCTTCAGGCATGAAGCCGAAGCATGTGCGAAACCTGGAAAAGCACTGCAAAGAAACCGGCACGATGGCGGTCATCCGACATACAAATCCAGAAAGCCTGCCTCATCAAGGTGCGGGCAACGCTGTGCCCAAACCATTAGATGTGAAACTGAAGACGGCCAAAGACGGGCCAAACGCAGGCTTGGTGACCAAAGAAGCGAACAATCTGGCCGACCCCGATATGGCCAAAAATTTGGCCGATTTGGAAAAGAAGGGCTACAAGTTCGATGACGATGGCGTCTTGCGCGACCCGAACGGCAATGCCTTTCATGGCGACTACGACATGCAAGGCATGTACGACATGAAACAGAACCCACCCGTCAGCCACGACACGAATAACCCCAACTACAAAGAAGATCTCAACGACAAGATCTGTCCTGAAAGTTCCGACGGCCAGTTCCAGCATGGCGCGAACGACAACTACAAGAAGCCCGATGGAACGCCGGGGCGGATTCCCGGCGATGACGAGAAGTTCTTGGTCGTTGATGAAAACGGAAACTCATCCACGAAGACTCTCGATGAACTACATAAACTTTATGACGACAAAGGAATTCCATGGCCGTACTAGCCCCTATTCATACTCCTGAAGACTTGGAATCACGGCGAGTCACCTCGCGAGCCGCGATTCGCGAATATTTGGAAATCAAAGATCGCTTTGCGAAGTCAGAACCGAGCGGCAAAGAGTACGACCGCTTGTCGGCACGCTTGCGCCAGTTGCCCGGCATCTATGCGGCGGCGTTGCCCACATTCACGTTCAGCCTGTGTCCATTTTGCGGTGAGGCTTTGGTGGGACCGTTCGATCCGTGGGGCTTTGATGGATTTTGGTGGGTTGAAAAACATCGCGGCAAAGTCGCACCGCCAACAGGCTGCGAACATTTTCGAGTGCTACTCGGAGCTGTTTCTCTCGCAGGACAGCCGCCGATTGCCGGACGGTTTGAAGCACAACTTGGCCCGGACACTCCGTATGTCATCCCGCGTCTGCTGGAACTGCCCACGATGGCGGCGGTCATTCACTCAATCCTGATGCAGCCGGGCTATCTCGCATTCCCGATCGCGTATTTCTCTCGCGACACCCCACCCATCGGTTCGCTGACACCCATCGGTTCGCTGACTCAAGGCTGGGTGGAGTCCAGCTATTCGTATCCAGACGCCAATGGCCAGTATGCCTGGACCGTTCGGAACGATCCTTGGGACTTCGACCTGAAGCCTTGGATTGCCAAAGGGAGTGTGAAATGGACGATTCCCAATCAACCGATTGCACAACTCTCGGCCACATCTGGAGACAATCCCTATCACAATCCCGCAGCCGTCTGCCTTCCCCAATTCACGAGTTCCAACAAACTGCGGACCGGCGCACTACCCAGCAATCAAGAGGCGAGTCCATTCGAGTAGCGGATGATCGAGTGCAGTCGTTCACGGAATAGTCTGTTCGGCACACTACTCTTCATCGTTGCACAGCGAGCCTCGTTTCTTCGCGAATGAGGTGAATCGGAATTGCCTCGCCTACTTTGAGGATTGCGGAATCACGTGGGCCGAGTTCGTGCCACATAATGGTTTGGCCGCCGGCAGATTTCACGAAGACATGAGTGCTGCCGTTACCTAGAAGCTGTTTCAAAACTTGGTAACGACTCTCATCAGGCAAGCCAGTTGAACAAAGCCCAAGAACAAATCGGCGTTTCGCTCGTACCGAGTGGCGACTCGCCGGTAGGTTTCGAGCCAGCCAATTGAGCGTTCGATCTTCCAGCATTGTCGGTCGCGACGAGCACGACGTTCGACGGCACGTCGGGGACGGCCACGCATCTCGAACGGACCGCCTACGGCTACGACGCCACCGGCATCCGAATTTCCGCCAGCACGGACACGCTCGATCCTGCTGATGGGACGACGGTGCAATCGACCGAGCGGGTGGAATTCCTCAACGATCCGCAGAACTTTACGGGGTACTCGCAAGTCATTCGCGAGACGCACCGCGACGGTTCCGGGCAACTGACGAAAGAGGTGACCTACACCTTCGGCCTCGACGAGCTGAGCCAAACGACGGTGACGTTTGAAAATGGTCAGGCCAGCTCACCGACCACCGTCACCTTCGCCCACGACGGCCACGGCTCCGTCCGAGCGTTACTCGACGCCGCCGGAGCCATCGCCACCCTCGCGGGTCATTCTGGCGCGTCCGCGATCCGCCAACTCTTCACCTACGACGCCTACGGCAACGCAGTCGGCTTCAACATGTCCGCCGCCGCCACCGTCCTGCTCTACTCCGGCGAACAGTTCGACCAACAAGTCCAAATGCAGTACCTGTGAGCGAGGTTCTACGACGCGGCGAATGGGCGGTTCGTTGGACTCGATCCGTACTTTGGAAACTCACAAGACCCGTTGAGTTTCCACAAGTATCTTTACACACATGCGAACCCGATTGCTGGAATAGATCCGTCTGGTCTAATGGACTTAATGAGCCTATTTGGATCATTTAGCGTGTCCGGTGCTCTTCGCGGAATGGCCAAGGGAGCAATCGTCGGGGCTCTTTCAGGTGGAGTAATTGGCGGCCTTGATGGTTATACGGTTCGAGGAAGTTTCGATGACGCATTGGACGGAGCAGTGAATGGCGCACTCATGGGTGCCGCGATAGGCGGTCTGACCGGCGGAATCGGAGGTGGGTTCCAGAAGTTCTTTTCTGGTCTCGGACTGCTCGTAAAGTTGCGGTTACTGAATGTACTCTTCACATTGAATGCTGCCGGAACAATCGCCGGAGTGGCAACTGCGAAATCAATTCCACAAGGAATTTTCCGTAGTGGCCTCGGCATACTCGGTTTCGCATCCATACTTTCGTTGCGTCAGGCGATACTTGCGAAGCATGAACTTCTCTTGGAATTCCAACGACTCGGTCAAGATGCTGCTCAGGGTGCGGTAGTGCCGAAGCAAGGACTTGGCGGTGTTCGCATTCAGCAAGTACTCGGCCGAAGAATTACGGCGTCCACCGATCCGGCGCAGGACTTTATGGACGGATCGCGAGCACTTGAACTCAAAGGCCCATTCGTAAATCCAAACACACTTGAACCAATTCCCAATCCCAACATTTCCGACATCGCTACCGGGATTCAATTGGCCGTCACCAGTAAACCATATATCCACACATTTTTCGTTGACACACTCGGACTAACGGACGATCAAGCCATCCAACTCGCAGGACTGCTTGCAGGAATTAGCAAGGTTCGCGTAATACGGTGACAATTATGCCAAGTACTCAACTCTTTCATGGCCGTTACGTTGACACTCAAGATCACGATGCGTTGCTGTTGCTTTATTGGCTTTGTGACGTACTTCGAGATCAGACGAACCGAGACGATTGGGATGAGCGG
This sequence comes from Planctomycetia bacterium, assembly GCA_026400935.1. Lineage (GTDB taxonomy): Bacteria > Planctomycetota > Planctomycetia > Planctomycetales > Planctomycetaceae > SXKJ01. The sequence continues at coordinate 3,394 of JAPLNX010000535.1, read as the reverse complement.
GCATTTCACGTCTTTGACGAGTCATTCGTTTGCCCGATCAACGGCCTCGTGTCGTTGCGCTTGGAAATTTTGATCGATTCACCGTCATCCTTGGAAAAGATGCTCAAGCTTTTTGCGGATGTCCGTCAACGCGTGCAAAATGAGTACGGGACAACGTTCCCAAAAGAATGGTTGAATGAATTACCCTTAGGAGCGTCCTTTTCTCGCGACGTTCCAACGGAGCGACTGTTGGGAATCATCGACCAGATCGAGGCAATGATTGTCGCGGGGGGCACGCCTTCTTGAAGGCGTGTGCGGAGCACAAGAAACTCAGGACAGACATTGATCCAAAACCAAGCTTCTTTCTGATAGAGACATCCAACCAAGTTTCTTGTGCCTGCGGCACCCTGGTTCTGCGAACCAGGGCCACCCATCAGACAACTCAATGCTACGGGTGGCGTTGTGGCCGGTCTCCTGACCGAGCCACGAGCGACCGACCGTAGGTCTCCACGTCGCTGAGGAGACCTGCGGTCAAACAGTGTGTCTCGGTCAGGAGACCGAGACACAGCGACGCCAGTTGGCCAGACACAGCAACGATCACACACAACGTTCAAACTGGTTATTTCCAACGATCCAAAATCATCACCAAAGGAGATGTCATGCTGATCAAGACCGACCTGGTTCAACAATCGTGCAAACGGCTGAATTTCGATTTGGCCAAACTGATTGATCAACTCCAAAAAGTCGTGTCACGCGAACGCTGGATGACCGCTGAAAAGAAAGAGCGGCGTTACCGAACACTGCTGTCCGATACGGGAAGTCCCGAACTCGCTCGAACGCAACTTGAGCGGATCATCAATGGAAATGATCTCGTCAGCATCAACTACTTGGAACGCGGCTTGGCCGCCTCGCGAGCGGTCTGTCGTATTCAGCTTCGTAACTCCGCAGGCAACGTCGTCGGATATGGAACCGGATTTCTCATCGGTTCCGGCGTCTTGATGACCAACGAACATGTCTTTGAACGAGAAAGCGACGCGGCAACGGCGATCCTCGATTTTGGCTATGAAATGGATCGACTTGGCCGCGAACGTGTGCCGGTTCAGTTCTCGCTGGGACCACCGTTGCGGAAGCCAAAGAACACGGAGACGACACGTTTCACTTCACCAATTGCTCCCCTCAAGTGTGGAGCTTCAATCAAGGAGCGAAATTGTGGTTGGGCCTGGAAGAATTTGTGCTCGACTCACTTGAAGAGGAAGAGCGAAAAGCGTGCGTGATGAACGGCCCCGTTTTCGACGCTCCTCGCAGTGACGGAGACATCCACCCAGACCCGAAGGGAAAACGCAAACCCGATCCAAAATTCAACGGCATCAGCATCCCGAAACTGTTCTGGAAACTGTTGGTCGTTCGCAATGGCAACAAACTCCAAGCCAGTGCGTTTCTCATCAGCCAAGAAGCACTCTTGGACGCAATCCCGCGTATCGAGGAAAAGCTCTCTGATATCGAAGCCAAAGTCTTCCAAATCAGCGTGAAAGATCTGGCCACATTAACTGGACTCGATTTCGGCACGCTCTCAACCGCAGACACCAAGGAGTCAGCATCCACGCCGATCCGGCACTTGGAAAGCCTGTCCGATATCCGGCTGTGATATCAGACAAACCAAGCTCATCGGCAATTTCTCACGGATTGTCGTGACGGAGCCAGCCTCACAGCAGTAATCCGCAAATTTCCTCAATCAACAAAACAACTCCGCCCCCTTCATTAACCCTTGTTTTCACCGTGAAAATACCGACGAAGGGCCGCGTTCCAGCCGGCCAGAAAAAGTTCTATTGGCGTCCTGTCATCCCGACTACTCGTAACTTTCATCCCTGTCAGTAGTTGCAACGCGACCATTGACGGGATTTGAACTTTTTAACCGAGCTACGATTTTTGAAAGCCGCGACTCCAATTGGAGTTGTGGCTTTTTTTATTTGGTAATTCAATTGAGTTAGCGAACTGCAAGAAGACTCGTTTGCTGCCCTATGCTCGCGAAACTTCCCTGTTGATTTGACATCATATGTGATGTAATAATTAGCAAGGAGATTGAACATGACAAACCACATGCCACTCTTTGAGAAGCTAGAACGCCGCCGTCGAGAGCTCGGACTTAGTCAGTCCGTGTTAGCCGAGCGCAGTGGTGTTTCGATGCCAACAGTTCAGCGAATTCTCTCTGATCACAGCTTGGCGGCTAGTTTCGAGAATACGGTTGCCATCGCCCAAGCTATGGGAATGCAGTTGGATGCCGTCCCAATTTTTCCGGCTCATGAAATTCTTGAGCAGCAAGCCCGCAAGAAAGCCGAGCGGCTTGTGGGGATGGTTCAAGGAACGTCGGCCTTGGAAGCTCAAGCGGTTTCCACACAGCACATCGGGCAGATGGTCAAGAAAACCATCCAAGAGCTTCTGGCGGGTTCCCGTCGTAGACTTTGGATGGAATGACTATGGCATGGAATGCAATTCCCGGCGAGACCCCGATCGACATATCGGGGCTCAAGATTTCTGGTATCAACAACCGACCGGAACTTTCGGTCATCGAAGCCGAAAACGTCCGCAAGGCCATCGTCAAATACTTTGGCGGTTCGTTGTCACGCCGAACTGCAAAGTTTGATCTCGCTTGGATGCTCAAACTGCATCACGAAATGTTCGGCGATGTGTGGAAGTGGGCTGGTAAAGCTCGGACGTCCGATCTCAATCTCGGTTCGCCGTGGCATCAAGTGACCACTCGAATTCAGGATTTGTGTGCGGATCTGGCTTATTGGGAAACGCATTGGCCGGACGTCTTGGAGCAAGCGGTCCATTTACATCATCGTGCCGTCCAGATTCATCCCTTTCTGAATGGCAATGGTCGATGGGCACGGTTGCTCGCTAACATCTGGCTCAAGTTACACAAGCAGCCGTTAACCGAATGGCCTGAAGATGCTATCGGGGCGACGAGCGTTATTCGTGATGACTACCTCGCAGCCATTCGTGCCGCTGACACAGGAGACTTCGCTCCGCTGATCGAATTGCACCGTCGATTTTCGTCCGGGCCATAGCGGCCAATCAGTGCGGATGGTTGATTCCTCTTTGATAACGAAACGTCCTCATTTGCCGCCGTTTTCACGGGGAAAATACCGCCGCAAGGCAGCGTTCCAGCCAGCCAGACCAGCCAGAAAAAGTTCTAACGGCGTCTTGTCACCCCGATTTTCCAAAAGTTAAGAGGCTGAGACGAGTTACGTTACCTGCCGATGGTCGGCAGTGCGGCTGTGAAAACCTGAGAGCGCGGGTAGTGACTACCCGCTTTGATCGGGGAGCCGCACTATGTCAGGGTTTACGTCAAAGAAAAAGCTGCCTGTTTACCGTCACCACAAGCCGAGCGGACAAGCTCGTGTGCGATGGCAAG
>JAPLNX010000324.1 GCA_026400935.1 Planctomycetia bacterium | reverse complement strand
CGCAGGATTTCCAGTTGCCGCTCCGTCGCCTCAATCCGCACTGCCTTCCTTGGCATCGCACCACCCTCCGTTAAAGGTGATGCAGTAATGACACAAACTCGCTTTTTATGGAGGATCAATTCTCGGTCGTGGTACTAGTCATCATGACAACCGACGCGACGACCAAGTGAATCTTGACATTGCGACCGAACTTGATGACGTCCCACAAGCCGACGAACCCACAATGGAAACTGTGCCAGAGAGAGTTCGTTTTCTGGATCTTCATGGGTGAACCTTGTCGTTGGAAAAAGTTCCGCGAAACGTCATCTGGAGAACATCATGAGGTAGCGGTCTTCGTGTGGCCGGTAGAACCCACGGATGTGTTCTCGCACAGTAAAGCCGAGTTGCTCATAGAGGTGGACGGCGGCCTTATTGTTCGGATCGACGGTCAATAACACAGTGCGATCAGCTTGAATCAACGCGGCTTGCATGAGTTGCGTGCCGATACCATCGCCGCGGCAGTCGGGATGGACCATCACTTTGTGGAGAAAGAGTTCACCGTGTTTCGTCGGAAATTGCACGAGTGCTCCCGCGATATCATGTGATTCGCGGAGTGGCGGCGTACTCTCAGCAATTCGCGCGACGAGCAATGTGCCGGTGTCGCTCCACACACGCCAAATATGTTCTCCGTCGGGAATAAAGACGTCGGGTACAACAGGCCATGCAAATCGGTCCAGGGCGGCGATTTGGAGATAGTCTGTCGTGCGAGCCGATTCGATGGTTACTGGTGGCATGAAGGAATCCTTACAAGTCATGCGATGCGCGGCAGACGATATTGCGGAAGATAACATTCGCCGACATGCTCCCCGAATGCGTGGCTGTCGGCAACTCTGGCGAACGGTTTGAAAACTGTTCTACGGAAAGCTGGCATTGGCTCATGGACACGCGGCCAAACATCAAACTAGGAAAGGTGGAGCCATGCCGGCAGGATGCCGAATCATTCGAATTACAGTTTTCCTGTCACTCGTGTTGGTGATGAGTCGTTCGGTTTGTTCTGCAGAAGATCGTGCGTGGCCGAACTTGAGGGCGGGATACCTCCCAATATCTGCCAATCGAACAGTTCTCACCAAAATGCGTCAGGCGGGATTGAACGCCGCGTGGCCGAAAATCACAAACTTCAATCCGATTGGAGCGGACCAGAATGCTCGTAAAAAGATTGAGCAATGGGCGGATGCTTGTGAAAAAGAGGGACTGCAGCTTTGGCCCAGTTTCAATTTCGCCGGTGGCGACAATGAGCTGAAATTCTTCCCCGAGTTTCGGCGTGAAGTGACTCTGGCGGGGATCATTCATCAGCACACCCCCTGCCCTGCTGATGAACGTTACTGGCAGCGAGTCGTTCTGCCACGCTGCCTGATGGTGGCTCAGATGTCGCGAGTTCGGAAAAACATCGCCGGAGTGGTACTCGATCTAGAGATGTATGGTGCCGATCACGCGGGATACGGAGCCGCCTGTGCGTGCGAGTCTTGTCGCGCCGGAGCCGGCTCGGACGCCCCGACTGCGTTGCTGAATTGGCAGCGACAAGAGCTGACTCGTATTTGTCGCGAAGTCAGCAGCAAGGTGCATCAAGTCAATCCGAAGTTCCAATTCGCGGCGACTCACTTGGAAGAGCCATATCCATTTTTCGAAGGGGTCGCGTTGGGCTTAGGAACTCCTGAAGTCCCCGTGGTCTGTGCCGCCGAACGTACTTACGCCGAAGGATACACTCCGGAAGTCGATCAAACACAACTGAGGTTCCGAAAGCTGAAGGCTCACGTGCAGTATCTCGGTGGCATGTCGCTGACTCATTTTTCGGCGAACCAAGTCGGGCCGCAGTTGTATGCACTTGGCAGTCATGGCAGCGGTTTTTGGTTGTACACACTCGGTTCACTAGCAGCCCCGAATGAGCAAGTCCCAGAAAACTATCGTGTTTCAGATCCACAGGATGACTACTGGGCGGCATTTCGATCGGCATCTAGCGAACTGGATCACTATGCTCAAAGCGGCGGCAAATACGTCAGTCCGTTGCTGAGCAAACTTGAAAAGGTTGACAGTCGAGCGACAACCGCCAAGCGCGTACTGATTCCGGTTTCGCATTCAGTTGCCAAGTTGCCATTGCCGGGTGAAGAGACTCACCTACGGCGGTACAACATCTCGTTCGTACTGCTTGATCAAGGTGAGACATTACGACTCACTGCACGCGGTCTCTTGCTCACCAAACAACTGACAGACGGACAAGTCAAAGTTGTCGATCCCGAAGGCCGCGAAGTCTTGAGTCGCTCGGTGGCAATGGGAAAAACCGAAATGATCGAATTCATAGCAAAGTCCGGCGGAACATATACCGTGACGACCGGCTTCGGGCAAAATGCGTGCGAGCTGCGCATCGCAAACCAGAGAGCAGTCCTATTTGCCGGACGTCATCAACGATTGAAAATTCATCGCAACATGAGACCGATGTACTTCATCGTTGCTGAGGGGCAACGCCCTCAAGTTGATATTCAGACAGAAGACCCCAGTGAGTCTGTCCGTGTTATCCTCCGCGATCCGGATGGCAAGGTTGCTGACGATCAAATCTTGTCAGGCTCGCAGTCGATTTCTGCTAGCGGAAGTTCTGGAATCTGGACGGTCGTCTTGGAAGGCGTCGATGATCGCCCCTTTGGAGCCGTCCAAATCGGCCTCGCTCCGCCACTATCGCCGTATCTCGCAGATGCTCCCGAGCGGCTGTTGAAAGATCGATAGCGAAGCGGTTATTCGCCGGTGCTTGCCTCTCTCAATTAAGATTCATGAGCCATGCAAGCCCTGTTTGCTCAGTAATTCTCAACCGCTAGACTTCACGCCCACTTCTAAGTCAATCAAGGATGATCTACATGAGCGATGACACGTTGGCCGCTGTGACCAGCCCAATTTCCAATGATCTGCGGTTGATACCACATACTCCCGAATGGTTCGCCTCGTTGCGAGAAACGTTGGGTGATGCCGCTTGTCGGCAGCTCGGTTTCTATGTCATTCCGCCAGAGTGGATGCTCTCAGTCGTCATCCCCATCTACAACGAAAAGGATCACTGGACGTCACTGCTCGAACGAGTCAAGGCGGTCCCGATCCGCAAAGAAATTGTCTTGGTCGATGATTGCAGTCGCGACGGGACTCGCGAGCAATTGCAGGAGTTCCAAGCAACCATCGAGTCGCTGCCGATCGATCCGTGGAATCGGTTTCGCTTTGTCTATCACGAAAAAAATCGTGGCAAAGGAGCCGCCGTCCGTACCGGCTTTCAATCTGCGACGGGTGATGTCGTCATCATTCAAGACGCTGACCTCGAATACGATCCGTCTGAATACCCACGTTTGCTAGGTCCAATCGTTGCAGGGAAAGCCGATGTTGTTTTCGGCAGCCGCTTCTTGGGTGACCAGCCGCATCGAGTCCTTTACTACTGGCACTATCTCGGCAACAAGTTTCTAACGACACTTTCCAACTGCTTCACGAACCTGAATCTCACCGACATGGAGACCTGTTACAAAGTCTTCACGCGAGAAGTCCTACAGCAGATCGTTCCGGTCTTGCGACAAGAACGATTCGGTATCGAACCCGAAATTACTGCCAAGGTAGCTCGCCGACGCTTTCGAATCTTTGAGATGTCGATCAGCTATTCAGGCCGGACTTACGATCAAGGCAAAAAGATCGGCTGGCGCGACGGCTTCAAAGCCCTTTGGTGCATCGTCCGCTACGGCATCGCCGATTGACCTCACGAATCGCCCGGATGAAATAATTAATGAGGTAGGCATTAACGCGACCTCATTTCTTGTCGTTTGAATAACCGTCACATATCCGAACCGGTTGTGGAGGGTACTTTCGCCAGCGTGAATCACTCTGCGAAAGCAAGCACATCAAAAAACGGGAGCCCTTGCCGGAAACAACCTCTCGAAGATGCCTACATGTCTCGCAGAGGCTTTGAGGGTTGCTCATCCGATGCTTCTCAATGAGTGAACTGAAGTCCGATCAAGATTTAGAAAATCCCCAGTTGATCTTTGGCTTCATCGGTCATGCGATCGGGAGTCCACGGCGGTGACATAACGAGCTTGATCTCGGCCTCATCGACATCACGCAATCGCTCAAGTGCCATCTTCGACTGCTGCACGATTTGCGGGCCGGCGGGACAGGCCGGACTCGTTAGAGTCATCTCGACATAGATCTTCTTGTCGTCTCGATTAATCGAATACACCAAGCCAAGATCAACGATGTTGACCATCAACTCCGGGTCAATCACTTGCTTGAGTGCTTCAATCAACCGGATGTCGTCATCCGCACCCGGTTCAGGCGTCGGCACGGCATCGCCGATTGCGGTCGATGCAGAGACAACCGGCAAATCTGCTTGCGGAGTTGCATCGGACACTGCCGGAACTTTTACCACGATCGGGGTCGGTTTAGCTCCCGGTGGCCCGACAAAGACCTCGCCGTCTCGCACTTCTACGACATACGCCGGGATCGGTTTCGTGGCAGGCATACAGAGCGCGGCCCCCGTCTTCAAATCAAACCTCGCGCCGTGTCGCAGACACGTCACTGCTCCGTCCGTAATAGGTCCATCCGTCAGCGGCTGACCATCGTGCGAGCAGACATCTTCAACCGCCAAGAACTCTTCACCAACTCGCACTAGCAACACCGGCACGTCATCAACGATGACTGACTTTCGTCCGCCAGGAGGGATCTCAGTAACATCAGCAACTCGTTCAAACATTTTTCGTAGCGCACGCGATCCGCGCGCGTCTCCCCTTGGTATGAAACTGATCAATCTCCACGCACGCGCCACAACTAACCGATTCCGAGCTTGCGTTCGACAGCTTGATTGAGCGTCTCACGCACCAACTCGACAGGAATTCGATCCGAAACGATTTGTAAGAAGCCTTGCACGATGACGTGCATCGCCTCGAATTCGCTCAGGCCACGCGCCATGCAGTAGAAAATCTGTTCGCGATCGACTCGGCCCGCTGTCGCGCCGTGAGTGCAGCGGACGTCATCCGCTTCGATTTCCAATCCGGGGATCGCATCGACGCGGCAGGCATCCGACAACATCAGCGCGTCATTGCGTTGATAGCCGTCAGTCTTCTGAGCTTCAGGCGCGACTTTGATCATGCCGCGCCAGACGACGCGAGCACGGTCGCGAATCACGTCTTTGTAGAGCAGATCACTGCGAGTGTCCGGCGCGTTGTGCCATTGCTGGGTGTAGTACGACAGGACTTGCCGGTTCGTTGCGAACGTGACGCCGTTGACCTCAGCCTCGGCCCCGCGTCCGTCGAGATGCACGTCCTGATGAATGTGGGCCAGCTTGGCTCCGAGTCCGCCGACCGTCCACTGCAACATGCCGTTCGATTCAACTCGCCCCGCCTGATGCGCGAAGTGCCAAGTCTTGTCGTTCCAATTCTGCAATTGGACGTACCGCAGCCGAGCCTCCCTGCCGAGGATCAACTCCACCGCGCCAACATGCAGTCCCGCCGCGTCCGCCGTCGCCGACGAAGTCTCTTCGAGCAATGTCGCGCTCGCGCCGTCCTCCAAAATGACGAGCGTGTGACTGAAGTCCGCCGCACCGGCTGTGCTCAGCCCGATCAAACTGTTGAGCGGTTCGTTGATCGACACACCTCGCGGAACAAACAGCACGGTCCCGCCGGTCCAAAACGCCCCGTGCCAACTGGTAAACCGATCTCGACGCGCCGGCACGCCACGCTTACCGAAGTACGGCTCCAGCTTCTCACGATGCTCCACCAGCAACGTGCTCAAGTCGCCAAACAGAACGCCTTGCTTGGCGTATTTCTCATCGAGCGTTGCTCGTGTCGTGTGCCCATCGACGTGCGTCACCATCCCGGCGAACTCCGCCCGATCCTGCATCAACGATCCGAACGTCGCCGCTTCGGATGGCTCAGAGCGGACATGAAACTGGTCCGGCCGAAACGTGCGCGTCTCGACCCGCTTCCATTCCTCCGGGTCCAGCGGCACGGCGAGATGATCTTGATACTGCTCATACGCCTTGCGCCGCGCATCCACGATCCAATCGGGTTCGTTCCGCGAGTCGAGAAACGCTTCAAAGGCGGTGCGATTGAAGCCGGTCACTGTTTCAAACGTGGTCATCGTTGCTGTCATTAGTGTTCTCGTAGGATGGGCACTCTTGCCCGTCCGTATTCGATTCTCGGTAACTTTTGAAAGATTCAATCAACTACACGCACATGGCGAATTGCGTTTTATTCTTCAAACGACTCGAGTTCGGTGGCGCGAATAAATATTCGTCGTCCGTCCGGAAGTCGGACGACTAACAACTGTCGCATGTCGTACGGCGGAGAAACCCACAAACTGCACCATCCAATGATGACCACCCCTTCCAAAACAATTCCCGACTTCATCCGGATTTTGACTGGCTTCTGTTTCAATTCGTCAAACTGAATGTCTTGAAGTTTGACGCTGCCCCTTTCGTTGATGAAGTGGTTTACTGGTGTCCAAAATGTGAAAAAGACAGTCAGTGCTGCGATTGCTCCGGCGATTACCAACACGGTCACGATGATTGGTAGAAAATCCGCCATTTGACTTTTCTTCTTGTCTCAATCTTCTTGTCTCAACTTTTTTAACCACCAAGACACAAAGGCACGAAGAAGCCAAGGCTTGAGCTTTCCTTTGTGGTTCACTTCTTCAAAAGCTCAATCGCCAGTCCATCCAACTCCGCTCGATGTCTCAGTCCCGGCGAGCCGGTCGCGATTAACGTTTCGCGGATCGGCCCAGTGATTTCAGCGATGGTCGCTTTGCGAGCTTCGACGATTTCTTTCGTGTCGATTGGCTGCAATGTTCCGCCGGTCGGTCGAGCTTGAAGGACGTGAGTCGTCCAGTCGATCACTTCCGAACCGCAGCGGAATCGGACGTTGGCTCGGATCAGGTATTTCTCCAAAACAATGTCTAAACCGGTTTCTTCTTTCGCTTCTCGGATCGCTCCGTCGTCAAACGACTCACCGACTTCGACGCCGCCCGAAGGCGTGCGATACGCTCCGATCGGATAGCTCGGCTTGCGAATCACCACGACGTTTAGTTCGTCATCGACAATCACGAGCGTTACGTCGTGGCAGCGTCCATTCTTTTGCCCCAATCGAACAACACTGAGTTGCTGGGGAGTCATCTCGTACTCTCGCGCGATCTCAACCGGGGTGCCGTAGCGTTGTTCGACATCTCGGATGATTTCGGTGGATACGTACATCAATTGTCCTAGCCCACGCTGCCTTCCATTTGCAGTTCGATGAGGCGGTTCATTTCGACGGCGTATTCCATCGGCAGTTCCTTGACGAGCGGCTCGATAAAGCCGGTCACGATCATGGCCGACGCTTCTGCTTCGGTCATGCCACGGCTCATCAGATAGAAGAGTTGCTCTTCACCGATCTTCGAGACACTCGCTTCGTGTTCGAGGGAGATCTGGTCGTCTTCGGCTTCGATGTATGGGTAGGTGTCGCTGCGGCTCTTGCTATCGAGAATCAAGGCGTCGCAGACGACGTTCGATTTACAGTTGGTCGCTCCCTTTTCGACTTTGACCAAGCCGCGATAGCTGGCTCGGCCGCCCCCTTTGCTGATGCTCTTCGAGACCACGCGGCTGGACGTGTTCGGAGCGCAGTGAACCATTTTTGCTCCGGCATCTTGATGCTGACCTTCGTTCGCGAACGCGATCGACAGGGTCTCACCGCGAGCACCCGGCTCCATCAAGTAAATGGCGGGGTACTTCATCGTCAGCTTCGAGCCGAGGTTGCCGTCGACCCATTCCATCAGCGAATCGCCGTAAGCCATCGCACGCTTGGTGACGAGGTTGTAAACGTTGTTTGACCAATTCTGGATCGTCGTGTACCGGAACCGACCGCCCCGCTTGACGATGATCTCGACGACCGCCGAGTGCAGACTTTCGCTGCTGTAGGTCGGAGCGGTGCAGCCTTCGACATAATGCGCAGACGCCCCTTCATCAATGATGATCAACGTCCGCTCGAACTGCCCCATGTTCTCCGAGTTGATGCGAAAGTACGCCTGCAACGGGAACTCGATCTTCACTCCCGGCGGCACGTAGATGAACGACCCGCCCGACCAGACGGCCGAATTGAGCGCCGCGAACTTGTTGTCGTTCGGCGGGATGATCTTGCCGAAGTATTCCCGGAACAGGTCCGGATGGTCGCGCAGCGCCGAATCGGTATCGGTGAAGAGCACTCCCTGCTTGGCGAGGTCTTCCTGCAAACTGCCGTAGATCACTTCCGACTCATACTGCGCCTTCACGCCCGCAAGATACTTCTTCTCCGCCTCCGGGATGCCCAGTCGGTCGTACGTCTTGCGGATGTCCTCGGGAACATCCTCCCAACTCTTCTCCAGATTGGCCGCGGCCTTCATGTAGTAGAAGATGTTTTGGAAGTCGATTTCTTCCACGGCACCGCCCCAAGACGGCATCGGCTTTTGGAAGAACGTCTCCAACGAACTGATGCGGAAGTCCCGCATCCATTTCGGCTCCTTCTTCATTTCGGAGATCTGATAAACGATCTCGCGATCCAGCCCGCGCCGGCTCTTGAAGACGTAATTGTCGGTCGAGTCGTGGAATCCAAATTGGTAATCGCCGACGCCGACGTCTTGATCTTCTCGTTCTTGAACTGCTAATTCACTCATGATTTATTTCTCGCCTTCTGGAGTTTGGTGTTTCCGCACCGCAATCCAAAGTTATGCCTTAACTGTGACCGCTTCCTGTTCTGCTGCCTCCGCTGGATGCCGCTCCCGCACTGCTGCGTAGCCGTTGGCGTGCAGGTCGTGAGCGAGTGACGCATCGCCGGTTTCGACGATCTTTCCCGCGAGCATCACATGCGTGAAGCTCGGCCTGTTGAATTCGAGCAGACGTTCGTGGTGCGTGATGATCAGCACGCCCATGTGCGGGCCGTGGAGTTTGTTGATCCCTTCGCTGACCGCTCGGACGGCGTCGCTGTCGAGGCCGCTGTCGGTTTCGTCGAGGATCGCGAATCGCGGACGCAGCAGCGACAACTGCAAAATCTCCATCCGCTTCTTCTCGCCGCCGCTGAAGCCGTCGTTGAGGTAGCGACGAGCGAACTCGCTGTCGATGTCGATCTCGGACATCCGATCCTTGAGTTCCTTGCGGAAGTCCTTCATCGGGATCAGCCCCTCCCCTTCTTTGCGGTCGGGGTTGCGGACGTTCGAGACTGCGTGCCGCAGGAAGTCGGAGACCTTCACGCCCGGAATCGTCACCGGGTACTGAAACGCCAGAAAGATCCCCAGCCGTGCTCGCTGGCAGGGGTCCAACTCCAGCACGTTGACGCCGTCGAGTTCAATCGACCCGCCGGTGATCTCGTACTTCGGATGCCCGGCGACGACGTAGGCCAGAGTGCTCTTGCCGCACCCGTTGGGCCCCATCAAGGCATGAATCTCCCCCTGCCGAATCTCCAGGTTCACTCCCTTGAGAATCGGCTTGCCATCCACGGCGACCCGCAGGTCGCTGATCTTCAGAATCGCGCTCATTGTTCGTAGTCCCGCCTTCCGGCGGCCTCTCATTCGATCTTATTTGTCCGATGAAGTTTATTTGACTTCGTGCTTAGTTCCTGACATTCCACTCCAACGATGGTCCGTTGAATTCGACGTTGAGGTGATTGAGCACGTCGCGGCCGATGATTCCCAGAGCGTCTTCCGTGAGCAGATAGCGTCCGCGAAAGGCTTTCCCAAACCAAATCAAATCCAGAATCACCGCACTGGCCCAGGAATGAACTCCATCAAATCCCGCCAATTCATACTGCTGGCCTGGCAACGGTGACACGCCCAATTGATCGGCAACTGATTGCGGCACGAGAGTCAAATCCGCTCCCGTGTCGAGCAGCATGGGAACATCAGCGACCGTTTCGCTGGTGCCAGCGTTCCTCCAGCTTACGAACGCAATCGGAGCTGGCGGCGAACAGTTCTGGTCATAGGCTGGCATCAGTCACCCCAATCACCTCCTTCACGAAATCCTTAGCCTGTTCGGGAAACGCCAACCGTGGGCTTCGCACTTTTTTTGTTGGCAACGGTTCTTCTTCGTCCGTCCCCAATTCTCTCTCCGTGTCCTCCAAAATCGTGACCATCACCCGAACCGGCCGAGGTGGCACTTCATCGGATGGAAGGGCGAGATGGCCATCGGGATGCAACACGGATTCCAATGTTCGATAAGCCATGTTCACCCTTTCGTTCTTTCTTGCCGCTCGTGACGAGACTTACCCGGCGGCCGAATCATCACTCCCCAAAAACGTCACCAGCAGCGACGGAATCTGAACATTGTCGACTGCGTAGTTTTGGCCTAAACACTCTTCAATTTCTGCGCGCAACTCTTCGAGAGCTGCATCTGACGGACAATATTCAGGCAGCCCTTTGTCTGGAAAAGTCGCAAGCACGACGTCTTTGCTCGGAAATGTGAATTGCATTTCAAATGTCATTGGAATCAAGAATGTGTAATGCGGATCGCTCACGGAATTCTCCTCATGGAACTTCACGCCGCAGCATTGATTATCTGATTTTGACCGGCCTGCCATGCTCTTCCATGAATTCAGCAAACCGCTCCCAACTCATTCGAGTCTTGTTGACGGAATTCCCTTTCGGTAACCACTCGACGTTTCCCTTGCTGATGAGAAGCGTGCCAAGTTTGCCGCCGTCTGTCCGAACGAGGATCTCCAAGTCTTTATGTGCGACAACCGCCGTATCAACCTTTACACGAACCTCATGGGCCATGTTTTGTCTCCAGTTCGTCGATGCACCTTAAAGCGCTTGCTCACTCTTCTGGGGAAAGTCGCGACAGTAACTCACACATTCAAAACGCTCGGCACGGCCGCGACACCGCTGTGGTGGGGGACGGGGAGGACTTCGGTCATCCCTTTGCCGAGCTTGCGGGCCTTGATCTTGTCTTGAATCCGCATGATCCCTTCGAGCAGAGCCTCCGGACGCGGCGGGCAGCCGGGGACGTACACATCGACCGGCACGACCAGATCGACTCCCTTGACGACGTGATAGCCCCACTTGAAGTACGGGCCGCCGCCGACCGTGCAGGCACCCATCGCGATCACGTACTTCGGATCGGGCATCTGCTCGTAGAGCCGCCGCACTCGGCTGGCCATTTTGTAGGTGACGGTCCCGGCCACGATCATCAAGTCCGCTTGCCGAGGACTCGCGCGGAACGCCCCGGCTCCAAAGCGGTCCAGGTCGAAGCGGCTGGCTCCGACGGCCATCATCTCGATCGCACAGCACGCGAGCCCGAACGTCATCGGCCACACACTGGACTCCTTCGCCCAGTTCATCGCCTGCTCCAGCGTCGAGACAATCACGTTCTCTTCAAACCGTCCTTCGATCCAACTGCTCATGATTCTTGTCCGTTATTTAGTTTGTAGTTCCGCCTCCAGGCGGTCTCCATTCGCACCGCCTGAAGGCGGAACTACGAACGAAGTCGAGCCGCAAACTCTAGCGACACGATCCCGTCCTGCAATCGACTCAACCGGCAACCAACTCCTCGGTTTGCTGCGGATGAAATTCACAACAATGATGTCCGTCTCGGCAGCATTTTGTCAGCACCATTTGCGTGCCAAGCACTTCTTGAAACACTTCCTGCTCCAGACCACAAATCCCTGCGTCAGCAGCCGCCAATTCTTGATAAGGGCAGCTATTTTCACGAAGGATTGGGAAGTCGCCGGAGTCATCGACCTCCACATCAAACCCACGGTCTGCAAGCGACATTTGCAACTGACGCAGTCGATCAACCAGCGTCCGTGAGCGATCCGTGCGACCATATCTTTGCACCATCGACTCACGAACTCGACGTACAACTCGCTCTCGCAATATTGGCTCTTCAATGCTCTGCATTTCTTGCCAAAGGATCAGTGCCAAATCACTGTAGTTTTCACCGAGTTGCTTCAAGCCTGACTCAGAGACCTGATAAACATGATGAGGTCGCCCACGACCACTCGGAACGATGACTCGCGAGACGAACCCTTGTTCCTGAAGCCGAACCATCCGTTGCCGCACAGCAGTCGCGGTGACGCCGACCGTGTTACAAATCTCAGGAATCGTTCCCGAACCAAGCCGATGAAGCTGGTCCAAAAATTGGCGGTCACTGGATTCGAGGATAACTTTCATGGCTCAACTTGCCTGCAACATTGCGGTTACATCGGACGAATGAACTTCATCCTCGCCAACTAAGAAGGCAAGTTATCGGCCTTGCTGACTTTTGACAACGCACGCTGTCAAAATGATTGAAGCAGGCCAAAAACAGCAGGAAAAGACAGCAAGAAGTGCGAACGAGTGGTTCCAACGCGACCACTCGTTTGCGTCAAACCAATTTCAGCATGTGATGAGAAGCTCATTCACGGCCAGCTTAATTGCCGCTTCGGGTCTTCATGAACTTCAGTGCGTTCGTCGCCAGTGTCAGTTCGTCGGTAAACATTCGCCGCCAAATTTTGGTAGCAGCCGCGAGTGCCGGCAGCGCAAGACCGAAAGCTTCGACCACGAGCCAGCCATCGTAGTTAACCTCTTTCAACGCCTTCCAAGTTTCGTCCCAATTCACGCCACCTTCGCCCGGAGTTGAGCGGTCGTTCTCACTGATGTGGACGTGAGCAATCTGGTCGATCGAAGTCTTGAGTGCCGTGGTGATGCACTTCTCTTCGATGTTGGCGTGGAACGTGTCGTACATCGTTTTGACGTGTGAGTGGCCGACTTCGCGACAAAATTTCGCTGCGTCGGGGACGCTGTTGAGGAAATAGCATTCAAAGCGATTCAGCGATTCGACGACGAGCGTGACGTTGGCTTGCTTCGCGCAGTCGCCCGCCTTGGTGAGAACCTCTTTAGCCCATGTCCGTTCATCCACAGTCGGACCTTGGCCCGTGAAGCTACCAAGCGCCGAGTGAATCGGCCCGCACAAGTGAGTGACTCCTGCAGCGTGGCAGCAGTCGATCGCCTTCTTCAGATTGTCGAGTCCCGCTTGGCGAATTGCTGGATCGGTGGAAATCGGATTTGCGGCGTCGGTGCTGACCGTCACTGCGGTTCGTTGCAGCCCGGTGTCTGTTAACTTTTGACCGAGCTTCGCGAAGTGATCCACATTCATATCGAAGATGGGGAGCTCAACTCCGTCGTACCCGATCTTCTTCAGCGAATCGAGAATGCCATAGTGCGACTCGTTCACATCGGTCGTCCACAGCAACATATTCATTCCGAACTTCATGGTGATGTCTCCTGGTTAAGGTTCGTAGTTCCGCCGCTCGGCGGTGGTGAGTTCGCAAAGTCTCATTTGGAATTGTCAGCCTGAAGATGGCTACCAACGAAAGTGTTCTTCCGGCAGCAGTTCGCCCAAACGGTCGCGAATGATAATTCGTTCGCTCTTAAGGACCGTAAGACTCTCTGTCGGAAGCGGCGGCAGTTTGACCCGCGTCATGACTTGGTTCAAGCGTCGCAGCAGCCGTGAGTCATCAAGGTAATCAGGTAAGAACCGCTCTTCGATGAAGCGTGGGATCAACGGGGCCAGCCGTTCGGTTGATAGCTTCGCCATTGAGTTGACCGCGTCTTGCACAAGCAACGGCTCAACGAGACTGAGCACCTCGTAGTACCGCTCAATCTCTCCCGGATGCCGCTCGATCAACTCCGCGTCGATGAGCAACTCCGTAACAATGTGGCCAAGGAACGTTGTGCGGTGGCTGTCGTCAGGGCCGAGGACCGCTCGAAACTTGATCGCCAGATCGGCGGAGATTTCCACAAACGCTCGCGTGCCATGAAACCAGTCGTCATCACGCAAATGCTGCATCGCTCCCGCAGCAACTTCCGACAATGGCGAGCCGTCGTTTCGCAGATGTGGCTCAATAAGCTTCGCACGCACCCGCACTTGCCGATCTGCCACCGACATCCAATCCGGCACGTTCGTTCCCGCCACGAAGTACGGTCGATCGAGAAACCGCAGGGAGTGAGCGAAATAGTTCATCGTTGCTTGAATGCTCCTCCTTCAATTGATTGTGCGGAATCCGATATCCTTGGCCTCAACGAGTCTGTGAACCCTTCGTAGAACCGGCGGCTCGCCTGTTTGGTTTTCGACAAAGAACAGGCAGGCGCCCCGCCCGCCCTACGAAAGATTCGCAGACTCTTACTGCCTCAGCCTCAAATCAAGCAATCTCACGCAGAGGCGCGGAGACGCAGAAGAGAATCATGTGTCGCTCTGCGTCTCCGTGCCTCTGCATAAACCTGCCTTTCGTTTTCAAGGTGATTCACGAATGAAAATCCTGACCGACAACGAGGTCCACGAGTGGTTCGCTCGCGAGATTCCTGTTTCTGAGTTCGCTGACAAGCGAGTGCTGGTGATCGCTCCCGATTCGACTCGCACGGCGCCGTTGCCGCTGCTGTTCAGCGCGTTGCACGACCGAATTGGGGCATCGGCGAGGCAAATCGATGTGCTCGTTGCGCTCGGCACGCATCCGCCGATGCCGGAGGCGGCGATTGCCAAGATGCTTGGCATGAGCGATGCCGACCGAGCGGCCGGAGGCAAGTACGCCAGCTTCGGACTGTTCAATCACGAATGGGATAACCCCGCGCGGCTGACGACGATCGGCATGCTCACGAAAGCCGACACCGAGACGATCACCGAGGGCCGCTTGTCGCTCGACGTGCCGGTGACGATCAACTCGCGGATCGCCGATTACGACACGCTGCTAGTGCTCGGCCCGGTGTTTCCGCACGAGGTCGTCGGGTTCAGCGGCGGCAACAAGTATTACTTCCCCGGCATCTCCGGACCGGAGTTGCTCAACTTCTTTCACTGGCTGGGAGCGATCATCACCAACGTCGGCATCATCGGCGTGAAGGGGACGCCCGTCCGAGCCGTCGTCGATCGCGCGGCCGCGCTGATCCCCAACACGCGCCGAGCGATCACGTTCGTCGTCGCCAGCGACGGCAACTTGCACGGCTTGTTCTTCGGCACGCCGGAGTCCGCGTGGGATTCCGCCGCCGACCTGTCGAGCCAAGTCCACATCAAATGGATGGACCGGCCATTTCACACGGTGCTGAGCTGTGCTCCGCCGATGTACGACGAGCTGTGGGTGGCCGGCAAGTGCATGTACAAGCTCGAACCGGTCGTGGCCGACGGCGGCGAGCTAATCATCTTCGCCCCGCACCTGCATGAGATCTCGGTGACTCACGGCAAGCTGATCGCCGAGGTGGGCTATCACGTCCGCGACTACTTCACGAAGCAATGGGCCCGCTTCAAAGACTACCCGTGGGGAGTCCTCGCCCACAGCACCCACGTCCGCGGCACCGGCACGTTCGACAACGGACTCGAGCAGCCGCGAGTCCGAGTCACCCTCGCCTCCCAAATCCCGCGTGAGGTCTGCGAACAAATCAACCTCGGCTACCGCGACCCCGCCACGATTGATGTCGAATCCTTCGCGAATCGAGAATCCGAAGGCGTCCTGCTGGTCCGCAAGGCGGGCGAGTACTTGTATCGGCTGCGATAGTGGCCGCGAAATCTCAGGAGACATATTCAATGGACTTCTTTTGACGAAGACATGATTCGGGTTGTGACCGCCTATGAAGTCCCTGAACCATTTTGAATGAGATGACCATGAGCCAAAAAATCGAACGAAATTTTCGCGAACGTCCACTCACCGCTGATGAAGCGGCAAGGGATGAGCGAATCCGCAACGCCGTGCAGGCTGAGTTTCCACCCGCCATCAAAACGAGCGGCTCAAATCCATTGAGCGACGCCCTGAGAAACGCGATTCGACAAAGCATTCAGTCGGCCGACGAAATTGCGGTAAAAGCGAACGTGTCTCCGCTGGTTGTTTCGCGATTCTTGTCTGGCGAGCGTGACATCCATCTGGAAACAGCCGATCGACTCGCAGGCGTGCTCGGCGTGAAACTGACAGCAGGCACTGGGTCGAACGCTTAAGGCGAAGCGATGATTTCAAATGCTCAAGAATACGACAAAGCCCAAGAGGAACTGCGACACCTAGAAGACTGGCTCGCCCTTCTCCAACGCGACAACCCAGTCCCGACCAAAGGGCTGACGAAAGCCGGAATCCGCAAGATGATTTCGCGGCTCCACGAAGAGCTCGCAGAGTTTGAGGGGACTCAAGAAGTGTAGGCCGCGAGATAGCCGCGATCAGTGCGGAATACTTACGAGTCCACCGCAACAGTCGGGAGATGAACCATGACAATCAAAGTTGTTGTCGAGCGAGGTGAGGAAGGCTACTTCGTCGCTCATTGCCCGTCGTTGAAGAGTTGTTGGTCGCAGGGCCAAACTCGTGACGAAGCCTTGGCGAATATCCGGGAAGCCATCGGGTTGTATTTGGAATGTGACACCGACTAAGTCGGCCAGGCCGCTGATCGTCAGGTTGTTGATTTGACGCAGTGAAACTGGCGTTTTCTGTCTGGCCGACAGGTTCAAAACGCTCTGGCGGGACGTTCGACTCCATGCGGAACTACTAGCCCCACCGAGGCGGTTTGATCTTTGGCCGCACGAGTCAACTCGTACGACACGGGGCGACGATCTGGACTCACGCCACGGCACGCCCGGCGGATTCGTGAACCCGACGGCTCTGGCC
The DNA here is from genome assembly GCA_026400935.1 of Planctomycetia bacterium. Classification (GTDB taxonomy): domain Bacteria; phylum Planctomycetota; class Planctomycetia; order Planctomycetales; family Planctomycetaceae; genus SXKJ01. Next base: position 841 of record JAPLNX010000324.1, on the reverse strand, counting down.
TGAAAGCGTCTCAGCACATTGCCGAGCCGCCCGTGGAGTGCTGGGGCCGGATACACACACAACCCGGAAGCCGTTGTTGTTGTTCCGGTTGTCGGGGGTGTTCCTGTTGCGATTGGCCGAGCGAGTGTTCCTGCTGTTGTTGTTCCAGGAGCCCCCACGCAACACACGATTCGATCGTCTCCCCAAACGCAGCGAGCTTACGAACGCTCCGTTCGGCGGAAACTTGTCGTGGCAAACAAGTCCGTTCGCAAGCCATGCGTGTCGGCGTGGCTGGCGTGGCCGATCCAGCTTCGGATTCGCTGAGTGAGCTGCTCGCCCGAAATCAGACCGTCCGCGAAGTCTGCCTGCATGACCCGCAAGCGGCGTCGAGTGAGAACCACATTCTCGCGAGCCAGCAAGCGGTGGTCGGGAAACACGCGGTAGCCGAGGAACCGCGTGCCATCGACGACGCGTGAGATGACCGACTTGTGTGGATGAAGCTGTAATCGGAGCGTACCCAAAAACTCGCGGCATTGTTCGCGAGCTTCTGTCAGCCAGCCCTTGTCGTCACTGAGCAACACGAAGTCATCGCAGTAGCGGACATAGGCCGGACAACGCAGCGTTTCTTTGACGAAGTGGTCGAATGGGTTCAAAAACACGTTCGAGAAGAACTGGCTGGTTTGATTGCCGATGGGCAATCCGCGACGTCGTTCGGTCGGCGTGAAGAGATCGTCTCCAGCGAACCAGCGCAGGACCGGCTCCTGCGGGTTCGAGTGGTCGATGATCCGGTTCGCCAACCACAGTACGTCAGGATCTTTGATTTTTTTAGCGACAAGTTGCTTCAGAACCTGATGGTCGATCG
>JAPLNX010000625.1 GCA_026400935.1 Planctomycetia bacterium | reverse complement strand
TCGCCTCGTTCAAGGTCTTCGTGAAACTCACCACCGGCAACGAAGCGGGCAGCAACACCGTCACGATCACTCGGCCGTAGCAACCGTTTGAAAAACTCGTGGAGTACGATTTCATCGTGCTCATTTCAAGCGGATGGCCCCTCGGTCTGGTTGTCCTTTCAAGGCTGAGCCGGACGGAGCTACTCTTGACCCAGCGATCGTCGCTTAACAGGAGCCACGTTGGATGCAGGACTGCAACGCTTTGACCTCGGGCACCCAGGAGCGCCATTGGCGAGGGATCGCTGGAAGCGGCCAGCTAAGATCTAACGCTCCATCCGCAACCGATCGTTCTCCGACCGTAAACGCCGATTCTCTTCCTCCAGCGCCGACGGCTGAGCCTTCCGCCGCAAACTGCCCTGCCACTTCCGCAGCAGCTTCTGTCCGATTTCCAACCGCCGAACCGCTTGCGCGAAACTCAGCCCTTGCCGAGTGACCAACGAAACGGCCTCAACCTTGAACTCCCTCGGCGAGGGAAGCGAGAGTTGCCACTACAAGAGAACTCCCGCGACACAAGCGGTCATGAAACAGGCGAGCGTGCCGCCGAGCATCGCTCGCAGCCCTAAACGCGCGAGGTCGCTACGACGTTCTGGTGCCAGCGATCCGATACCGCCGATTTGAATGCCGATTGAACCGAAGTTTGCGAAACCGCACAGCGCATAGGTCAGCAATACACGAGACCGTTCCGTCAGCGCGCCGCTCGCTGGCGGATGCTTGATCCACTCGGCGAGCTTTTCGTACGCGATAAATTCATTGGCCACCATCCGAATGCCGAGCAATTCGCCGACTGCGATACAGTCCTGACGCGGCACGCCCATCAGCCACGCCAACGGTGAAAACGAATATCCCAGCAACTTTGAGAGCGACCACTTTTGTGCGAAATAAAAACTCCCGATTGAACCCAGACACCAATCCAGCAGGGCGATCAAACCCAAGAAAGCAATCAGCATTGCCGCGACGTTTAACGCGAGTTTCAGTCCTTCGCTGGCCCCATCGGCGGCCGCTTCAATCACGTTGCTACTTGTTTGAGGTAATTCGGAGGCGACGCGTCCTAACGTGTCGGGCTGATCGACTTCTGGTTGCAACACCTTTGCGATCAACAAACCGGCAGGGGCAGAGATGATTGACGCGGTCATCAAATGCCCGGCGTCGATTCCCATACCGACATAGGCCGCCATCACACCACCAGCAATCGTCGCAAATCCGCCTACCATGATCGTCATCAACTCCGAATTCGTCATCCGTTTGACATACGGTCGAATGACCAACGGTGCTTCGGTCTGACCGACGAAGATGTTTGCCGCTGCTGAGAGGCTTTCGGCTCCCGATGTGTGCATCGTACGTTGCATCACCCACGACATCATCTTGACGATCCGCTGCATCACTCCGAGGTAATACAACACCGACATCAATGACGAGAAAAAAATGATCGTCGGCAGTACTCGAAATGCGAAGTAGTAGTTGCGAAATTCTTTGCCGAAGACAAACGAAGCACCCGCATCGACGAAGTCGAGCACGTGCGAAAACAATTGCCCCAATGCGTCGAACGTTAATCGGCCCGTCTCGGTTCTCAACGTCAGCCATGCGAAGCTGAACTGCAACAACAGCCCCATCGCGACCAACCGCCAGTTGACTCGTCGCCGATGAGTGCTCATCAGCCACGCTAGCCCAATCATGACGAAGAGACCTAACCCGCTGATGTAACGCTCCATGAGCGAACTCCGGTGAAGGTAGCTGAAATGACCAATGTCCAAATCCAATGAATGATCGAGCCCAAGATTCAAAGAGCACTCATTGGGAACAATTTGTCGCATGGGCATTGCACAGGTCGAAGCGTTCGTCCGCAAGCGCGCGACTTGATTGCGACGCCGATTCACAACACCCACAATCCGTTTCAAGTGCTTGAGGCAATCAGCGTTGTCGTGCCTGTCTGGCAATCAAAAGTAGTGCCGCGGCTGAATGACTCAGCGAATTGGTCTGATCCGGATCGCAGAAAAGAACTTCGCGTGTTTCAATCCGGCTCGTCACGCGGAGCGGTGACGGCTACGATAGGGGTAGGAACGACCGATTGATTTCGGTCGCCCCTCCCTCCGAACCGGACGGGCGGGTTTCCCGCATCCGGCTCTCCGGTTGATGGTCTTACCTGCGAGAGGATTGAACGGCCAGTGCATGGGCGGTGGTC
>JAPLNX010000296.1 GCA_026400935.1 Planctomycetia bacterium | reverse complement strand
GGTGCGGGAACTGTCAACATTCACCAACGGTCCAACGGAGTCGCCATCAACCTCGGATCGACGACCGACACACCTGGCGGACCTCTGGCTCTTTCGGATGCGGAGTTGGATCAGTTCACGGCCGGGACGATCAACATCGGCGACGTGAATAGCGGAACGATCACGATCAGCGACGCGATCACTCGCACGGCGGCAATCAATCTGATTTTGACAACCGGCGGTTCGATCAACTTCTCTGGTTCGAGTGCGTTGCTGGACGCGAATGGCGGCGACGTCACGTTGAATGCTGGCTCCGGGGCGATCACGTCGGGTGGTGGCTCGAAGGACATTCGCGCGAACGGAGTCACGCTCACGGGGGGGGCCAGCGGGATCGGTTCCAACATCAATCCATTCACCACGGAAGCGACGTCGTTGACGGCCTCCGTGAACGGCAATGGGTCGAGCTATTTGAGCGAGATCGACACCGTCAACGTTGGAAGTCTGTCGAATCACACCGGGTCGGTGAATCTGATGAGCGGCACGTTCCGCATAGCTCCTGGCGGCGGCATTAATGGCTTCAGCCCGGTCTTCATCGACTCGGCCGCCGTGGTGCAACTGAACGGCCAAGTTCTGTATTTGAACTCACTCTCCGGCAGCGGACGAATCACCAATGATTCGACGACTGCCGGGATTCTGCATGTGTTCAACCAAACTTCCAGTACGTTCTCGGGAGTGCTCGGTGGTGCTGGTGCGAACGACAACAACTTCAGTCTCACGACCGAAAACATCGGATCGGGCGGAGGCACTCTGACGCTCTCCGGAGCCAACACCTACTCCGGAACCACGACGGTCAATTTCGGTGGCCTGACGCTGAGTGGTGGTTCGGCGATCATCGATACCGGCGCGGTGGTGCTGGCCAACACAGCGGGCGTCGTGCTGACGCTGTCGAGCAACGAAACCATCGGCTCACTGTCGGGTGGCGGGACAACGGGCGGGAATGTCGCGCTGGGGGCCAACACGCTGACCACGGGCGATGCCACGAACACAACGTTCAGCGGTGTCATCAGCGGAGTCGGCGGCAGCCTCGTCAAGCAAGGGGCGGGGACGTTCACGCTGAGTGGCGACAACACCTACACCGGCTCGACGACGATCGATGCCGGACGACTCACCCTTCAAGGAACCTATGGTTCGAACGCATTCGTGATCGGTGCCTCTTCTGTTTTGGAATTGAATGCCGCCACCAACCGTGATTATGCCAGCGCGACCTTCAGCGGGGCCGGCACGTTGGAGAAGACGGGAGCCGGCACGGCCTTTTGGGGAGTTGGTGCTGCAACTTTCAACATGGCATCGGGATCGCTGATTGATGTTCAAGCGGGAACATTCACCGGCGGCAGCAGTGGCAACGAGGTTTGGACGAACAACCTTGCTGATTTGAACGTCGCGTCCGGTGCCACATTCAACGGTGTCGAGGCGGATGTTCGAGTCGATGCCATCACCGGTTTGGGGACAATCACGTCGGGCTATAATGGCAGCGGAAGTGTCACTTTTGGCCTCGACAACGCGAGTTCCACATTCGATGGAATCTTCGCCGAGACACACGGCCCAGGGTCCGGATTCGTGAAAGCGGGGTCGGGAACCATCACGCTCAACGGCGCGAATACTCACACCAGCACAACAACGGTGAGCGCTGGCACGCTGAAATTGGGAAACGGTGCGGCACTCGGAACGATCGCCGTTGGAACGACGGTTTTGAGCGGAGCAGTTCTGGACCTCAATGGCCAGTCGATCGGTACGGAAGCAGTGACGCTCAATGGAACCGGCGGTGGCACGGGAGCGTTGATCAACAGCAGCGGCACGGCGGCGAGCCTGTCCGGCAACATCACGTTGGCTTCGGCGAGCAGCATCGGCGGCAGCGGCGATTTCACGCTGTCGGGCGTCATAGCCGATGGCTCCTCCGGTGCGACCGACTTGGCGAAGGTTGGTTCCGGAATCGTGACGCTCAGCGGCACGAACACCTACACGGGCACGACGACCATCAATGCGGAGACACTGGTCGTTAACGGCTCGCTGACGTCGAATGTCACCGTCGCCAGCGGTGGGACGCTTTGCGGGACCGGCACGATCAACAGTGCCAACACCGTCACCGTGCAGAGCGGCGGGACCGTCGCACCAGGAACCGGCCCCGGCATTCTCAACACTGGTAATGTTGCCTTCGCCAGCGGTTCGTTCTTCAACATCGAAATCGGTGGCACGACGGCTGGCAACGCGAGCAACAACCACGACCAGCTCAACGTCACGGGGACGGTCAGTCTTGGCAATGCGACACTCTCGACGGCGGCATTCAGTGGCTTCGTCCCGGCCAGCGGTAATACATACACCATCTTCCTCAACGACGGTTCGGACGCGATCTCTGGAACGTTCAACGGACTGGCGGAAGGGGCGACGATCAGCACGAACTTCCTAGGTTCCGGGCGCACCGCCACGATCAGCTACGTTGGTGGTTCGGGCAACGACGTTGTCATCACGGTGAGTTAGGTCGCTCCAAGGCTGAGTCGACATCCGAAATCGGGAACGAGGCATTGGTTTGCGAGTGCTGAATTCGGTTAGGCGGCAAGTGGTTTTTCGATTTCTCAATTAAGCCCGGCAATCGTCGTCAAGCACCACCAGTCTTTATTCGTCGTTTCCTGCAATTCGTCGAACCCTCTTCTCAGTAGCATCAAAGGGTTCGACGAATTGCAGAAGACGACGAATGGGGATTACTCAACCGTCTCGGTGGTAATCGCAGCCCGTTTTTCGGCGGGGATCAGTCGATCGAGAATGCCGTTGACGAATTGGAAGGACTGCATCGAACCAAACTTTTTGGCCATCTCGATGGCCTCGTCGATCACGACTCGAGGTGGTGTTTCGGTATGGAGTAGTTCAAACGCACCCAATCGCAGGATGTTTCGGTCGGTTGGGGCCATGCGAGAAAGTTGCCAATTGGCCGCAAGCTCTTCGAGATGGCCATCAATCTGCGCACGCCATTCGATCGTGCCGCAGAATAAGCTCCACGCAAATTCTTGCAGCGGTCGCTCATTCAATTCTTCGGCGATCATGTTGCGGATGAGATCGACCGAAGCGTCTGCATTGAGGTCTTTTTGATAAAGCATCTGCATCGCAACTTCACGGGCACGGGTACGGCGAGAGGTAGACATGAAGGTTTCCGGGTACGCCGAATGTTTGTCGTTCGGCCTAATTTCGTGGTTGAGTCGTTTGGTAGTCAGCTTCGGCAAAACACTAGATGCCGGAGGAATTCAATAGCTTCAGCGTGTTGACCATTTCGATGGCGGCGAGCGCACACTCGGTCCCCTTATTGCCGACCTTGCCGCCAGCGCGATTGAGGGCCTGGTCGAGATTCTCGCAGGTCAATACTCCGAAGAGTACAGGGACGCCAGTCTCTTGGGCGGTATGCATCAGCCCGGCCGCGACTTGGTGATTGATGTAGTCGTGATGAGTCGTTTCGCCTTGAATCACGGCACCCAGTGCGATGACGGCAGAGAACTTCTTGCTACTGGCGACATGTTGTGCGAGTTGCGGCAACTCAAACGAGCCCGGAGCCCAAACGACAGTGATCTGATCGTCTTTAGCTCCGTGACGACGAAACGTATCAAGAGCACCGTCGAGCAATCGCCGAGTGATGAGGTCGTTGAAACGCGAGACGATGATCGCGAAGTGATCGTTACCGACAAGCAGGTTGGATTCGATGATGGTGGGCATAGTTTTGGGTGCGATAGCTCAAGGCTTCGCTTTTTCAAAATGGATGGATAGTGGAGAAGTCAAACGGTTTTGAGATCGAACGAGCTAACGATGAGGTTTGAAAAGCGACGGCAAAGGCTGTCGCATTCCAGATTAGTTCAAATTCATCCCCATCAAGAACTCTTCGTTGGTCTTCGTTTTTCTCATGCGGCTGGTGAGGAGCTCCATTGCTTCGGCGGGGTTCATGTCGTTGAGAATTCGGCGGAGAATCCAGATGCGGCGGAGTTCTTCTTCACTCAGCAGCAACTCTTCGCGGCGAGTGCCTGACTTGTTGACGTCCATCGTCTCGACGAGGCGGCGGTCGAGGTGCAGTTCGGTGTTTCCGGTCCCTTTGAACTCCTCGAAGATGACGTCGTCCATGCGGCTGCCGGTATCGACGAGGGCGGTGGCGATGATCGTCAGGCTGCCGCCGTCTTCAATGTTGCCAGCCGCTCCGAAGAAGCGTTTCGGATTTTGCAACGCGTTGGAATCGACGCCGCCGGTGAGGATCTTGCCGCTGTGCGGCACTTCGTTGTTCCATGCGCGAGCCAGTCGCGTGATCGAATCCAGGAAGATCACCACGTCGTTGCCGTACTCGACCATGCGCTTGGCTTTTTCGATGACCATCTCGGCCACTTGAACGTGCCGGCTAGTTGCTTCGTCGAAGGTACTGCTGATGACTTCGCAGGTCGGGCCGCGAACTTCCCGCTCCATGTCAGTCACTTCTTCGGGGCGTTCGTCGATCAGTAGCACGATGACGTAAGCCTCGGGGTGATTCACGACGACCGCTTTCGCCAGCTTCTTCAGCAGAATGGTCTTGCCCGCTCGTGGCGGCGAGACGATCAACGCTCGCTGGCCCATGCCAATTGGGGCCATGAGGTCCACGATGCGCGTGCTGAGGTCATCGGGATCGTGAGCGAGCTTCAAGCGTTTGTTCGGATGTAACGGCGTGAGGTCGTCGAAGCTGACTCGCTGCATCGCTTCATTCGGGTCTTTGCCGTTGATTGCCTCGACGCGCAGCAGCGCGAAGTAACGCTCATTCTCTTTCGGCGGTCGGATTTGTCCGGCGACGGTGGCACCTGTCTTCAAGCCGAACCGGCGGATCTGGCTTGGCGAGACATAGATGTCGTCAGGGCAGGGGAGGTAGTGGTAGTCGGGACTGCGGAGGAACCCGAAGCCGTCGGGCAGAATTTCGAGCGTCCCTTCGCCGAACATCAGACCGTTGAGCTTGGTTCGTTCCTTGAGGATCTTGAAGATCAGGTCTTGCTTCTTCAGCCCGGTGTATTCGGACAGCCCTTCCTTCTTGGCTAGCCCCAGCAACTCCTTGATCGTCATCCGCTGCAAGTCGGCAATGTGGATGTTGCCCTTCTTGATTTCCTCGTAGCGTTGATCGGAGGGAAACTCGTAAGCGTCCTCTTCCGAGTCGAGATCGTTTTCCACGAAGCCAACTTGGTTGGTGAGAGCTTTCGCTTGAGCTTGAGATTCAGTCATGATGGCCTCGGGACGTGTTGTCCGCAGAAATGAAGTGAGTCGGTAGGCAGGAGTGTCAGGAGATAGGTCAAACTTTGGGTTTTGAATTTGGAGTGCGGTGTGTCAGCACCGCTTTAGATTTTGTGGTTGCGAGATGTTTTTAAGAACGACGATTCGACTCCGATTCGACAAGTCGCTGTTCAAGTTTCGCGATCCGTGTTTGCAGTCGCATGTGAAACGGAATCAAGAGGAACCAGCCAGTCAAAAGTAGGTGAGTCAAACTAATACTGACGTCGCTAGCCGAGCGTTGCATTAACACACTTGCGACCGACAGGGCACTCATGAAAGCTCCAAATCCCGTCAAGCACCAGATATGCCACTGGTCCACGGGAAGCAGAATTGATTTCGATTGGCTAGTTTCTGCATCTGGCATTTCAAAACTCCTGATTGCGCGAGTCACGAGAAAAATCCAAAGCGGTGATGACTCACCGCACTCCAAAGTTTTGCGTTGCCTTGTTTGCTGTTACGCCGAAGGCGTTTCGTCTCATAGCCCAGGGTTGCGAGCGGAGCGAGCTACCCTGGGTCACGGAGCGACGACTACCTGTACCCCAACGGGGTTGCGTCATCGGCGTGACTCGGATGACGCAACCCTTTCAGGGTTGATCGTGGTCGTTGTCATTCCACCCAGGGTAGCCCGCCGCGCGGGCAACCCTGGGCTATGAGACGAAACTCCTTCGGAGTAAAGACAGGGACATTCATGATCTCGTGGTTCTTTCGTGATTCGGATGTCGTCGTTCATTCATTGCCGGAAATTCGTCATTGGATACTTCGTCATTCGACCTTGGCCGAAAACCTCTGACGAATGATTTGATTCAACTGCGTCGCCGCATCATCGACGTCGTTCGAGTTATCGATCACCGCATCGGCTGCCGCTCGCTTGCGAGGGAGCGGCCATTGGCTGGCCTCGCGTTTGGCGAGTTCCTCGGCGGACCAACCTCGGTTCGTTTGCACGCGAGCGATTCGGGCTGCTTGGGGTGTATCGACGAAGACCACGAGGTCGCAGGCATCTTTCCAACCCGCTTCCAGCAGCAAGGCGGCGTCGAGCACGATCAGTTCGACTTGCTGTTGCTGGCGGAGGTCGCGGATCGACTGTTCCGCCAGCTTGCGGATTTCCGGATGCACGATGGCTTCGAGGTCGTGTCGAGCTTGTCTGACGGTCGCGTCTTCACCGAACACAAGCCGTCCGAGTGATGATCGAGTTATGTCTCCTTGGGAATCAAAAATGGTTGAGCCGAACCGCTGAAGAAGTCGTTCTTTGACGGTCGGAAGTTGCAGGACTTGGTGGCCCAATTGATCCGCGTCAATGACGACCACCGGACAATGCGAAATTGCCTGGAAGCGCCGAGCCACGGAACTTTTCCCGGACCCAACGCCACCAATCAATCCCACGACGGGTATGACATTTGGCTGCGAGCACAAGGGATGAGGAACTCGAAAAGGAATTGGTGAGGAATGGTAGGTTCAAGCAATCCGTGAACCGGCAGGTTCGTGAGGAGCGTTCCATCGCGCCTCGGAGCAGAAATGAATATCGGCGAGTGGTGAGCATCGTGTCGTCGGCATGGGCCGATGTCAACAATCCGGTCGGTGTTTCACTCATCGGTTGACGTTTCAAAAGTTCGGTCACAGACCATCAAAAGCGGCTGATCCACAAGGTGACACCTTCGTTCGCCCTGCGTTGACTTCCGCTTACCAACTCAATGGGATTCGCACTCGCGCTACGAACTTTTTAAGTTGCCTGGCACCAACTACTCCTACTCAAACAGGCGACGTCCTCACATCCCCACCGAGCTTGTCTCCGTGGAAATAGGGCTTTTGCACGACGGCCAATTTCACCTGAAAGACCTTGTGGCGTAGTGCAAAAGCCCGCGAGCCACCGAGACAAGCTCGATGGGGATTGCCTGATTGACAACGTTACTAAGGAACAACATGCCTCTTCGATTGATTCCGGTTGCCTGTTTGACTGCGGGCATTTGTGCGTTGGGATTACTCACTCCCGAAAGCTTGTTCGCTCAGAAAGTCGTGCCGCCGGACTTCACGGTGGAATTGCTTTATGGAGTTCCCGACATCGAAGCCCCGTCGGTCGTGACCTGCGATGATGACGGGAATCTGTTCGTCGGCGAAGACCCGATGGATATGCGCGGGCCGACGTCGAAGGAGTTCGACCGAGTCCTCTTCATCAAGTTTGGTCCTGATGGCAAGCCGATCCGGAAGACAGTCTTCTGCGACAAGCTCGCCGCCGTCTTCGGACTCGTGTGGCACAACGACGCGCTCTATGTCATGCACGCGCCGCATTTTTCGATGTTCAAAGACACGGACGGAGATGGCGTCGCCGATATTCGCAAAGACTTGGCGACCGGCTTCGGGCCGCCGGCCGGTGTGTATGGCTTCAACGATCACATCGTCACCGGCACGCGGCTGGGGCTGGACGGATTGATTTACGTTTCCGTCGGCGACAAGGGAGTTCCGAAGGCTGTCGGCAGCGACGGCAGTTCGATCACGCTTGAAGGGGGCGGCGTCATTCGCTTGAGGCCGGACGGTTCGCAGTTGGAGATCGTGTCGTCGGGGACGCGGAATCATCTCGATGTGGCGATGGATTCGCTCGACAACATTTTCAGTTACGACAACACCGACGACGGGCTCGGTTGGTGGACTCG
>JAPLNX010000337.1 GCA_026400935.1 Planctomycetia bacterium | reverse complement strand
TTGGCTCGGGATTTCACGGCACAGCGGGCCAATCAGAAGTGGGTGGCGGACATCACGTACATCGCCACGTTAGAAGGCTGGTTGTACCTGGCGGCGGTCATCGACTTGTTCACTCGCAAAGTGGTGGGCTGGTCGATGTCGGAGCGCATCGACAGCCGCCTGGCGGTCGATGCGTTGGAGATGGCCGTGTCACGACAACTGCCTGATGCGGGCTTGATTGCGCACTCGGATCGAGGCGTGCCGTACGCCAGCGAGCACTATCAACGCACGCTGACGACTCACGGGATCGAATGCAGCATGAGCCGTCGCGGCGACTGCTGGGAATCAACCGAGGCCGCCGAGCGATCAGCGAGGATGCAGGCCAAGGGCGATAGTCCTCAAACGCTTCGGCCGAGAGCTTCTTCGCGACCTTGAAGAAGGATCTGGTGCATCGCGAAGTTTATGAAACTCGGAGCGAGGCTCGCGCGAGCTTGTTTGAGTACATCGAAGTGTTTTTGCAACCGCCAACGTCTGCCCTCGTCGTTGGGCTATATCTCTCCGACCGACTTCGAGGCGCCGGCCGCGTGAACGAGAGAGGATCGTCCGAGGGCCAACATTTTTGCGGCGGCGGCGGCGGCGGGCCTTGTCCGCTGCGCTCCGTCTATGAAAAAATTGAGTCGACTGCGCGCGGCGGAAAAGGCCCCCTGCCGCCAATCCACAGGCCTGCGGCCTGATTCTCAGGAACCTGTTCCGTGTCAAACCATCAGTCCCACTCTTAACCCAGCGCACGCAATCCTTGAGCAGGTCCGGCATCCGCGCCGGCAATTACTGATCGCTGGCCATCCGAGAATTCGCCAACCAAGGCGTCCAACTCCAATCGTTCCGAAACGGAAAAACCATAGCCCAGTTGGTATCCGTGCCCATGCTTGGGGCTCCTGATTGAAAATCCAACGGCACGTGCAACTCATCTTTTAAGAACCAAGACCTGACAAAATGTGATTGGCGGACCACTAGTTCGTTATCAGTTCACAGTTCGGCTGAAGTTTCTTAAATAGCTGAATAGCCGCTGGCGTAATTCGGCAACCTGTGAGATCTAAGCGACGAAGTTTTTTGTGCGATTTCAGGCTACCGAGCGTCTTATCAGTTACGCTGCCGCAACCATGCAGCGAGACATCCTCCAATGACTTGAGCCCAGCCAAAGCCTGAGTTCCAGCGTCTGAGATGTTGTTTAAACCGAGAGTCAACTTCCGCAGACGCCCTAACCCCTTGGCGTTTTGCAGCAAAGTTTGATCGACGATGCCGCAGTCAGCGGCCTCTAACTCTTCGAGCGTCTCTAAGCCTTTAAGGCTTGGCATTCCCTTCTCGCCGAATCGCGTTGAGTTTACGTTGAGAACCCGTAACGGGGGTCCCTTTTTGGAACCAAATGAGAGCAGTCCACTTCCATTGATTGGGGTTCTTTGCAGCAACAACACCTCCAATTTCGGACAATCTGCAAGAACTTTTATTGCTTCATCCGAAATTGTCCGAAGGCTCAGATCGAGTTCCCGCAGTTCAGGTAGGCCACACAGCAAACCGAGATCAGCTTCTCCTCCTGAACTTTGTGACAAAATCAACTGCTCTAAGCCTTCAATCTTCACGACAGACTTGAGTGACTCGCCATCAAGTGAGAAGCCCCGAAACTCCAGGGACTTAAGTTTTTGAAGCGATGACACAACAGAGAATCCAACTGGAGTCACCGAAGTTCCAGATAGATTGAGTCGTTCAATGTTTGGGAATTTTGCGACGTGAATAATTCCAACATCGGACACTCCTTTTGCTGCGGTTAGGTCCATTTCAATGATCGTGTCGAGCGCACTCGTTAACCCGGCCAAACGGCCCAAGTCACCGTCTGACCGCTCAAAATTGCGAATAGCCTTAAAGGCTGAAATTACTTCCTGAGGATTTTCGCCTGGGGCAGGTGTCACGACTGTCGGCTGCGGTGTGGCCACTGCCGAAGATTTATTCCCTGTTTGGTCGGAAGGTAGAGACTCAGCGGTCTTTGAGTCTTGCCCGGTGATTTCCTTGAAGGTGGGAACCTTTTCACACCCACCCAACAACAGGAAATAAGACAACAACAAACTCACAAGAAAACTGGATATCCGCGGTATGTTGTGGAGCCGTCGGCCATCGTCTTCGGTTCGTATGCACATAAAGTAGTTCCTGGCGAGTCGTCGTTAAAGATTTTTCTAACCGGATGTGGCTTCTAGTAACGGATCTAGTGCTTTATCAGTTTTAAGTTTTTGGGTTGCTGAACTCGTAAGAGTTCAGGCGTCTGTAATCTTGCGACTTCAGATACCCCTCGCTTCAAGCTTTAACGGAACACTAGTCTATCTGCTCGTAACTGTGACGTAGCTCACCAGTTCCCACCGTCCTGACAGGCTGCGAAACGTCAAATTTCGCTGTGTTTCGATTGCGATGATACGACAAAACGAATCAATTCGGCTGAACCAAAAAAAATCCCGCCCTACAAAAATAGGACGGGATCTGTTGTTATGAGAATTCACTGGTCAAAACTGGCTTAGAAATCAGACACTGTTTCGCCAGCGCCGATAGTGCCAATTGCACCCCAAACGCCAAAAGGACTTCCGCCGTTAAGAGGTGCGAGTCCGCTGACCGTGTAGCTTGCATTTGTACTAGCGGTCGATCCAACGTAGCCTCCACTTTGGGAGTTGATGTTTTCGTTCACAAAACGAACAGTACCATCGCCCATAAGGCAGTGTGCACCACCAGTATGCCGGCTGCTGACAGATATTAAACCGGTTACGCCAGTGCCAATAGCAGTCGCATTGGCATTGGAGAATGTTGGCAGTGTGGCGACGCACGACGCGGCGTTTGGCGGCAGTACGAAGGAGACGCCTGAGTGGAAGTAAAAACCAGACGCCCAGCGTTCGCCGGGCAGATCAGCAAAGCTGTTAGCGGCATAGTACCCTTGAGTCGAAACCGCTTTACAGGCATCTACGTTACCCGCAGTTGCTGGATCCAGCGCAACTGCGTAAACACGGCCCAAAGAATCGCGACGGTTCGTCGGATTGCCAAGATCACGTTCAGCCATGAACACCGTATTACTAGTACCGTCTTGGATGTCAGAAACTTTGGAGCATGATCTAAATGAGAAGGGGCCACGATTACGTTGGCTGACGCCGGGGGCAACTGCCGGATCCCCGTCAATACTCCCGTCCAAATTACCAACGGAGCTTCTAAACAAGCCAACCGTCGTGTCGCCAACGTTGAATGCATAACTTGCGTGGGGTTGGTTATCAACCTGCTGTGGAACGCTGCTGCTTGGGCAGATGAAAACTTCCATCTCACCAGTTGGAGCAGTTACACCTGTCCAGTTTGGATTCATGGGATTGTTTCGTTGGTTCACGGTGTCCGTCGCAATCTGCTGCCAAAGCGGGTCCATTTCCAGGAATGGGAGCAACATTGCGCGACCAGACAAACGCTCTTGGTTGTGAGTCAAGCCAGAACCACCCGTACCGCCGCTCATTGGGGAGAAGACTTTGTGGGTGTCGTGGTAATTGTGAAGAGCCAAGCCCCACTGCTTCAGATTGTTTTTGCATTGTGATCGCCGAGCCGCTTCGCGAGCTTGTTGAACGGCTGGCAGCAAGAGTGCGATCAGGATCGCGATGATCGCGATCACAACCAGCAACTCGATCAGGGTAAAACCGCGTTTTTTCATCATGAAATCATTCCTTTTAGACATGGATTGAACGGTAAAAGAACCAAAAATCTTCAACACAAAAATGAAGGACAACTATCAGTAACCTGCGTAACCTCCTTTTGGGGATAAGGACGAATGCGACTTTTCGGAAAGACTTGATGTGGCTTTGAAGGCCTTCACAACGCTGTAGTGTGCTGGCGTTTCAGAACAAAATCGAAAGGAAAAAGAACTCGTGAAGGCATCCCGTTCGTCAGCGGCCTAAGTCATCGCATCCAAAAACACAGGCCAACGGTAAACATACTTAGCTGCCACCAAGTCACATTGTGAATTATTTCTTTCAAATGGGCGAAAAATCAACAACAAACTGACAAGATTTTGAGACTTATTTGATTTTGTAATCACACTTTCGGATTTTCTGCGACGTTTTTATGATTTTTATTTCGGAGCAATTTTCGTAAGCGAGCCGGTTTGAAATGTTCTACCGGAATCTGGTGGACC
>JAPLNX010000112.1 GCA_026400935.1 Planctomycetia bacterium | reverse complement strand
TCCCGAACCACCGGCATCAACAACTCTGATTTCACTTGTGGCACATCGTCCATGATCGTTCCCAGAAAGAGGTTCCGTAGATTTCTAACCTCATTCTGACAGCTCGTTACGAATCGCGCCAGGCATAATTGGCACACCCAAGTCGGCGAGCGACATTGACCAGACCTGCTTTTTTTCAATGTCGATCACCCAAGCCCGATCGTTAGCCGCATCGCGCGGGAAACTATTCGTGGGACTGGCCGGAGTCGGTGCATCAAAGCCATGCAAGCCACCGACTCGACCACCGATAAACAACCATTGGACGCCGTCCACATCTGCGTGCGCCGACGAATACGAATGCAACGCCGGCACCTTATCGAAAGTAAACGGAGCTTGCAGTTCGACCGAAAACGGCAGCGACGCATCATCGGGTTGTGGTACGGCTGGTCTGTCGGCATTTTTCGAGTTGTCAGCGACAGGCTGCGGGGTCTTTGGCGTGTCCGCCTTTGTTTGCATTTGCCCAGTTGCACCCGGAGTGATCGCAGCATCGACTGGCTTCGGTGGGTTTTGTTTCGTCGCGGGTACACAGTCGCAGCCAATCAAAAACGCTGCGCCCAAGAACACCGTCAACGACAACAAGCGACAACGCAGAGGTTGGAAGAAAGACTTCATATGGCGATCTCAAGGAAGATGAATTATTGGAGCAGAGTCTTTTGGGGAAACGTGTGGGTGCTTGAAATGTCCAAGTTCTAAATCATTCCGAGATCACCGACTGGAGGTAATCCAGCATGAGCTTTCGATGGGACGCGGACAGATCTCGCGTCGCCGGCATGTAGTACGGATCGTCGAACGGCTTCTGTATCACTTCGGAGATGCGTGCCGCATAGGCTCGCACCATCTGTTCGCTCGAGAGGTCGATCATCTCACGCATCGCAGGAAACATTCGCGCGTAGTGTGCGAACATCGGGCGGACGTCATTCCATGTTGGGTTCGGGATGGAAGGACCTTCATTATAGACCACAACGCTCAACGCACCGCAGCGGCAATCAACCGGGAAGTCCTGCCACGCCAGCAAGTAGGGCGGGACCGGCGGCCCGACTTGTCCCCACGATTGCCAACCGGTGAGATCGCCAAGTTGATAAAGCTGACTAAATACTTTTTCTCGCGAGGGAGGCAATCCCTTGATGGGGCCTTTCTGCACCGTGACCGTGACCACCGCGTGACCGTTGGCGTCCGTCGTCACAAAGAACGGAAAGTCGCCGGCCAGTGCGTTCATCGGAATGTTGATTGAAACGAACGTCGATGGGATATCGATGGGAGTGAAACTCAGACGCTCACCGGCCAGCGGTTTTCCAAATCGCCGCGCGTACAAATCGACCGAACTGGACTCACCTGGGTTGAGACGCATGATCCAATCGTCAATGTCTACAAACCGTCCGTCACGCTCTTCTGCCAGAACCGGCCAAGGGTTCTGCGGAGGTACTGGTATCTCGGGTGGGATTCTATCTGAGTCTGGTCCGGTCGGTGCGTCGGGCGTTAACAGGCTCAGACGATGATCTTTTAGTAGTTCGAGATCGTCATCGCTCAAACTCACTTCGCTGATGCGGCCAGTAGTCTCATAGGCCAATTTGCTGCAATCGAGATACGTGCTGAGCAACTTTGGCTGTAAGTCTCCCTTTTGGTGATCGGCCTCAGCGCGAATGATCGCTGCCCACATTTGATTCACAACCGATTCGCCACCGGTCGTTTGAAACTGAACTGAGTTCCCCATATCGACGATCAATTTCTTGCGTTGCGAATCAACTCGGCAAGGAGCCTGCCAGAACATCGCCGGATTGACTTTGATCGGCTTGGGTTTCTTTTCTGGATCAGGCACCGTAGGAGTGACCGGTTGATCTGGTTCCGGTGGAGATGGAGGTAAGTACGACGGCAGCGTTGGTGGATTGCAAAAAGTCTTTGTCAAACGTCGTTCTGCCACAAACTGCCGAGGCTCACCGACGTAATATGGTCCGATCACCCCGACCACTCGACCGACGAGATTGTTCGGCGGATCGCTCGGATTGATGATGAAGTTGTCGAGAATCATCTTGATTGAAATCTGATTCCCATTCTGGTCAGCGATCGATTTCAGCAACGTCAAATACGGGGAGCCACTCAGATCCCCCTGCCATTGCAAATCACGCAGCACCGATTGAAACACCCCACTCATCGGTGCGGCACCCGTTGAGGTAGCCGCATTTGCTCCCCAAAAGTCGCGCATGTTGCAGGACTGCAACGTACCGCTCACCCAAGTGTTATCAGAGAGTACGACCGAAATCGGCACACCAAACAAGCCGGTCACGCGACGCTGATCGACATCCAAATCAACCAGCTTGCCGCCACCCAACATCCCCGGAATCGTATTCGGCCCCATTGGACTGGACGTGACTTGCTTACCAATCACCGGATCAACAGCGGGATCAATCGAGTTGACTCCGTCTTTGTTCGTCGCCCCGCGCACCGTGCAGTTGCGAAATTGAAACAGGCAGTCCCCGTTCGTGTTCCAGTCCCCACCACTCTGACCAAAACCCGGATAGTCAGGATTGAAGTAGGGCGGGAAGTTATTCAACGTCGGTACATTCGCAAAAAAGTTCCCCACAAACGTTAAACGTGGAGGATCGAGGTAACTCATCGGTAGTCCCTTTCAAAAGATGCGACTCTCAGTTTTTACTCGCAACCTACGGTCGTACTTCTCATATCGCAACCGAATGAGAGACCGACATCCGCCGAATTGAGGCCAGGTATTGATCGGCGGTGATATTGGCGGCAAATGTACCGAACAATATCCGCCTTAATCACCGTCGTTGCTGCCCTGCGCACACGTTAGTAGAGTGAGTCATATGAATCCGCGACGTTCAATTCAGTTGGTCCAACTTCCGATCCCACAGCCTGGACTTGAGCCAGCGAAAGGGAATGTGCCGCTTGCTGCGGGCTATTTGAAGATGTACGCGCGGCATTGTGGACTCGAAGAGTTTTATGACATCGAAATCTTTCCGCCGCGATTTGCGAACACGCTGAGCGATTGCGGTATGGTCGAAGAGATTCTTGCTCACGATCCGTGGATGGTCGGCTTCACCTGCTATTTGTGGAACATTGACCGCACGCTGTGGATCGCCTCGCGTTTGAAGGAGCGCCGACCGGAGATTCAGATCATTGTCGGCGGGCCAGAGATTACGGCGGATAATGCCTGGGTATTGCAATCTCGAGCAATCGACTTCGCGGCGATCGGTGAAGGAGAGCAGACTTTTTCCGAATTACTCGGCGTCCTGCGTGAACACCGCCTGCCTCCTAACCCGATCGCTGGATTGTATGTCTCGCCGTATGCAGGCATCGAACGCGAACAAGTAGATCAAAAACAAAGATCGCTGGATGACGGGACATTGAAGGTGCTGGCCCCGTTTATTCACAACGCTGATATCGGCGCACCGATCGGTGCGTTGCCGACATTTCGTCAACCGCTGCCGTCGTTGGATGTGATCAGCTCACCGTACCTCGCCGGGATCATTGATGCGGCTGATGAAGAACTGCTGTTGCTGGAGACGATCCGAGGCTGCATTTTCAAATGCAAGTTCTGCTACTACCCCAAGAGCTACGACGATCTTTATTTCGTCTCGAAAGAAAAGATTATCGCGAACCTTCAATACGCGCGTGAGCGAGCAGTGAAGGAAGTTGTGTTACTCGACCCGACGCTCAATCAAGCTCGTAACTTCGCAGAGTTCGTGACGCTGCTGTCCGACCAAAATCCCGATCATCAATGGCAGTACTTTGGCGAACTGCGTGCCGAAGGAATCAACAGCGACATCGCCAAGTTGCTCCGCGACGCGAACTTCGCCGAAGTGGAGATTGGCCTGCAGTCGATCGATCCGCTGACGATGGAGTTGATGGACCGTAAAAACAACATGAAAGCCTTTGAACGCGGCGTGAAGGCGATGATGGATGTCGGCATCAAGGTCAAAGTTGACCTGATTATCGGCCTTCCCGGCGACACTCCCGAATCTGTCCGCCGTGGCATGAATTACCTCAGCGATACCGGCCTTTATTCCAGCATGCAGGTCTTCAATTTGGCGATCCTCCCCGGCACTGCGTTCCGGCAGGAGGCGACGATGCACAAGCTCGCTTACCAATCGAGACCGCCGTACTACGTGATCAAAACTCCGACGATCGACTTGGCGACGATGTATCACTTAATGGAAGAGGCGGAGGAGATTTTCGACACGGAGTTTGATGCGATACCGCCGCCGGTGGAAGTAGGACTGGATAGGCTGAAGGACGGACAGCAGATGGCTGAGAGCGGAAATTTCAAATCTTCGATTTCTGGTCTCAAGTTTCAGATCACTTGTGACTTCGATGCGGCCTCGCGACCGCAACTGCCGTTAGCAACTGAACGTTGTGGAGCGTTCGAGTTAATTCTGCGGGCGGCTGATTTTCGGAAGCATCGCGAGGCCGCTTGTGGACTGATCCGACAATTATTAGATGACAACCCGCATTCCACATTGCGAATCGTGCTGGAGCCGACTGGCAACCCAGACCATCTTACATCATCCGTGGTGCAGGCGATTCGTGAAGCGTGCCTCAAAGAACCATCGTATCTTGATCGTTTTTACTCGATGCAACTCGGACGTCCGAAAGGTGCGAAGCACGTTGTCGTTCGACTTCCTTGGATTGAACGCGATCGAGCGGGACTGGATTGGGTCGATGAACTCGGACAATTCGCATCGCTCGTTTGGACCGGTGACGGTATTCCCGATGAAGAGACGCTCGATGAAGAACTAGAAGCGCACGAGTTTGTGATGGCATAATCCAGCTCATGCTGCGGGTGACATTGAGCGTTCCGCAACTATCTCTTTCACAACAACAGCAGATCATGGCGATTCAATTCAACTGTCCGTATTGCACAGCGACGATTCAAGTTCCCGATCATGCGGCCGGGAAGAAGGGGACTTGCCCGCAGTGTCAGACCAAGCTCGTGGTTCCGACCCCCAAGATGAGTGCTTCTGCAAGTAGTTCATCGCCGCCGCCTATTGCACCAGCATCGGCGTTTGCACCTCCTCCGCAATTCGCACCGCCGATGCTGCCACCTGGAGGCTATGCGCCGCCTGATGGCCTTGCACCGCAATGGGGCGTACCACCGCCAAATGCCGCGCCATCATTCGGTTCGCCGTTTGCCCCGATGCCGCAAATGCCTTCGCCGAGTTACGCGCCGATGCCGGGAATGTCAGCTCCGCCGCTGTTCGATCCGTCGCAACCGATGCCGCAAGCGGAACCGATGATCTCAAATCCGTATTCGAGAAAGCGGAAGCAAGGGCTCGGACTCACCCTGTGGTTGTCGATTGCTGGCGCAGTGCTCGTCATCGGAGGACTGGCTGCGTACTTTGTCATGACGCAGAAAGACAACTCGAAAGACAACGCGATGAAGGGGGAGTTGACCGCGATTCGCAAGGTCGGCGGCAAGCTCGCGCCGGTCGTCGTGCTTCGTGACTGGATCAATCTCGACGAAGAAGTGATCGACGCGATGCGCGAGCATTTGAAGAAAAACAAATACAACCTCAAGGGCGAACTCGAACAACTGCAATTTCAGGGAACAGACGAAGGGATCAAGGTCACGATGTCCGCCGGACCGGGAGCCGAATTGATTGCTGTCGAGATCAACGAGAACAAAAAGCTCGCGAACTGGCACGCCAAGCATTCGGCTGATCTGAATGAGAAGGCCCAGAAGTCCGTCATCAATGCGGCGAAAAAGTTTGTCAAAGAATGTGCAACGGCGCAGTCTCGCAGCAGCAAGATTGAAAACGTGGCTCCGTATCGAGACGAACTCGGCATCGCGGCACTTGCGACCGGTGTCGGTGGCGAGATCATCGCGGTCATCGGCGACCGAATTTATCGTTGTGTGGCCGAGCGAGAAGGAAAAGTTTTCTTTCTGCTGCCACGTGGGACCGACCACTTCACTCTGCAAGGTCGCGAAAGTGGCAAAGACAAAGAGCCCCTCTTCCCCGGTCGCTTCAAAGTCGAGGTCACCGAAGAGGAGACCAAGCCCAAGAAAAATACCAAGAAGCCCGTTGATGACGATCCGTCTGACGAGAGTGACAAAGCCGCTGAAATGCGGACCAATGCCTTTGGCAAACCGGCCCTCAACGATCCTTCTGCAGCAGATGCCGAGATGTCTGACAAACCGAAAATGAAAAAGAAGGGCGAGCCCAAAACTAACGAATGAACTGAATCGTTGATGATTCCATTCGTATTCTTACGATTCTGGCAGGCCATCAATCAGCAAAACCCGGTCGAGTAAACTGATCGTGGGGGAGGATGATGTTGAGGCAACTTTGGGTCTCACGCTTTGCGCGGTGACGGAGTCTGTTTAGAACATCGCTTCGTTTCATCGCACGCTCGGTCCCGGTCGGTTCCGATTTGGTTTAGCGGTGCCTGTCTTGTTCACTTTTTCGGAGGTTTTCCACAGCCATGACGAACCCCACAAATCCCACGTCTCGACGCGACTTCATGAAGACCTCATCGGGCCTCGCGCTGTCTGCGGGCACGATCGCTCAACTCAGTCTGTCGTCCGGTGTATTCGCTGCTGGCGATGACACGATTAAGGTCGGCCTGGTCGGTTGCGGCGGACGTGGTACCGGCGCAGCAACTCAAGCACTTAGTACCGAGGGGAAAGTCAAACTTGTCGCGGTCGGCGATGCGTTTGAAGACTCACTCAACGGCAGCTTGAACGCCTTGAAGAATTCGCACAAAGATCGCGTTGACGTTGATGGCGACCACAAGTTCGTCGGTTTCGATGCCTACAAGAAAGTGATCGACAGCGACGTTGATCTGGTCATCCTGGCGACGCCGCCAGGCTTCCGCCCGGGACACTTTGAATATGCCGTCTCGAAAGGGAAGCATGTCTTCATGGAAAAGCCGGTCGCCATTGATGGACCAGGCGTTCGTAAAGTGCTCGAAGCAGTGAAGGTCGCGAAAGAGAAAAACCTGAAGGTTGGCGTCGGTCTGCAAAGACATCACCAAGACAACTACATCGAGACGATCAAGCGAATTCACGATGGCGAGATCGGCGATGTCACGTCCATGCGCTGCTACTGGAACAATCCGGGTGTGTGGGAACCTCGCGTGAAACGCGGCCAAGAGACGTCCGAGATGCAGTACCAAATGAAGAACTGGTACTACTACTTGTGGCTTTGCGGCGATCACATCTGCGAGCAACACATTCACAATCTTGACGTCTGCAACTGGGTCAAGAAGGGGCATCCCGTCATGGCTCGCGGCATGGGTGGCCGACAAGTCAGAGTTGATAAGCGCTATGGCGAAATCTACGACCACTTCGCAGTTGAATATCAATACGCCGATGGCTCGTGGATGTTTAGCCAATGCCGACATCAACCCAATGTCTGGAACAGCGTGACCGAATACGCTCAAGGAACGAAGGGGACCTCGGACGTCAGCGGTTCGACGATTAAGGTTGGCAGCGAGACTTGGAAATTCCGCCGCGACAAGAGCGTGCAACGCACCGACCCGTACCAAGTCGAGCACGATGACCTCTTCGCCGCAATCAGGAACAACACTCCATACAACGAGGGAGAAAACGGCGCGACCAGTTCCCTGACCGCGGTCCTCGGTCGTATGGTGGTTTACTCCGGCAGCGAGATCAGTTGGGATCAGGCGTTGAACTCCAACGTCAACACGATGCCTGAGAAGTTGGCTTGGGACGCGAACCCGCCGTCGATGCCAAATGCGAACGGCGAATATGCCATTCCGACTCCAGGTGTGACAAAGGCAGTCTAAAACGGCCTTGATCAGTCCGTTTCGTCCTTTGACATGACAAAGCCCGGCTTCTTCACGGAAGCCGGGCTTTTGTCATTGATGATTCCCCAGCTAGCGATAGGTTATCCTCGTCACAGAAATTGGCCGCGCGGCGCTAGCCCCGGCTACAGGGCTTGAATCGGGGCTAGCACCGCGCGGCTGATTCTCGGAATGCGGATTATCCGAAACTTGGTGGCTCAGCGTTGGAGTTTTCTCGTGCTTTCGCGTCGCAGATTACCGTTCGCTCTTTTGGCATCGAGCCTTTTGCACTCGGTAGTCCTCAGTGTGTTCCTTTTGGCATCCGTCTGGAGTGCCGCGCGCTTGGAGCGACCTGTGCTCGCCACGATTGATGCGCGAGTGAATCGTCACACCGCGAAGACCAACCCATCGGTCGCTGATGGGACGTCAGTCATCATCGCGCCACTTGCCGAAGAGACGGATACAACCAGCGCTTCGTTGGACGATCTGGAATCGTCTGTCTCGGACAACTCGCTGAGCCAACTCGCGCGGAAGCGGCTTGAAGCCGAATCCAAACGAGCTGAAGCACTCGATCCAGAACAGCAATTTCAAAAGTTGCAGGCCGCATCAAAACGTCTCAGTCAATTTTCGTCAGACAAGTCCGTCAGCGAGATGTCTGACAAGCTGAGACAAGTCTTCCAGCTTCCCGAACGAGCCACCAAGCCCGCTCCCGACGCCGAGGAAAACGAACGCTTCAGTCCCGAATCGGCTCAGTTACATGATGTGCTCAAGGAGGCGGCCAGCGACGGCCAAGATCGCTACGTCGCAGTACTCATCGACTCAAAGGGATTGACCTCGAAGATTCCGCTCACTCAGGACGAAGGAAAAAAGTTGCATCGCATGATGCTATTGATCAAGAGCAACCCGTTGCTGGAACGAGTCTACCGCGAACTCGCGATGCCGCTGTTGGATCAGCTTCTCAAGAAACCGCCGACTGAAGACAAGAGCCCTATTAGTCCTGCGAACTGAGGCGAATTCGAGTCGCACGCCTTGATCATGAGGAATGACATGCGTAGAGAAATCTCTCACGATTCCACGCCCATCAAGATTGCTCCGATTTCCATTATGGGATAGCACTACTCATATTCGGTCTCCCTGCTCATGTTCGATACGCCTGCCACATTGCTTCATCGCCTATGCAATCAACAGATCCCCGGTGACTGAGAGCGGTTCGTTCAGATATTTACTCCGCTGTTGAGACGGTGGGCCGTGCGGCTCGGTGTGAGTGACAGCGCTGTCGAAGACCTGTTGCAGGAGTTGTTCGTACTGCTGATCCGCAAATTGCCGGAGTTTCGTTACGACCAGTCGCGCAGTTTTCGAGCGTGGCTGTGGACGGTCTTTCGTCACACGGTCTTGGCCTGGAACAAGCGCCAGCCGCAGTCGGGACCAGCGTTGGACCAACTGGAAGAATTCAGCACTCCCGATTCCATCGCCGAGGCGACAGAGGCCGAATATCGCCGTTACCTGCTAAGCCGCATCATGCAGATCATGCAGATCGTGCAGACCGACTTTCCCACGACCACGTGGCAGATCTTCCGGCAAGTGGTGATTGAAGGCCGACCCGGCGTGGAAGTCGCTCGCGAATTTGGCGTGACAGTCAACGCCGTCTATCTTTCCCGCAGCCGCGTCTTGGCTCGGCTGCGAGAGGAATTGGCCGGGCTGGATCAGTGAAAGTAGACGAGTCACTCCGTGAGTCGAAGATTCCAGTCACAGAGTAACTGGTCTACTTTGGAGCAGATCTCAATTTTCGCGACAGGTTTCCGCCGCTGGCTCTCTACTTTTATTGATGAGCGATCATTTCTCGTCTGGAGCCGATCTCAAATGCCAGCACTTCACAACGCGGATCAAGAACAGTTGCAAAAACTCCTGCTCGGCCAGCTATCCACTGCCGCCGTCGAGCGTTTGGCGACCGAGTATGCTGACGACGGTCGGCTGGCCGAATTGGCCGAATCTCTGACTGGCCAAGAGGCAAGCTCGGTGGGGTTGGGTGCGACGGTGGGGTTGGGTGCGACGGTGGTAATCACGACGAATTCGATGCACTCGAACTCGACCGTTACACCGAAATGCACATACTTGCTCGTTCGCTGACGGAAGCGGCCAGCGACATTCACACGGTGCAAAATGAACTCGGCAATGTTTCCGGTGACTTTGATCAACTGCTCAATCGGCAAGGTTTGATTTCACGCGATCTGCAAGATCGCTTGATGCAGGCACGGTTGATTCCGCTTGGAACACTCGAAGCGCGGCTCGCTCGCGCGGTGCGACAGGCCGCCGAACAAGTCGGTAAATCGGTGAAGCTGCACCTCGAAGGGAACTCGGTCCCGATCGATAAGACGATGCTGGATGTGCTCGTCGATCCGCTGACACACTTGTTGCGAAACGCGGTTGATCACGGTATCGAAGCCGCCGATGTTCGAGCAATTCGTAACAAGTCCAGTGAAGCGAGCATCCGCATCCGAGCATTCCATCAAGGGACGCAAGTCGTGCTGCAAGTCAGCGACGACGGCGCGGGCTTGAACCTCGAAGCCTTGCGAGCGAAAGCGATTCACGATGGTCACGTCAGCGCGAGCAACGCCGATTCGCTCACGAAGGCCGAGCTACAGAATCTAATCTTCGTTCACGGCCTCTCGACCGCATCGAGCGTCAGCGAACTCTCCGGTCGCGGCGTCGGCATGGACGCGGTTCGCACGGCGGTCAACAAACTCAAAGGGACGATCACCGTCGATTCGACCGCAGAAGTCGGCACGACCGTCAGCATCCGCCTACCGATGACGCTCGCGATCACCGAAGCTCTGTTCGTCGAAGCGGCTCACGAGAAGTTCGCGATCCCGCTGCAAGACGTGCGGCAAATCATCCGCCTCGATCGCAAAGAACTCGACCGAGTCGGCAATTCGCCCGTCCTCCGCATGGGGGGCGTCGTCTACCCACTCGTTTACTTGCGAGACGCCTTGCATCTCGCCGGTTCGGTCGATGACACGCAGTTGTCGGTGCCGGTGTTGTTCGTCAACGTCGGTGACAAGCAAGTCGCCTTCGCCGTCGATCGCATCATCGCCAGTCGTGAGATCGTTGTGAAAACGCTCGGCACGCATTTCCGTCATGTTCACGGTTTAATCGGCGCCACGCTGCTCGGAGACGGCACGGTTGTTCCGATCCTAAATTGCAGCGAAGTCCTCGAAGCCCCGGTGACGCGCAGCACGACGGTCGATGCCGAATCTGACGATGTCGCTCACGACACACGCATCACCGTGGTGATCGTGGACGATTCCGTCAGCGTCCGTCGCATCACTGCCAAGATACTCAACGCTGCTGGCATGGAAACAATCCTCTGTCGCGACGGAGTTGATGCTCTTGAAACACTACAGCGCCTGCCGACCGCACCGGACCTCGTGCTGCTCGACGTCGAGATGCCGCGTATGGATGGCTACGAATTGCTCTCCACGCTCCGATCACAAGCCGACTACGAAACGCTGCCGGTTGTGATGGTCACCTCCCGCTCCGGCAACAAACATCGCAACAAAGCTGAACAACTCGGAGCGACCGACTACCTCGTCAAACCGTATGACGAAGACGAGCTCATCACCACGATTCAACAGCACGTCGCCAAGTCTCGTGAATTGGCCAGCGCGTAATTCAGGAGTGCTACGGCTCGACACCGCTCTCCCTTGAATTGGGGCGGCGACACTAATAAACCGGAACAGTCCCACTCAAAACGAGATTTCCAGACCACCGTTTCATGACTTTGAAAAATTCTCCTTCTCATTGAAAGGAAGGCGGTATCGAGCCACCGCACTCCAGGGTTTTCAGCTATGCCCATCCGCGTCGCAATCGTTGACGATTCGCCGTTTACCTGCGGCCTGCTGGCAGAATACCTCGCCGACAAGCCCGGCGTGCAGGTGATCGGCACCGCACATAGCGGAGCGGCCGCGATTGAACTCGTGAAGACGCAGAAGCCCGATGTCCTCACGCTCGATGTTGAGATGCCCGACGCCGACGGCGTCTCTGTGCTTCGTCGCTTGATGCGCGAATCGCCGCTTCCCATCGTCATGGTCAGCGGCCTCAGTCGCCGCGCCGCTGAAATCACTCACGCCGCGATCACCGAAGGAGCCGTCGATTTCGTTTTGAAATACTCCGCCACCAACAACCTCGACACTGCCGCGTTTGAGCGGGACTTCACGATGCGAGTCCGCGAAGCCGGACGCCGCCGCTGCATCGTAGGGTGGGCACTCCAGCCCGTCGCATCGCCACGGGACACACACCAATTCACGCACCAACTTGCACTGATGGGCAAGAGTGCCCGTCCTACGAATCGCGATTCAACTCCAGTCATCGTCATCGGCAGTTCGACTGGCGGGCCGTCTGCGATGCAACAGCTATTTGGCAAGTGGCCTCACGGAATCAATGCGGCCATTATCATCGTGCAGCACATGCCTCCCGGTTTCACGAAGGCGCTCGCATTACAACTCGATCGAATCAGCGACATCAACGTGCGAGAGGCCATCGACCGTGATCAACTCACGGCTGGTACGGCGTTCGTTGTCCCCGGCGACGTTCATCTCGTTATCAATAGCGATCATCGCGTCGAGGTGACTCAATCCGAAAAAGTCTCCGGACACCGCCCGTCGATCGACGTCACGATGCAGTCGGTCGCGAAGGTCTTCGGCTCACGAGCCATTGGAGTCATCCTCACCGGCATGGGCCACGACGGCGTCGAGGGTCTCGGCGCGATTCATACCGCCAACGGCACAACGCTCGCTCAAGACGCCGAATCCTGCGTCGTCAACGGTATGCCCCAACGAGCGATCGACTGCGGCATCGTCCACTTCATCGGCACACCGGCTGCGATCGGAACCGAACTTGTGCGTCTGACATCACCCGTAGCTCAGGCGGCCCGTCTGAACCGCGTTACCAAAGATGATTCCACACGCATACCAAGTGTAGGCGAGCCGCCCGCACTACGAATGAAAGCCCAACCATGAACCTAATTGCTTCATCGGCCGCGCTACGAGTCGCTCGCTGCACCGTCGGTCGCAACAAATGCTTCATCGATCTCGGCTGCGTCGCTAGCATTCAGCAATCCAACGTCGTCGCTCAACTACCGACGGCGGACCAGCCAGTTGGCCGACTCGACACGGCACAAGGACCAATCCCGGTCTATTCGCTGTCGCGGTTGCTCAGTGGTGAGAACGGCTTACTTCGTTGTTTAACCGCCACACCATCGGCCTGCGCATCGGATGAGATTGGCACAGATCTGGCCAGCCACGATACCGCCCCTGCCGATGTTCATGGGGTTAAACAATCAATGACATCCGCGCGAGCCTATTGCCTGATCATCCAAGGTGCTGGCAAACGCTGGGGTTTGATGGTCGATCAGATCCAACAATCAACCGAACTGCCTCATCGCAACCTGATGCCACTGCCACGCGACATGCACGCTGATTGGTGTCTCGGTGCCGCGCTGCCAAACGACCCAGGTTCAGATACAGATACCGAGGCCTCGCAACTGTTGCTCGTCATCAATCCCACCGCTATCGACGGTCAAGTGCCGCTGACGTTCGGTATCCGTAGCCACTTTCACCAGAACGTGGGTGGCTCGTGGAACGCCTCAGATTCTGGCGAATATGGCTACGAGAGCGATCCACTTACTAACGTCGTATCATTGCAGTCTGCCACGTCCATTCGCCAACTGGTTCTCTTTGATCTCGCACAAACGAACGTCACCACAGAGCGAACCTGTCTTGCGCTCAATGCGGCTCAAGTCCAAGAGATCACCGGCCCGCAACCGATTGCCTCCCTCCCACACGCACCCACCGGAGTGCTGGGCCTCATCGCTTGGCGCGGCCGAGCACTCCCACTGCTCAACCTCTCGATAACGCTCGGCCTCCCCGATCACGTTGCCGCGCGTCTCACGCGAGTCGTCATCGTTCGCCGCCCACTGTCCAACGACTACATTGCCTTCGTCGCGCCGTCCACCATTCGGACCAAACTGCTCGGCCAGAATCAAACCGCTCGTCGCCACGATCTAAACCTTGACGAGTCTCTCTTCTGCGGAGCCTTCACCAGCGGAAAAGAGACACTCCTCGTGCCCGATCTCGATCACGTGTTCGCTCACTGCGGTTCGTCAATCGCGGTCTGAAGAGACTGATTACTCGTCGTCGCCCGTGCTGAGGACCGCGAGGAATGCCTTCTGCGGGACTTCAACTTCGCCGAATTGTTTGAGGCGTTTTTTGCCCTCTTTTTGCTTGTCCCACAACTTGCGTTTGCGGCTGATGTCGCCGCCGTAGCATTTCGCTGTGACGTCCTTCTTCATGGCCGAGATCGTTTCGCGTGCGATGATCTTTCCGCCGATGGCCGCTTGAATAGCGACCTCGAATTGATGCTTGTGGATTTCAGTCTTCAGTTTTTTCACGACTGCTCGGCCACGGCGTTCGGAATTCGCTCGATGCACGATCGTCGAAAGGGCATCCACTCGATTTCCCTTCACGAGGATGTCCATTTTGACGAGGTCTGCTACACGGAAGCCGATGACGTCATAGTCCATGGTGCCATAACCGCGAGTCGCACTCTTCAGCTTGTCGTGCAAGTCAAAGATGATTTCGCCAAGAGGCAATTCCCAAATGATTTGGGCTCGCTTCGGGCCGAGGAATTCCGTGTTTTTGTAAACACCTCGTCGATCGGAGCAGAGTTGCATGATCGGGCCGATGAACTCAGACGGAACGATGATGGTCACCTTCGCGATCGGCTCACGCCATTCTTCGATATTGCCACCGTCTGGCACGTCTTGTGGGTTATCGATGCGCATGACTTCGCCGCCGCGTTTGACCAATTCGTAGGTCACGTTCGGAGCGGTCTGAATCAGATCGACCCCCGATTCTTTTTCGAGACGCTGCTGGATGATCTCCATGTGTAACAGGCCAAGGAACCCGCAGCGGAAGCCGAAACCGAGTGCATCGGACGTCTCGGCCTGATACGAAAAACTGGCGTCGTTGAGGCTTAGCTTAGTGAGTTGATCGCGCAGTCTTTCAAAATCCGTTGCTTCGATCGGATACATGCCGCAGAAGACCATTTGCTGCGGTTTCTGATAACCGGCGAGCGGTTGAGTGGGCGGGTTGTGCGGATCAGAAACAGTGTCACCGATGTGAACTCGGCTGAGGTCTTTGATGCCCGTGATGATGTAGCCGACTTGGCCGGGACCGAGTTCCGTGCAGGGCTTCATGTCCGGACAGAACTGACCCATCTCCAGAACTTCGTGAGCCGACTGCCCCTTCATGAACAGGATTTTTTGGCCCTTGCGCACGGTGCCGTCCATGATTCGGACATACGTGATCACGCCGCGATAGATGTCGAACTTGCTATCGAAGACGAGTGCTCGCAGCGGGTCATCGACTTTGCCTTTCGGGGCCGGGATCCGCTCAATGATCGCGATCAACGTCTCTTCGATGCCGATCGCTTGTCTTGCAGAAACTTGAAGTGCGCCGGTTGTGTCGAGGCCGACGACCGTTTCGATCTCTTCCAAAATTTCCGGGATGCGGGTGATCGGTAAGTCGATCTTGTTGATAACCGGAATGATCTCCAAGTTGACGTTTATCGCCGCGTAAGCATTCGCGACGGTCTGAGCTTGCACCCCTTGAAATGCGTCGACAACGAGCAGCGCTCCTTCGCAGGCGGCGAGGCTTCGCGAAACCTCGTAATGGAAATCGACGTGCCCGGGCGTGTCGATCAGGTTCAACTCGTAAGTCTCACCCTTGTAGTCGTAGTGAATCGCAACGGTCCGCGCTTTGACCGTAATGCCACGCTCACGTTCGACATCGAGGTCGTCGAGGATTTGTTCGCGAAATTCACGCTGCGTGATCGCTCCTGTCTTGAGGAGGAGTTGATCAGCCAGCGTGCTCTTGCCGTGGTCGATGTGAGCGATGATCGAAAAATTGCGGATCAGTCGGGAATCCATAAGGGCCTTGATCGGGAAACGGGTCGGACAATCGTCGGGTGCCGACGGGCACCGCCTAACACGTCGTCACGATCCAAGAAAAGAGGCTCGCCGCTCGACAACATCAGCCAATCGGAGCAATCACCGGCGGGACGCCCAGCGGGTCACGAATGCTAGCGACTATGCAAGAGATGGTCGAGTGCCGATTTCTGATGGCTGATCGTAAACCGCATGGGCATAAGATGGTGACATTCAGCATTACATTCATGGTGCAGCTTGATTGCCGGTCCAAGGGAGTCTGTCTTCGCCTTCTTTGAGCCACTTGCCAGCCAGCAAGCGATACAACAAAAGTAGGACGAAAGCGCCTCCGGTTCCAACTGCAAAACCGATCAGGCTAATCGTGTTGATTCGCTGTTCAGTCGTAAAAAAACTGAGCATCCCAAAGCCAAAGACACAGCCGCCGATTCCCAAGAGAACGGTGACAATCGCTCCGCCAGGATCGCGGCCAGGCATCAATGCTTTAGCCGCCAAACCGACGATGGTGCCGAAGCCGACCCACTCCAGCACTTCGTGAGCGCTTTGTTCGATGATTTTAAGAACGTCTGCATCGACCATATGGATACCGTTGTTTTTGTGCGATCGGAAATTCGGAACGAACAACGAATAGGCTTCTGAAGTAAACTACGAATGTCAATTTTTGTATGACTTGGCAGGGTTTGTAGGTCACGAATTTGTTTTGCAGCAACAGCGGTTTTTCCCTAACGACGTAATTACAACCACTGCCAACTATAGTGATTTGTCAATCCTTCGGACACGCTTTACTTGGTAGAATTAACACGGCTAAGATCAACCGCGTATTTGAAGATTTTTTGTACATTCTAAAGTCGTGTTTGATTTGTGGTCTGCTGGTTACGGTGAATTGCCTGTCGCTTCGGTCGTTATCAACTAGGAGTCCCCCATGCGGTGGGAGCAGAAAGTCCAATTTGCCTCGCAAAGCGACATTGGTTTTCGCCGCCGCAATAACCAGGACTCGTATGTCGTGACGCTCAGTCCCGATGCCGAATCATTTCAAGCACGCGGGCATCTCTTTGTTGTCGCCGACGGCATGGGTGGGCACGCAGTTGGGGAGTTGGCGAGCAAAATCTGTGTCGACACGATTCCGCATGCTTATTTCAAGAATCGCAGCGACGACATGCCCACCGCGTTAACGGCGGCGATTCAAGCGGCGAATTCAGCGGTGTATGAAAAAGGCTCGCAGAATATCGACTTCAACCGGATGGGGACGACCTGCGTAAGTCTGGCGATAGGTCCTGATGGTGCCGTAATTGGCCACGTCGGTGACAGCCGATTGTATCGCGTGAGACGCGAGCAGATTGACCAACTAACTTTCGACCACAGTTTGGAATGGGAGCTGATTCGTCACGGTCGCTTGAAGCCGAGCGAGCATCTGCTGCCAGAAGTCAAACACGTTATTACGCGCTCGATCGGTCCAGAAGCGGTGGCAGAGCCGGAAGTCGATGGCCCGTTTCCCACGCGGCCCGGTGATGTATTCTTGCTATGCTCCGACGGCTTGACAGGACTGGTGAAGGATCCCGAAATCGGCGCAATCACCAAGCATTTGTCGCCGGTCGATGCGTGCCGATTACTGATCAACTTGGCGAACCTTCGCGGTGGAACAGACAACATCACGGTTATCATCGCACAAGTTGGGCCGCTTCCCGAAGGAGTAACACCGACACCTGATGAAGTGGCTGACGACGATGAGAATCTCAATCCCGAAGCGGATCAGTTTAGTTGGTTGTGGTTGGGAGGATTGTGGACCAGTGCGATCACGTTCGCATTGGGAATCGTTTGGGGAATGGTCCAAGATGAGGAGCAGTGGCGAGGCGGTGCATTGGCTGTGATATCGCTGATTGCCGCAGTTGTCATAGGCACGCTATGGCGTGCTCAACGTCGCAAGCAAGTTCCTGCCGAAAAAAAGAAAACAGAATCGACCGTCCTCTCGAAAGCCTATCGTACCGCTTCAGCCAAGCTGACTCCCGAGTTGCTGGAGATGCTCGGCACGCTCGAAGAGGACATGATTCAATCGGCGGCAAAGGAAGAGTGGGTCTATGACAAGCTGGCTCATGCAGCGGCTCACAACGCTGCGAAAGTGGCTTTGGAAAAGAAACAGTTGCCAGTAGCTTTGAAAGAGTTAGGGCACTCGATCGACCTACTGATGGTCGGCTTGTTGCAACACCGCAAAATGGCCGCCGCCGCTCGCGAAGCGGAAGGCAGAGAGTCCAAAAGCGGCCATTGAGGATTTCGGTTATCAAATTAGAGTATTCTCTTGATTGTTGACCGTGACGATGGCTCTTACATTTCTCGCCTTGTCTGTTGATCAAACAAAGGTGAGGCCTCTGAATGGTCGAGATCAGTTCTGCAGACATCGCGTTGCGTGCGAAAATCTCGGTGCGAAAAGCGTGCATCATTGGTGCGGGGTCGTCGGGGATCGCCGCTTGCAAAACGTTGCATGAGCGGGGTATTCCCTACGATTGCTTTGAATTGGGGTCGGGCATCGGCGGGATGTGGCGTTACCAAAACGATAACGGGCTGTCATCAGCCTATCGGTCGCTGCATATCAACACGTCACGTGACACGATGGCGTATTCTGACTTCCCGTTGCCTCGCGATTGGCCGCCGTTTCCCGATCACGGGAAGGTGCTGCAATACTTCGAAAGCTATGTTGATCACTTCGGCATTCGTGAGACGATCACATTCCGCACGAAAGTCGAACAAGTCACGGCCGCCGGTAATGGTGATTGGGATGTCACTGTGGTCGGTGCGGATGGAGTACGACGGACGAACCGATATGGTGCGGTTCTGGTCGCAAACGGGCATCACTGGAATCCGCGTCTGCCGAGTTTTCCCGGCGAGTTTCACGGTCAGCAATTGCATTCGCATGATTATCGCGAACCGAGCAGGTTCGTCGGCAAGCGTGTGCTGGTCGTCGGCTTTGGCAATTCGTCATGCGACATTGCTTGCGAAGCATCGCGCGTGGCGGAAGCGGCATTCATGTCGGTACGGCGCGGGGCTCATGTCATTCCGAAATACATGTTTGGCTGGCCAATGGACACGATTCTGCCGCCGTTCATTTGGAAGTGGTTGCCATGGTGGGCCATCAGGCCAATCTTCGGAGCAGGGTTATGGATGGCTCGCGGCAAAATGTCGTGGTACGGCATTCCGGAACCTGAGCATCGCATCTTGCAAGAACACCCCACGATTTCGGCGGACATTTTTAACGTCATCGGGCACGGTTATTTGCAAGTGAAGCCGAATCTCCAAGAACTTTGTGGTGATTCAGTGCGATTTGTGGATGGATCGGTTGAGAAAGTCGATGTCATCGTGTGGTGTACCGGATACAACATCACGTTTCCGTTTCTCGACGCCAGTGTGCTCGATCCAATGAACAACGAAGTGTCTCTGTATCAGCAAGTCGTCCATCCCGACCAACCGGGATTGTACTTCATCGGCCTGGTGCAGCCGTGGGGGGCGATCATGCCGCTGGCAGAAGCGCAAGCCATTTGGGTCGCTGACGTTTTGAGAGGGACATCAGGACTGCCAGATCGCGAGACAATGGTCGCGGAGATTAAGCGGCATCGAGCGAGTCTTGAGAAGCGATACACGAAGAGCACTCGGCATACGATTCAAGTCGATTTTTACCCCTATCGAAACTTGCTGGCAAAGACGGCACGGCGTGGTCGACATTGGCCGAAACGCCCACTGAATTCACATCTTTGATTTGTACCCTCTTCGACAACCCACCATGCAACGTATCGCAATCACAGGGAGTTCTGGCCACTACGGACGGAAGCTCGTTGAACACATTCGCCGCGAATTGCCGAACTCACAGATTCTCGGCATCGATGTGGTTCCGCCTCCACCGAACTACGTTCCGCACGAATTTGTGACGCATGACATTCGCAGTTCAGAAGTGCAGACAACACTGGCAAACTTCCGCCCCGACACGATTATTCACTTGGCGTTCGTGGTGAATCCGATTCGTGATTTGAAGCTGATGCACGACATCAACGTCAACGGTACTCGAAATGTCTTTGAGGCCGTGCGGTTCATTCGCCCAATGCGATTCTTGATGGCGTCGAGTGCGACCGCGTACGGTGCGTGGGACGATAATCCGTTGCCGATGGACGAATCCAGTCCGCTACGGCCTCGACAGAACTTTCAGTACGCGGCGGACAAAACGGTCATTCGTGGACCCGCCCGACGGTCATTGTCGGGCCGCAGATCAATAATTATCTCACGCGATTAGTGATGTACTTGCCAGTCATGTGTTTGCTCGATGGTGTTGATACACCGTTGCAGTGGGTCCATGAGGATGACTGCGTTGCGGCAACCTGGACGATTTTGATGCATTCTGCGCGCGGCCCTTTCAACATCAGTCCGCCCGATTGGGTGCCGATCAGTAAAGTGGCTCAACTGACAAACCGATGGCATATCAAGATTCCGCTGTGGAGTGCGAAGCTGGCGACCACATTTTGGTGGGGCCTGCACCTCCCGATCTTTGATTTTCCTCCAAGCCTCCACGACTTCGCTCGGTATCCGTGGGTCATCACGCCGAAGCGACTGACCGATGAACTCGGATTCCAATTCCAGTACTCGGCGGAAGAGACGCTGATGGTGATGTGGCACGCACATCAGCAGCGCAGACGAAATGCGGAGGGAGGAATGCGGAAGGCGTAGTAACGGCCAGCAAGTTTTGGTTGCTACCGCTGCTGGAGGTATTCTTCGATTCGTTCAGCTTTGCGAAGCAGGTACGGGATGTGTTGGTTATTGGCATCGACGAAGCGTTGCAGGTAACGCAGATGCTGCTCGAACTGTTCGGTGAATTTCAGGTTCTCTTGGTCACGCCACGTACTACTCAACGCGTGAAGCTGACTGGAAAGCGCCGTCGACCGGTCGGATAAATCTTGGTTGAACTGCTTGAGCATCTGCGCGAAGAGCCGCAGTTCGCCGGGATCGACAATAGCTTGAGTCATGATGGAGGCTCATGGTTCGAGTGAAAGTGGGAAGCAACATCGACGTCAGTGTGGTGAGTCTAGTCAGTAGGCGACAAGCCAATCGAGTTGCGATGTTGTGGGGATTGCGAGGAGGAGCATTGGATTGATGGACGGCATGGGGCTTATCAAATCAGCCTATTCCATCAATCGCATTATTCCCATGAATCCCGTCAGCATGCCAACTGCCGCTCCAACTGGTTGCCGCTTGCGTCACAGACTGACAGAATGCTCGGCAGACTGCCGGTCATCAACCAACAACTTCTTAAGGAATGCTTCATGTCGCGATTCGTGCAACGTCTTGTGATCCCATTACTACCTTTGTGTCTGTTGTTGAAAACGTTCGCTCCGCTCAGCCACGCGGACGAAAAACTCTTCGTCGCTGAGCCGTTCACGCAGCCGAAGGAATTCACGCCCGGCATCGAAGGCCCAAATTGCGATAGTGTGGGCAACGTCTACGCAGTGAACTTCAAAAGTGATGGATCGATCGGGATTGTCAATCCGCTGGGAAAAGGTGA
This sequence comes from Planctomycetia bacterium, assembly GCA_026400935.1. GTDB lineage: Bacteria > Planctomycetota > Planctomycetia > Planctomycetales > Planctomycetaceae > SXKJ01. The sequence goes on along the minus strand of JAPLNX010000112.1, from coordinate 13,389 downwards.
GGTCTTCGTCACGTTGCCTAACAAGAGCGTCGGGAACGGCATTGTGTTTGATCGAACTGGTGCAATGTTCGTGGCCGATTACGTCAACCACAACGTGTTGAAGATCGACATGGTCACGAAGCAAATCACGACCTTCGCGCATCACGACCAGATGAATCAGCCGAACGATTTGGCGATCGGTCCCGACGATGTGATGTGGGCCAGCGATCCGAATTGGGGCAACAGCACTGGGCAGTTATGGCGCATCGACCGGCAGGGCAAGATCACGAAGGTTGCGAGCGATCTCGGTACGACCAACGGAATCGAAGTTAGCCCGGATGGAAAGACGCTGTACGTCAACGAGAGTCTGCAGCGGGGCCTCTGGGCATTCACGATTACCGCTGACGGGATCAAAGACAAACGACTCGTGAAACAGTTTCCCGATCACGGCTTCGATGGCATGCGGTGCGATGTGGACGGCAATCTTTATGTCACTCGTTACGGCAAAGGGACCGTCGCCGTCGTGACACCGAAAGGAGAAATCCTGCGTGAGATTGATGTGCTCGGCAAAAGCCCCAGCAATATCTGCTTCGGTGGTCCGGACGGACGCACGGTATATGTGACTGAGGTCGAACACACACGTCTCGTCAAATTCCGAGTCGATCGCCCCGGCCAAGCATGGCAACGTTGGCAGAAGAAGTAACGAATCAGCGTGTGGGGCTTAGTTATTCGACCTGAGTGTTTTCGGGGAAGGAACTCCACCGCCAAGGCGCAAAGAACGCGAAGAGCTGCCAAGACATCAGGATGATCGCCATTCCCTAAGTCTCCTTACGCAATGATCATCAGGAATGATTTTTGGGGGTGCTCCTTCGCGTTCTTAGCGCCTTGGCGGTGAAACCTTTCCCTCAAGAATGCTCAGGCTGAGCGACTAGATGCCGACGACCTCGAAGCCTTTGCGGTACGTCTTGGTGACGTACGCTCCCGCCTTCGAGGAGTTCTTGACCTTCAACGCGGCGGCGTCCCATTCGATCTTTTCGCCGCTGCGGAAGGCGACGATGCCGAGCAGAATTGTCTCGGTCAGTGCGCCGGAGTAATCGAAGTTGCAGGTCGTCGGTGAACCGGTTTTGCAGGCCTGAGTCCACTCGCGCCAGTGACCGATCGAATCGGCGATCGTTTTTGGTGGTGCTTTGAAGTCCGTGAACTTGTCTTGAGGCAACAGGATGTAACGACCGTAGTCAGCAGCCAGCATCCCCTTGTCTCCGACGAACAGCACACCGAGTCCCCAATCGCTCAATGGTTTGCCACCGTGGTCGTTCGTGTTCTTGACCAAGTCGTGATGGGCTCCGCCATCTGACCAGTGGAACTTCACGGCTGGTTGCTCCCCTCGAGCCGGGAATTCGTAGTCGCACTTCGTCCATTTCGGCGCTCCATCTGGATGCAACTCCGGTCCTTCGCAGACGACCGATGTGGGATGTCGCAGGCCGAGTGCCCAGAACGGCAAGTCCATGACGTGCGCAGCCATGTCCCCGAACGTGCCTGAACCATATTCCCAGAAACGTCGCCAGTTAGCTGGATGAATGCCGTCACAATATTCTCGTTCTTTGGCTGGGCCGAGCCAAACATCCCAATTGAGGCTCGCGGGAATCGGCTTCACCGCGCCGAAGCGACCGTCGGACCAACCTTTGTTGCACCAATTGAAGACTTCTCGCACCGGGCCGATCGCTCCGCTTTGAATCACTTCGACCACACGGCGGTAGTTTCCTTCGGCATGGATCTGAGTCCCCATTTGAGTGGCGACTTTGTGCTTCTTGGCCAATTCCGCGATCACGCGAGCTTCTTGCACCGTGTGCGTCAGCGGCTTCTCGCAGTAAACGTGTTTGCCCAACGAGATCGCGACTGACGTCGGCGGAGCGTGCGTGTGATCGGCGGTCGAGACCACGACTGCGTCGATCTTGTTGCTCATCTTGTCGAAGAGTTGCCGATAGTCCTCGAACTTCGCGGCGGTAGGAAATCGCTCAGCCTGCTTGCCGAGGTTGCCACGATCGACATCGCACAGTGCGACGATGTTCTCTTGTGTGAGTTGATCGAGGTTGTGACCTCCCTTGCCTGCAACTCCGATGATGGCCAGATTCAATTTTTCATTCGGAGACTTCGAGTCAGCAATTGCACGATCGGACATGCCGACCCACCACGCAGTGGCAGCAGATGCGGTTCCCAGAAACTGACGTCGGCTAACACGATGTGACATGGCGAGCGTTCCTTGAAGAGTGAATTGGTCAGAAGCAGGAAACTAAACGCAACAGGCTGACTGCCATGGTAACCCACGGCGGGAGTGACCAGTGTGCTGTCTTCGGGATTCGATTTCAAACCGACACGCTTCTTCAATTCAACACTTAGCCAGATATTTGCCTCAGACTGCCGTGCTAATTCGCACGGAAATCGCACACTTGTTCGTTCACAGACGAACGATTATATAAAACAAACATTAGTCGTGTCTGTTTTGTTTCTTTAGCGGTGGCTCTGGCTTATGCGACTCTCTTTGCAAACCGATTACGCCCTGCGAACGCTGATGTATCTCGCTTCGGTGTCGAACCGAGCGACCATTGGGGACGTGGCAGAGTTCTTTCAGATTCCAGCGTCTAACGTGGCCAAAGTGGTGAACCAACTCGCTCGCTTAGGCTATGTCCGGAGTGTTCGCGGAATCGGCGGCGGGATCGAATTAGCCACAACAACTGACGAGGTCTCGATCGGTGAGATCGTCGCCGCGTTTGAAGGAAGCATGCACTTGTTGGAGTGCGTGGGTACCGATGAAGTCTGTGTGATTCAAAGTTACTGCAAGCTACGCAACGTGCTCGCGCGGGCCGAGCAAGTGCAAGTGGATTACCTGAAGAGCGTCAAATTGGGTGACGTTCTTCCGGTCAAAATCACTGGTGCAAAGCGTGGTACTCTTAGAAGTCTGTCCCGTACAACAACAAGGAAAACGAAATGAAGATTCACAGTGCTCGGTGGGTAACGTTGAGTTTGATTTTGGTTTTGGCGGGAGTGACATTGCTCCCCGGCCAAGGGACCAAGAAAGCGGCCGACGATCCGGCTGTTGAGCGAACTCGCAAGCAGACAAAAATGCTTGACGATCTCTACAAAACCGCGATCGTGCTCATCACGACCCATTACGTGAAGGGTGAGGAACCGGCCGCTGCTGTTGCTGGCAAACTGCTATGGAAAGAGATGAAAGCCAAGGGACATCACGAAGTCCGATTGCTCGATGCAACGGGCGATCCAATCGAAGCGGCAAACGCACCGAACGACGACTTCGAGAAGAAAGCAGTCAGAGAGATTCTGGGCGGAAAAGCGTCCGTGGAACAAGTTGTCGAGAAGGAGGGGAAGAAATACCTTCGTACGGCGACTATCGTACCGGTCGTGATGGAGAAGTGCGTCTCTTGCCACGCCCACTACAAAGACGTTCCGAAGGGAAAGGCAATCGGTGCGCTCTCCTACATTTTGCCAGTTGAGTGAGGCTCTGCCTCTGGCCGGTTCGGTGGTGGGTCAGTTTGAGTGATTGTCGTTTCTTGCTCTGCAAAAGAACGCCCTTTCGCGGAACGAAAGGCAACCAAACTGACCCACTGTCGCAGATTCAATGAAATTGGAGTCAACGTGCCGCAGCGACTTTTGATTCTGTCAGTTTTGTGGTTGATGTTCGTGTTTCCTGCGATTGACTTTGCTTCGGCTGAAGACCGGCAGGTCATTAAGCCTGAAATCGTCGTTTATCGTAACGCTCGCATTCACACCGTCTCTGGCTTGGTGATCGAGAATGGCGCGTTAGTCGTCGCAGGTGGGCGGATTGTAGACGTTGGGCCGAGTGACAAAGTCCCGAGCCCGGCTGGGGCGAATGTCATCGACGTCACCGGGAAGGTCATCATCCCCGGCTTGGTGGATAGTCATTCGCATTTGGGTGTCTACTCGCGGCCGGCGGTGAATGCGAACTCGGATGGCAATGAAGTGACCGATCCGATCACTAGCATTGTCCGCGCGCTCGATTCGTTGAACCCGTTTGATCCGGGAATCCGCATGGCGAACGCGGGTGGGGTCACGACGGCGAACATCATGCCCGGTAGCGCGAACGTCATTGGCGGGCAGACGATCTATGTGAAGCTGCGAGGTTACTCGCCGGAGCAAATGTGGTTCGAGACGCCGCACGTGCTCGGCGGACTGAAGATGGCTAACGGCGAGAATCCGAAGAAAGCTTATGGAGGTAAGGGCAAGGCCCCGTCCACACGCATGAAGGTCGCTGCGCTGCAACGGGCTGAGCTGGTGAAGGCTCAGGAGTATCTCGCTAAGTGGGACAAGTACCGGCAGAAACTCGCCGAATTTGAAGCCAAAAAAGCAGACGACAAGAAACCTGAGAGCAAAGAAGACACGGCGTCGCCGCCCACTCCGCCGGAACGCAGTCTGTCGCTCGAACCGCTCGCTGAAGTCTTGCAGAAGAAGCGCACCGTTCATTTTCACACGCACCGAGCGGACGACATTCTCACCGTGCTTCGCTTGCGGCGTGAGTTTGATTTCGATCTCGTCATTCAACATGGCACCGAATCGTACAAGGTGCTCGACGAGATCGCCAAAGCGGGCGTCCCGATTTCGCTGACGATCCCCGACAGCCCCGGCGGTAAAGCAGAAGTCGTCGGTTTCATCGAAGAATGTGCGGCGGAACTGACGAAGGCGGGCATCAAGGTTCACGTCAACACGGACGACCCGGTCACTGAAAGCCGCTTCTTGTTGCGGACGGCGGCGGTCACAGTCCGTGGCGGGTTATCGACCGATGACGCGCTGAAGGCGATCACGCTGTATCCCGCTCAGGCACTGAAGCTCGATCACCGCGTCGGCTCGCTCGAGAAAGGGAAGGACGCGGACTTCGTGGTGCTCAGCGGCGAACCGTTCTCCGTCTACAGCCGAGTGCTCGAAACCTACATCGACGGCAAACGAGTCTTCGCGCTGAGCGACGAACGCGATCGCAGTTTCCAAACGGGCGGATACGCATCGCTCGACAAGTCCCGGCTGCCGGAATTCAAACCGCCAATGTCGGCACCTCCCGCTGCGAAGAGCCCTGTCCTGCCGAACAACTCGAAAGCCGCGACGACGGACGCGACTGAGTTCATCGTGCTCGCCGGCCGCTTGCACACGGTTGCGAAGCCGACCATCGCCGACGGCGCGGTGCATGTGAAAGACGGGAAAATCCTCTTCGCGGGACCGCGTGGCGATCTGCAAATCCCGCCTGGCGTGCCGGTGCTGACGGCGGCGAATGTGTCTCCTGGATTGATCGACGCGGCGACGATTGTGCCCCTCTCCGGCGAATACAACATCCCGGCCGATCAAGACGCCGACGAGGCGAGCGATCCGAATCAAGCGGACGCGCGGGTGCTCGATGCGTTCAATCCCAGCGAACCGCTGTTGCGGTATCTGTTGGAGCAAGGCATCACCGTCGTGCATTCGATCCCCGGCCGAGCCAACGTGATCGGCGGGCTCAGCGGAGTCTTTCGGACTCACGGTCGCACCGCCGATGCGATGACCGTGCGCTTTCCGCAGGCGTTGGTCATCAACCTCGGCGAAGCGCCGAAGACGACTTACAAAGAACGTCTGCCGCAAACGCGCATGGGGACCGCCGCCCTCATCCGACAAGCGTTTGCCGACGCGGCGAATGCGAAGAAGAAAGCGGAGGCCGCGAAGGAGAAAGACGCTCCCGCCGACCGCAGTTTGAAACGCGAAAGCTTTTCACTGGCCCTCGACAAGAAAGTGCAAACGCTCTTCGCCGCCCAGCAGGCGGACGACATCCTCACCGGTTTGCGGCTGTCGCAAGAGTTCGGCCTCGACAGCGCGATCGCTCTCGCCGCGGAAGGTTTTCTGATTCGCGAACAACTCGTCGCTGCGAAGGTGCCGATCTTCTTGCACCCGACGATGCAGCGATCGGGGGGCAGTTTGGAGACGTATCACTCGCACCTGAGCAACGCCAGTGCGCTGTCGGACGCGAACATCCTGTTGGCGATTACCAGCGGCGCGGAAGGTTATGTCCCGAAGACGCGAGTCGCGCGTTTCGAGGCGGCGATCGCCGCCGTACATGGGCTCGGTTTCGAGAAGGCGCTGTCGTCGATCAGCCTGGACGCGGCGAAAGTACTCCGTATCGACGACCGCTTCGGCAGCATCGAGCCGGGCAAAGTTGCGGACCTCGTCCTCTATGATGGCGATCCGTTCGAGTACGCGACGCACACGACGCACGTCGTCGTCGATGGCCGCTTGGTCTATTCGCGAGCCGACCGCAAACCGATCCCGTTGGCTCAACGACTGTTTTGGTCGGTCATCGAGATGCCGTGTTGTCTGGGCTGGTAGCCAACCCGAGTTGACACAAACCCCGACTGAGCTTGCCTCGGTGGTCACAGGGATTTTGCACTACGCTGCGTATTTTCCTCAGCGAGTTCGGTGCGTAGTGCAGAGGCCCGATTCCACCGAGGCCAGCTCGTTGGAGTTTGTAACACTCTCAGCCATTCGTGGTTCCTACACCGCGTCGATCCATGTTCCGACGATCGTAAGTGCGTTCGAGATTTCAGTGAGCGAGCCGACGACGATGTCGCCCACTTGAACCGGCTTCCCGCCACCGACGCCACCGGTGACTTTGTCGTCACCGTCTTGACCATCGACACTGTCGATGCCGAGTCCGCCGATCAATGAGTCGTTGTCTAAGCCGCCAAGTAGAGTGTCGTTGCCGTCACCGCCAACCAGCGAGTCAGCGCCGGCACCACCCGTGAGCTGATCGTTTCCTTTGTAGCCAGAGAGCTGATCGTCGCCATTGCCGCCGTCAATCACATCGTTTCCGTCGCCACCATTGACGGTGTCGTTGCCGTCACCCGCGTTGATCGTATCGTTGTCGAGGCCGCCTCGAATCGAATCGTTTCCCGCGCCGCCATTGATCGAATCATTGCCGATCCAGCCATACAAGACGTCATTCAGCGCGGTGCCGATGAGCGTGTCATTGCCGTTGCTTCCATTCAGAAAAACACCTCCAGCGCTGAAAGCGGCGGCATCCAGCAAGTCGTCGCCAGATCCGCCTATCAGCGTGAGTTGTTCAATCCCCACGATGACATCGTTACCGTTGCCGATCAGCGAAATATTGGTGGCAACAAATCCTCCGGTGCCATTTTCAAAGATTCCGTCGGCACCCGCTCCGCCATCGAGCGTGTCGTTTCCGGCTCCGCCCGTAAGGAGGTCACCGCTTCCTCCCTGTCCGAAGAGTTTGTCGTTTCCATCGCCACCATTGAGCGTATCGCTTCCCGCGCCCGCGTTGATGGTGTCGTTACCGCCGTTGCCGATGAAGGACTCGTTGCCGGCACCGCCAGTCAAGGCATCGTTCCCACTGCCGCCGATCAGCGTGTCGTTGCCGCCGTTGCCGATTAACGTCGCATTGCCGGTAAACAATGTCAGATCGAACTTGTTCGCCGCTGCTCCGCCTGTGATTTGGATCGCTTCCAAACCGGTGTAATTATCCGTGCCGAGGCCACTGTTAGCCCCCACAACTTGAGTGGCCGAAACCGTGACATTGACGTTCGTAGTTTCGATGAGCAGATCATTTCCGCCACCGCCATCAATGGTGTCGTTACCTAGTCCGCCCGTGATCGAGTCTGCTCCGTCGCCGCCATTCAAAACATCTTTGCCGCTGCTGCCGACCAATGAATCATTGCCACCACCACCTTGCAACGTGACGGGACCAGCCGTGAAGGCACTCGCGTCGAACGTGTTGCCGCTGTCTCCACCGGTGAATTGAGCCGCTTCAAAGCCGCTAAGCAAGTCAGAGCCGAGTCCCGTCATTGAGGCGTTCGTCAGCGTGAGCAATGCGACGTCAGTCGTTTCGGTCACGATGTCAGTCGATCCCGCGCCGCCGGTGAGTGTGTCGGTGTCCAGTCCGCCGCTGACTCGATCGTTACCAGCTTGACCATCGACGTTGTCGTCACCGGCCCCGCCCAACACGAAGTCGTCGCCAGCTCCCCCTTGAATCGTGTCGTTCCCATCGCCGCCAGAAACGGTGTCGTTGCCAGAACCAGAAACGATTGAATCGTTCCCGCCGTCACCGAGCAGCGAATCGTTTCCGCCTGCTGATTGCAAAGTGTCGTTGCCGTCGCTGCCGCTCAATGTGACCGGACCTTTGAACGCGAGTGTGTTGATGTTGTTAGCACTCACTCCGCCGGTCAGCCGAGCCATCTCGATACTGCTGAAGGAGTCCGATCCCAGGCCGGTCAACTTGGTAAGAGTCATCACAAAGTTGACGTCGCCGGATTCTTGCAGAGTGTCGGTCCCGGCACCGCCGTTGAGCGTGTCGTTATCGAGGCCACCTTCCAGTAGGTCATTGCCACCGTTCCCATTGATTACATCCTGGCCAGTGCCACCGAGCAACGTATCGTTGGCATTTCCGCCGACGAGCGTGACTAATCCATCGAACGCTCGTGCGTTGAACGTCACTGCAAGATTTCCGGCGACCAAGTTTGCGAATTCGATCCCGGTGAGGCTATCGGAGCCCGTCGAGGCGTTGACGGTGTCCGTCGCAATGCCGGTCAATTGCGTGTTCGAGAGTGTCAAAGTTCCTGTCAGATTACTTCCAGCGATTTCGTCTGTGCCCGGACCGCCAAAGATGGTGTCATCACCAAGATCAATGGAAAACAAGTCGTCTCCCGATCCACCGACGAGAGAATCATTCCCGTCTCCGCCACCAAGTGAAACGGCCCGAGTGAGAGCGGAAGCATTGATCGTGTCGTCACCCGCGTCACCCGACAGAGTCAGTGTGACACCACTGCTGAGATTTGAATCGAAGCCGGTGACGGTCAGCGAATCAGTACCTTCACCCAGACCGACTTCCAACGAACTAGTCGGATTTGCAAACACAATCTGCGTGGCACCGACGGTCAATTGCGAGCGATTGTTCGCCACAGTTCCGTCATCTGCCAAGATCGCGAGATCATTGCCGTCACCAAGTTGAAACCCTCGATTAGCAGCGGTCAGTTGATCCAAAATCGCTTCGACAGCCGTGAAGACAATGATCGGCGAGCCGTTGAGTGCCAGTTCGCCGTCAGTAGTATTGGACATCGTGTAGACCACGCTTCCCGGTGCGGCCCCTGTCACGACCAATTGATCGACTCCACTCAACGTTTGCAGTGCGCCGTTGAACACAATCCCGCCGGAGGGAATTGGACTGCCGTTCGTGAAATCCACTGTCAGCGTGTCGGTGTCATCGGAGCCGTTGATGATCAACGTTGAAACCGACGCCGGAACCGAGAGTGAAGAGACGTGTCCGTTAATTGTCACTTCCAGCAAGCCATTGTTGACTCGTACCAAATACGAATCGGCCTGACCATCATTCGCCGCGTGATGAGCCGTGTCGTTGTCGGCAGACAGCGTCAGTACCGAGGCGGTGGCCACAACTTCGATCGGCACGACCTGGTAGTCGATCGTGGACGACCGATCCAACGCGGTCGTTCCCGCACCGATTGAGATTCCGGTCGCTAATGTGATTTTTTCGGTGCCGACAAAATTGTTGGCGGGTGTCACGATGACCTGGCCAGTCCCTTGATTCAGAGAGTAAGTCAGCTTGTTGGCGTCTGTCACATAAGGCACCAAAATGTTGTTGCCACTCAAGACGCCTTGCCCGAGATAGGTAATCGGACTGGCATTTGGATTTGGGTCCGCATCTTGAGCAGCTACCATGAAGCCGACTTGCACGCCTTGAATCGTGCGGATCAACGGGATGTCCGACAAGAACGGATTGCTGTTGATCGTGTCTGCCGTCACGGTGACGTGGAATGTCTGTGAGTAAGAGTTGCCGTCGGAGTCGGTCACGGTCACGGTAATATCCGCCGCGCCGGTTTTTCCTTCGCTGGCCTTCAGCATCAGTACGCCGTTTTCAACGTCTTGGATGACATCGACTGAAGTCATCGTGACTGCGTTGATCGGCTTCTTATTCACATCGACGGGGACGTTGCTGATCGCCTCGCGGACGGCATCGCCTTCTACGAGCACGCCGAAGATCGTGTGCTGGAAGTCCAAGCTGCGCGTCGCCGTTTCGGTGATGAAGAATTGCGAATCGTTCGTGTCGTCAGTTGACTTGGCCATTGCGAGCAAGCCTGGACGATTGAACTGCAAGTCTGTGTTGAACTGATCGTCGAACTTGCCGAGCGTTGAGCCGCCAGTTCCCGTTCCCGTCGGATCGCCACCTTGGATCATGAAGTTGTTGATGACGCGGTGGAACGTGACGTTGTCGTAGAAGTTGTTGTTCGCGAGTGCGTCGATGTGCTCAGTCGCTCGCGGAGCGAGGTCATCGAAAGTCTGAAAGACCATGTCGCCATAATTGGCGACTGAGACCTTCAATCCATTTTTGCGAGGTTGAACGGTCGCGGTCACGCCCGCACTGTTGTTCGCGATTGTGTAAGTGTAAGTCAGCGTTCCGCCGTTCGGATCGTAGCCATCCAGCGAGACCAACAGCGGCGAACCGCTCAGTAAAGACTGGCCGGGAACCGTCGTGAACGACGGATTCACTCCCGTAGGAATCGCCACGTTCGAGCGTTGCGCGATCGTCTCCAAACTCAGCAAGCCAGTGGCTCGCGTGTTGTCTGGAAAGACCCATGTCGGAAACGTTGTGATGTTGTTGTCGATCGCCACTTGGTTCGGAGTTTGATTAGCGTTCGAGACTTCAATGAATGGCAAGAACTGTCCGCCGTCCTGAAAGAGTTGCTTCTGGGCGGTTGTGTCTGAGGACCAAGCTGTTCCGTAGAACTTCACGCCAGCGGTGTTCAAGCCTTTTGCGAAAGCCACCAGATCTGGTTCTGCCGCGCTGAGCATCTGCCGTACTTCCAGCGTTTCGGCCGCTCCGGCCATCTCGACTGCGACGCCAGCCGAGTTTTGAATTCGCGAAGCTCGACCTCGACGGCTCTTTGCCGCTCGGTCCCGAATTCCAAATGCCCCCCAAAGCGACAACCACGACGACAGTTTCATGTTCGCAATCCCTTGCTTTGACCAAATCAGCCGGAACTCGCTAGCGTCCCGTTTGAAAGTTCGTTTCCGAACCGGACGCTAGTACGCCCCGGATGATCGACGGTTTTGTTCCTGGTCAGACTTAGCCCGCAGCCAGAAGTTGAATCTCGTTCGGGTTTTTAGCTCAGATTTCAAGAAGTCGAGAAGCACGCTTTGACAAATTGGAGAAGCCAGAGAAGCCTTCTACGGAATCTTGTTTCCGGGACGGCGAAATCTGCCGGTTGAGGAAAGTCGCAAATAATCCGAATGACGGAATATTGATTGTGTTTTCTGAAGCGTCTGGCTCGTCACGCGTAGAGTCGAGTGGTGGCGCGGTGTGAGCTGTTTTCACCTCTGCCGGTTCAGGCGGTCCACGATCTCGGTCACGTCTTGGAGAGTCCTGTTCCGGCGGGTCTGTTCGCTGATTGATTCGCAGAGCTTTTGGATTTTCTTCCGCGAGGGCCGAGTGCCCAAATAGACTCGACCAGTCTGCGGCGAATAGCCTTCGCCTGAGGTTGATAAGTCTTCGTTCAGAGTTCTTCCGCAAGTCCGTTCAACCATTCCACCACGCCGTGCTTCTCGATATCCGCGAATGTCTGACCGTCGATGCCCGGTGCTCCGCCGTTATGACGGCAGCGAGTCCACGCATCCCACAGCACATCCTTCCGAGACACCTTAGTCGTACAGTGAGTACGAAGTGGAATGAACTTTTCGCTCCGCCTGTGTGAACGTGAAGATCGCTCCAGACAATGTTCGAATTCGGAACCGAGCGGTAGCTCGTACCATCCGCCCGCGGCGGCTTCGTTTTCGCCTGCAACGCCGTCCGCAGTCTCTGAGTCGATTCAAGCATCGGTAGGCTCATCGCCAATCACACTCCCCGCGACACTACCGACGTTGATCCTTGAACTGAGGCCCCTTCGCTCCACCGGAGTTACCCGGCTTCGTCGATACTTTGAGCCTCTCCGTCACCTGCTGTGGCCGAGCCTGTCCCTCGCGGGATTCTCGTTGACGGTCACGCACCGCCAAGACGCAGGCTTCCCGTGTTGCATTGATCTCCTCGGTCCACATGCCATCGGCAGTACCCCGGTGAGACCGCAAGGGTTCTGTTGCTCGGTCCTCTCCCGACAAGGTCAAGAGGCACACGCACTGACGACAACGGCCTTCCCCGTTATTCAAGCGGGTCGGTTGTCATATCCCCCTTTTCGACGCTTGCTCAGAGTTCACTCATGTTACGGCCTGCTGACTCGCGGAGCCGCCAAAGCGGCCCTTTCCATCGAAGGCTTCGACAGTTTCGTTTCCTCTACCGCCGCTCCGATTGCTACCGACTGGAGCAACAAGTTGTCGGGCGGGCTATACTCCCGCTGAAGATCAACACCTTCCACGGCGCGATGATGGCTACATATCTGCGCCTTCGCCGTGCTCTGAAACTGTGTAGCCTTCATTGATCCGTAACGAAGGACTGCTTCCAAAATGACATCACTCAATCTCAAAGACCACATTCGCAGCGTTGCTGATTTCCCCAAGCCGGGGATCATGTTTCGCGACATCACGCCGTTGCTCGCGAATCCAGCCGCCTTTCAGCAAGTGACCGATGAATTCGCCGAACACTTTCGCGATCGCGGCATCACCGCCGTCGTCGCTGCCGAGGCGCGCGGTTTCATCTTCGCGGCACCGCTTGCACTGGCCCTGAATGCCGCGTTCGTTCCAGTCCGAAAACCTGGAAAACTGCCGTATGAAACTCAGTCGTTTTCTTACGACCTTGAATACGGCACCGACACGCTCCACATGCACGTCGATGCCCTAGGCCCATCCGATCGAGTCCTCATCGTCGATGACCTCCTCGCCACTGGAGGCACCATGCTTGCCTGCGTGAACCTCGTCGAACGCCTCAAGGCCACGATCGCCGGTTGTGCCTTCGTGATCGAGCTCGATTTCCTAGGCGGCCAAAAGAAACTCGACCGCTTCGACGTCTTCAGCTTGGTGCATTACGCCGATGAGAGTTGAGGCAAGTTTTTTCAACTTCTTCAGTCACAGCAAGAGTGTCAATCACTGTGTGGATATGTAAAGCGAATCGAGACGACTCACTACAATCCTTCGCCATTTTTGACAAAGGCCACTGACTATGAACAGTTTTCAAGACTTCAAGCATAATGTTCCAACATTGGGTGCAGGCCAAGCTTCATTTACTGAGTGCTGGTACGCTTCATACAAAATGATGTACAAGTATAGTAATCTTCCTCTTGCTGCAGTGGACGGGCGGTCATGAATCTCAAACGCAAGATCGAATCGAGGCTTGTTCGAGGAAAACTTCTCTTGGGGTTTTGTAGCCGAGGCAGCGGCGCGGGCGGTCGTTCATAAGAATTTCGACACGCC